>JAKORH010000217.1 GCA_029777935.1 Pseudomonadota bacterium
CGTGCGTGCTATCTTCGAACCGCCGTTCGTTCTCTCCACGGCCGTAGCGATCACAACCGTCATACATAGGTCGCCCTCATGCGGGCTCTTATCGGCACCTCCTGTCACGGGTTGCTCAGGTTTCTTGCGAATCCGCGGCGGAGCCAAAAACTTCAATTAAAAACAACGAGAACGCAGGATCAATCCGCATCTCGTGCGCACGTTATCCGGTCTTGTCGCGCGTCACATAGCGCGTGCGCACGGTGTAGACGGTGTCGCCGCTGAGGATGCCGCCGCGACCGAACAGGCGGCCGAACTGCCAGTTGGATAGGCCCAGCTCGGGCTTGCGCAGCGCGTACTGGCCATCGACCCAGCGCGTGAAGCCATCGCCCACGAACGGCGCGTCGATCTGCGCGAAGAACGCGTCGTGTTCGATCGGGTTAGTGGAGATGAGCGTGGCCACGAAGTGCGGGCTGAAGTGATTGAACAGCGCGGTGGCTTCAGCCACGTCGGACACCACCACCAAGCTGACCTCGGGCGTCTGCTCCCACTCCCATTCTTCGCCCAGTTTGTCGACCGGCAGCCGCTCGGCTTGCGGCTCGTCCGCGGGGCCCGACGCGCGCTGCACGGTCACGCGCGCGTCGAACAGCCCGCTCGGGAGGTGGCGCTCGGTGCCCAAGGCCACGTGCAACTTGTAGGCGCCGGTGGCGTCGTTGGTGCGCTTGCCGGCCCGCGCCATCGCGCGCAGAAATGCCGGCACGAGCTCCGCGGCACGCGCCTCGACGATGCAACAGGTGTTGAGCGTGTTGCACACCTTGCGGTCGAGCGACGCGAACACCGCCGCCTCGAACGCCGGTGCGCTCGCGGTCTCAGCCGCGATCATCCACGCGCCGCCGGTGCCGTGCAGGCTCACGGGCACGCCGGCTTGCTGCGCGAGTGCGCCGAGCGTTGCGACCGCGGGGCCGCTGCCGCGCGCCACCGCCAATGCCAATCGCGAGTCGGAAAACAGCGCCCAGCCCGCGGCGTGCGCCGCGCTCGGGACGAGCATGACCGCGCCGCGCGGCAAGCCCGCCTCTTTGAGCGCCGGCGCTAGCGCCAGCTCCATGATCGCGAGCGCCGTGCTCAGCGCGTCGCTACCGATGCGAAACACCACCGCGTTGCCGCCGCGCAACACGCCCGTGGCGTCGGCGA
>JAKORH010000218.1 GCA_029777935.1 Pseudomonadota bacterium
CGCTCCTTCTTGATCACCGACTCGTAGATCTGGCCGGTGGTGAAGTTGTTCACGCGCCGCATCTTGGCGCTGATGAAGCGCTCGTAGTGGCCGAGGTCCAGATCGGTCTCGGCGCCGTCCTCGGTGACGAACACCTCGCCATGCTGGAACGGCGACATCGTGCCGGGATCGACGTTGATGTAGGGATCGAGCTTGACCAGGGTGACTTTGAGGCCGCGCGACTCGAGGATCGCAGCCAGGCTGGCAGCGGCGATGCCCTTGCCGAGGGAGGACACCACGCCACCGGTGACGAAGACGTACTTGGTCATGGGTCTTCCGCCTTCCTGCGAGAAGGCGCTGCCGGTAAAAGCGAAGTATACCGACGCAAGGCGCGCCGGCCGCGCTTGCTGGACTACCCTTGCGCTGCGCGCTGCGGGATCAGCATTCTTCAGCCATCGACGCGCGCGGCGTAGCATCCGCTGCGCGCGCCGGACCATGGCATTCGTCATCTGCAACCTATCGGCACGCGTGTCGAGGCGACCGTTGGCCGAAACGAACCGATTGCGGATCATCGACGCTCTGCGCGGCTTCGCGGTCGCGCAGATGGTCGTCTACCACTTCATCTACGACCTCAACTACTTCGGCTTCATCCGCGTGCGGATGCTGGTCGATCCGCAATGGGTCGGCTGGCGCACGGCGATCGTCACCCAGTTCCTGCTGCTGGTGGGCGCGAGCCTCGCGCTGCGCGCCGCCTACAAGCCACGGCTCGCCGACTTCTTCCGCCGCTGGCTGCAGATCGCGGGCGCGTCGGTCCTCGTGTCCATCGGCAGCTGGATCGTGTTCGGCCCCCTCTTCATCTGGTTCGGCATCCTGCACTTCGTGGCGGTGGCGCTGCTGATCGCGCGCCCCTCGAGCATGCTCGGGGCGTGGAACCTGCTGCTCGGCGCCGCGGCGCTCGCAGCCGGGCTGCTGTACGCCGATCCGGCGTTCAACGAAGCGCCGCTGAACGCGCTCGGCTTCGTGACGCGCAAGCCGTACAACCAGGATTACGTGCCGCTGTTTCCCTGGCTGGGCGTGGTGCTGATCGGCGCCGGACTGGGCGCGCTGTGGGCGCGCAACGGCTTCAAGGTGGCCGCCGTGTTCGCGCCGCTCGACCGCTCGCCGCCGCGCGTGCTGACGTGGCTCGGCACGTGGCCGCTGACCGTGTACCTGCTGCACCAGCCGCTGCTGATGGGTGCGCTGTCGGTGGTCAGGAAACTCGTTTGATCGGCACCGCCGCCGCCGACGCGTCGCGCCGCAGCCATTCCGGCTGCAGCGTGATGTGGTCGATGTGGAACTGCGAAGTGAGCAGCGCGCGCGCCTGGCGCAGTATCACGGGCCAGCGCTCGATGTCCTCGACCAGAACATGCGCCGACAGCGCGCTCTTGCCCGGCACCATCGACCACACGTGCAGGTCGTGGACCTGCAGCACGCCCGGCACGTGCGCCAGCGTCTCGCCGACCTTCGCGTAGTCGACGCCTTCCGGCACGCTGTCGAGCAGCACGAAGGTCGTCTCGCGCAGCACGCCGATGGTCGAGCGCAGGATCAGCGCGGCGACGAACATCGACAGCAGCGGGTCGGAGATCAGCGGACCGCCGAACCAGATCACCACGCCGGCCACGATCGCCGCCACCGACCCGAGCAGGTCGCCGAGCACGTGGATGAAGGCGGCGCGCGTGTTTACGTTTTCGCGGTCGCGCGACAGCGACCACGCCACCAGGATGTTGACCGCCAGCCCGATGCCCGCGATCACGAACACCTCCGCGCCCTTGACCGGAACCGGGCTGCGGATGCGGTCGATCGCCTCGACGTAGATCCACGCCACCACCGCCAGCATCGCCAGCGCATTGACGAAGGCCGCGATGACTTCGATGCGCGCCAGCCCGAACGAATGCCGGTCCGACACCGGCCGGCGCGCGATGAAGTTGGCGGCGAGTGCGAACAGCAGCGCGGCGGCGTCGGTGGCCATGTGGCCGGAGTCGGCCAGCAGCGCCAGCGACCCGGACCACAGCCCGCCCAGCAGCTCGACAACGGCGTAGCCGGCCGTGAGCGCGACCGCGATCGCGAGCGGCCGCGAACCGCGCGCGTACGACTGGTGCGTGTAGGCGCTGTCGCCGTCGCGGTGTTCGCCGAGCGGATGCTGCGCGCCGTCCATGCGGCCGAAAGCGCTAGCCCGCCGCCGGCAGGTGCGACAGCCCCACATGGCAGCCGGTCTTCACCCGCACTTCCTCCGGCGTGACCCCGGTCGCCAGCTCGACCGTCTTCAGCCCGCCCGGCGCCACGTCGAATACGCCCAGGTCGGTGATGATGCGGTTGACCACGCCCACGCCGGTCAGCGGCAGCGTGCACTTCTGCAGGATCTTGTGCTCGCCGTTCTTCGCGCAGTGCTCCATCAGCACCACGACGCGCTCGACGCCGGCGACCAGATCCATCGCGCCGCCCATGCCCTTGACCAGCTTGCCGGGGATCATCCAGTTGGCCAGATCGCCCTTCTCGCTCACCTGCATCGCGCCGAGGATCGCCAGGTTGATGTGGCCGCCGCGGATCATCGCGAACGAATCGGCGCTGGAGAAATAGCTCGAGCCCGGTAGCGCGGTGACCAACTGCTTGCCGGCGTTGATCAGATCCGCGTCGACCTCGTCCTCGGTCGGGAACGGCCCAATGCCGAGCAGGCCGTTTTCCGACTGCAGCATCACGTCCATGCCGCGCGGGATGTAGTTCGACACCAGCGTCGGCAATCCGATGCCGAGATTGACGTAGAAGCCGTCGCGCAGTTCCTGCGCCGCGCGCGAAGCCATTTCTTCACGGGTCCAGGGCATGGTGTCCTCCTAAGCCGTTGCGCGCACCGTGCGCTGCTCGATGCGCTTTTCCGGATGCGCGTTCAGCACGATCCGCTGCACGAAGATGCCGGGCGTGTGCACCTGGTCGGCTTCGATCGCGCCGTTGTCGACGATCTGCTCGACCTCGGCGATCGTCACCCTGCCGCACATCGCCACCACCGGATTGAAGTTGCGCGAGGTCTTGCGGTAGACGAGGTTGCCCTGCTTGTCGGCCTTCCACGCCTTGACCAGCGACACGTCGGCGCGGATGCCGCGCTCGAGCACGTAGTGGCGTCCGGCCCA
>JAKORH010000219.1 GCA_029777935.1 Pseudomonadota bacterium
GGCGCGCTCCAGCGCGGGCTGCTGCAGCTCGAGCAGCTGGGCGGCGAGAAGTTCTTCGGCGAGCCGATGCTGAACATCGACGACCTGATGCAGGCCGTCGACGGCAAGGGCGTGGTCAACATCCTGGCGGCCGACAAGCTGCTGCAGTCGCCGAAGCTGTATTCGACGTTCCTGCTGTGGCTGCTGTCGGAGCTGTACGAGAAGCTGCCCGAGGTCGGTGACCGCGACAAGCCGAAGCTGGTGTTCTTCTTCGACGAGGCGCACCTGCTGTTCGACGAGGCGCCGGGCGCGCTGCTGGACAAGGTCGAGCAGGTGGTGCGGCTGGTGCGCTCCAAGGGCGTCGGCGTCTACTTCGCCACGCAGAACCCGCTCGACATTCCGGACAAGGTGCTGGGCCAGCTTGGCAACCGCGTGCAGCACGCGCTGCGTGCGTTTACGCCGCGCGACCAGAAGGCGGTCGCGACCGCCGCGCAGACGATGCGGCCGAACCCCACGCTCGACCTGGTGAAGGCGATCACCGAACTGGCGGTCGGCGAGGCGCTGATCTCCTTCCTCGACGCCAAGGGCTCGCCCGCGATCACCGAGCGCGCATACGTGCTGCCGCCGGCCAGCCGCATCGGCCCGATCACTCCCGACGAGCGCGCCCAGCTCGTCGAAGGCTCGATCGTCGCCGGCCAGTACGAGAAGACTGTCGATCGCGAGAGCGCCTTCGAGATGCTGCGCGCGCGGGCGGGAACGGGTCAGCCGCTGCCCGGCAGCCCGGTGCCGTCGGGGAGCGCCAATGCGCCGGCGCAGTCCGGCGGCGGCCTGCTCGGCGGCCTGAGCGACATCCTGTTCGGTTCCACGGGTCCGCGCGGCGGCCGGCACGAAGGCATCGTCGATTCGATGGCGAGGAGCGCGGCCCGCACCGTCGGCTCCTCCGTCGCGCGCGAAGTGATGCGCGGCGTGCTCGGTTCGCTGCTCGGCAAGGGGCGGTAGAACGGCGACCGGATCGCGGCGCCGGGTCGCCGCTCAGCGTTGCGCCGCCAATTCGGACCAGTCGACGCCGCGCCGCTTCGCCATCGCCTGGCCGACGGCAGCGAGGTCGGCCTTCGTCAGCAGGCGGCGGAATGCAGGCGCGACCTGTGTGTCCTCGCGCTCGGCGTGATCGAGGAAGCGGCCGGCGAACAGCGCCACCAGCGCGCCATCGAGCGGGCCCGGCCGGCCCGCCTCGATCTGCGCCAGTGCCTGGCGCAGCGCGCTCCACATCGCATGCAGTTCGGCGTGATCGGACTCGAGCGCCGCAATCACCTGCGCCAGTCGCTCCGACTCGGCCGCATCGGCCTTTTCCGCGGCGCGTCTTCGCACCAGCGGGAACAGATCGATCTCCTCGTCCTCGTGGTGGCGCGGCGCGGCCTCGTCGAAGTAGCGGCGGATCGACGTGGCGGTGACGCGTGCGCTGTCATCGACGCCGCTCTTGTGCAGGTGCTCGTCCAGTCGCTGCAACAGGCCGACCATGCGCCGCACGCGGTCATGGCACGCGCTCCACAACTCGAGCGGCTGGTCGAAGCCCGCGGCCGGGGTGCTGAAGTCGACGAATACGCGCGCCACTGTCCAATCTCCGCTACGACGATCCACGTGCCGATGATATCGGCGTGGTCGATGCGTGAGACCACTTACCACGCAGCACCTTCGGGGGACGTTTGCCCTGTGTCAAGGGGACGACGCGGGACCGCGCCTTTAATTCCGAACCGTGTGCGCAATCGCGCCGATCGCTCGAGGACAAAGTGTTCAGTCAACCAGTTACGAACATCATGGAGCGGCATAAGCTGGTGATCGCCGCCCCGACGACCACCGTGCTAGCCGCCGCGAAGACGATGGCGGAGAAGCAGGTCGGCGCGATCCTAGTGGTCGATGCGGATCAGCTTGTCGGCATCTTCACCGAGCGCGATGCGCTGTTCCGCGTGCTGGCCCGCGGCCTTCCGCCCCAGAGTACGCCGCTTGCCGACGTGATGACGCCCGGTCCCAAGACGATCCCGCCCGGTAAATCGTTCGGCCACGCGATGCTGGTGATGCAGGACGGACGGTTCCGGCACCTGCCGGTGGTAGACAAAGGCAAGCTGATCGGGATCGTCTCCGCGCGCGATGCGCTCGATCCCGATCTGGAGGAATTCGTGTTCGAGGAGCGCCGCCGCAAACAGTTGCAGCAGTCGCGGTAGCTCAATCCGACGGCAGATTCCCGGCGGGCAGGCGCAGCAAGCCCGCCTCCGTGGTCACTGTGACCGCATCGTCATCGACACGGACGGCGGTCGCAACCGCAGGCAGTTCGATCGCCGTGCGCAGCCGCCAGGTGCGCGCATCGAGGACGAGCAGGCGCGGCGCGACTGCGTCCGGAATCAGGAACAGGCCGCGCCCGCGCGGCCACACCGCGCCGCGCTCCGGACGCGGCGCCCCGCCGCTGGCGATCGTCTCGATCCGCCGCCGCACGTCCAGGTTCACCACGTGCAGAGCGTCGCCGGCGGCGGCGACGAAGTCCGCGTAGCGCGGCGCGAACAGCGCGTCCGTCAGGACGGCGTCGAGCACGATCCGCCGCACAGGTAGCGGGCCGCGGCTGGCGAGCCCTTCGCCCATCCGGTAGTCGTGCACCATGCCCTCGAACACCGGCTCGGCGTTCGGGCCGTACGGCAGTTCCCAGGTTTCTGCGACATCTGCGAGCAGCGCGACGAAGCTCGCGCGCGGCGGTGCGTCGAGTACACGCGCGACGCGCGACCGCATGCCGTTCCGGTCGGCGACCGGAATGCGGTGAACGATGGTCCCGCTCGCGGCGTCGATCGCGACAAGTTCGCGCGCCGCGTTGTCGGCGCGCAGGATCCAGCGCTGATCGGACGAACGCGCCTCGGGCTCGCCCGCGGCGGCGGTGGCCGCCGCGAGCACGAGCCCCAAGGCGATCGCTACATCGCCAAGACCCACTCCACCAGCTTCTTGACGTCCGCGTCGGGCACGGCCGCGTTCGGTGGCATCGGGATCTGGCCCCAGACGCCTACGCCGCCCTGCTTGACCTTGTTGGTCAGCTTGGCGACCGCGTCGGCCTGCCCCTTGTACTTCTTCGCCACGTCCTTGTACGCCGGGCCGACCAGCTTCTTGTCGATCTGATGGCAGGCGAGGCAGTTGTACTTCTTCGCCATCGCCTCGTCGGCGCGCACGGCCGGTGCGGTAGTTGCGACTGCCAGCGCCACTGCGGCCAGCGTGAACCAGCTCCTCATCCCTGCTCTCCTAGTAAACGTCGTGTTGAGTGTTGTAGACGTTGAACTTGCCGGTCGGCGTCACCAGGCGCTTGTCCTTGATCACCGCCTTCAGCTTCAGCGTCTTGTCGTCGACGATCACGATCGCCGATTCCTGCTCCTTGCCGTTCCAGACCGAGAACCAGACCTCGTCCCCGGCCTTGTTGAACTCCGGTTGCACGACGCGGCGCGGCCCCTCCTTGATCCCGGCCCAGTCGGCGATCGGCAGCACCTTGAACGGCTGGTCGAGCGCGTTGATGTCGAACACGGCGACCGTGGTGCTGATCTTCGGATCCGGGTTCAGCGCGGTGTCGACGTACAGGTGCTTCGACTTCGAATGCGTCTTCAGGAACAGCGAACCGCCGCCCTGGCCCTTCAGAGTGCGCACGACCTTCCAGGCGTTGTCCTTGTGTTTCTTCGGGTCGGTGCCGATCAGCGAGATCGTCTCGTCGCCCAGGTGTCCGGTCGCCCAGACGGGACCGAACTTCGGATCGATGAAGTTGGCGCCGCGTCCCGGATGCGGGATCTTGCCGACATCGACCAGGCTGGCGAGCTTGCCTTCCTTCGTGTCGACCACCGCGACCTTGTTCGACTGATTGGCCGCGACCAGGAAGTAGCGCTTGGTCGAATCCCAGCCGCCATCATGCAGGAAGCGCGCCGACTCGATCTCCGTGACCTTCACGTTCTTCAGGTCCTTGTAGTCGACCAGAAGGATCTTGCCGGTTTCCTTGACGTTGACGACGAACTCCGGCTTGGCGTGGTTGGCGACGATCGAGGCCACGCGCGGCTCGGGGTGGAACTCCTGCGTGTCCGCCGTCATGCCGCGGGTGGCCATGATCTTCAGCGGCTCCAGCGTGTCACCCTTCATGATCACGAACTGCGGCGGCCAGTACGAACCGGCGATCGCGTACTTGTCCTCGTAGCCCTTGTACTTCGACGTGTCGACCGAGCGCGCTTCCAGCCCGACCTTGATCTCGGCGACGTTGTCGGGATTCTCCATCCACAGGTCGATCAGGTTGATCTTGGCGTCGCGCCCGATCACGAACAGGTAACGGCCGGATGCCGACAACCGGGAGATGTGCACCGCGTAACCCGTCTTCACGATGCTGACGATCTGCTTGGTGTCGCCGTCGATCAGCGCCACCTCGCCCGAGTCGCGCAGCGTGACCGAGAACAGGTTCTCGAGGTTGAACTTGTTCATCTTCTTGGTCGGCCGCTTCTCCGGCGGCACGATCACCTTCCACGATGCCTTCATCTCGGCCAGCCCGAACTCGGGCGGCGTCGGCGGCTCGTACTGCAGGAAGCGCGCCATGATGTCGACGTCCTGATCGGACAGCAGTCCGCTGGTACCCCAGTTCGGCATGCCGGCCGGCGAGCCATAGTTGATGAACACCTTCAGATACTCGGTGCCGCGCGCGATCGTGATGTCCGGCGTCAGCGGCTTGCCGGTCGCGCCCTTGCGCAGCACGCCGTGGCAGCCGGCGCAGCGCTCGAAATAGATCTGCTTGGCACGCTGGAACTCGTCGGCGGAAAGCGGCGGCACCTTCGGCGGTGCCGGCGCATCCAGCGGCGTGGGTGCGCCCCGGTACATCAGGTCCGACGGCGCGGTGCCCGGGTGAACCGGCTGCTCCGGCGGCTTCGGTTGTTGTTGCTGCTGCGCGGACGCGGCCGTGACCGCGAGCGCTGCGACTGCGCCCAATGCGGCGCGTATCAAAGCGGCATGCATTGCCATTCTCCTCTTCTCGGTTGGTTGAACCGAAGCAGTCTAGGGACCGACTGCCCCCTGAACCTTAAGCCTCATCAAACGACGTTCCGGTATGAGTCTGCCTCTGCGCTGCGCCCGGCGGCGCGGCTCCGAGGACTGGCTGCGCCTCGACGAAGCGCAAGGTCTGTTCGCGTGGTTTGCCTCGCTGCCGCCGCAGGCGCCTCTCGATCAGCGGCATGCAGCGTTGGTCGTCATAGTAGGTCACCTGGCAGCTCAGGCAGTAGTGGCATTCGCTGTGATTGATCTCGCCGGTGGGCCGGATCGCCCGCACCTCGCATTCGTTGGCACAGGTCTGGCATGGCCGGCCGCACTCCCTGCGCCTCCTGAGCCACCAGTCGAACACGCGGAAGCGCCCGGGAATCGACAGTGCCGCACCGAGGCCGCAGAGGTATTTGCAGAAGAACTTGCGGTTGACCGCCGATACCGCGATCAGCCCCGCGGCGTACAGCACGAACGGATAGTCGCGCTGGAAGCGCAGCGTCACCGCCGTCTTGAAGGGCTCCACCTCGGCGTAGCGCACGGCCTCGCCGAGGGATTGCAGCGACAGGCCGAACAGCAGGATCAGGATGATGTACTTCACTGCCCACAGCCGCTCGTGCACGAGATCGGGAAACTCGAACTGGCGCACGTTGAAGCGCTGCGACGCCACCTGCACCAGTTCCTGGATCGCGCCGAACGGGCACAGCCAGCCGCAGTACACGCCGCGCCCCCACAGCAGCAGCGTCAGCGCGACGAAGCTCCACAGGATGAACAGCATCGGATCGATCAGGAAGTTCTCCCACTGAAAGCCGCGCATGAACGCGTGCACGAACGTCAGCGCGTGCACGACCGAAAGCTGCGCCAGCGCGTACCAGCCGATGAAGAGGACCGTGTAGAAGAGGAATACGCGTCGCACCCTTTGCAGCAGGCGCGGCCGGCGGGCGAACCAGTCCTGAAACACGAGGATCACGGCCAGCGTGGCCAGCCCGGACATGAGGACGGCGATGCGGAATCTGCGCTCCTGCCACGCGGAGACCCACAGCGGCTCCTCGGCTTGCGCGACGGCGGCCGGCGCCGATGCAGGCGTCGGCGTTGGCGTGGCGCTCTGCACCGGTACTGCCGGGGCGGGCGGCGCGGGCGGCACCGCGCGCGGCGCGGGGCGTTCGCGCTTCGCGGCCGCTTCCGGCGCAGTCTTCGCGGGCGGCGCCGACTGCGCTGGCGCCGCCGGCGCGGCCGGCGGGATGGCTTGCGCGTTGCGCGGCTCGTCCGACGCTTCCGCCGCCGGCGCCGGCTGCTGCGGCGGCGCTGCCTCCGCCGCCGCCAGCCGTACGCCGCGTGATTCCGCGACCATGCGCGCCGACCGCATGATCGTCGCGTTCTCCACCATCACCGTAATCGTCGCGCCCGAGATGGTGTCCACAGTGACCTGTCCCTCGCGCCTGCCGCCGATCGCGATCCGGTCGAACACCGATTTGCCGCGGTACTGGTCGGTGAAGCGCCGCAGATGGTCCTGGGTGACGCCGACGACCAGGATCGGCTCCTCGTGCTGGACGATCGAAACGCCGGTGATGCGGCCGGCGAGGTCGAAACCGATCAGCGTATTGATCGGCCGCCCCGAGTAGGCAGGGATCCGCACCACGTCGTTCGAAAGGAACACGTAGCCGAGCAGCCGATCGCCGTGATGGACCGCCGCCGCCCGCGGTGTGCCCTCGAGCTCGCCGAAGCGATCGGCGTCGGGAAAGAATCCGCGCACCTGCGGATAGTCGTTTGCGATGTCGCCGGCGACAGCCCACGGCAAGGCGGCGCACAGCAGCCACAAGGCGACCACGCAGCGCAGACCGGATCGAAGGAGCAAGACCATGCGCGAGCCGCAAGTCAACGAATAACTCTGCACAGGCCGCACGTCACAGCGCTTGACATGGATCATGCGTCGGCTTGCGACGAGAGGGGATGCCCGACAGGCACGGCAGAATGCGGCACGCATGACCGTCCGACGCGCGCTCGCTTCATTGGCCCTCTCCGCGGTGCTGGCTGCGGTGCACTGCGCGCCGGCCGAAGCCGTGCAGGTCCGCGACGCGCGGCCGCTGATGGGTACGGTGGTCGAAATCATCGCCGAAGGGCCCGACGAAGCCGCGCTCGGCGCGGCGCTCGGCGCTGCCTACCGGGAAATGCAGCGGCTGACGGGCATGATGAACCACTTCGATCCGGCGAGCGTCGTCAGCGCGATCAACGCCGCGGCCGGCACCCGCGCCGTTGCCGTTCCGCCGGAGCTGATGGAAGTGCTGGTGATGGCACAGCGGCTCTCGCGCCGCTCCGGCGGCGCCTTCGATGTCACCGTCGGCGCGCTCACGGGCTGGCGCTTCCGGCCCGGCGGGGAACGCCTGCCGTCGCCGGACGAGGTCGCCGCACAGCGCGCGAAGGTGGACTGGCGCAAGCTCGAACTCGATCCGCGCGCGGGTACGGCGTTCCTGGCCGAACCCGGCATGCGGATCGATCTGGGCGGCATCGCGAAGCTCTACATCCTCGACGCCGGCCTGCGTGCGCTGAAATTGCACGGCGTGGCGCGCGCGATGGTCAACGGCGGCGGCGATGTCGAGGTCGGCGGGCACGCGAACGAACGCCCGTGGCGGATCGGAATCCGCGATCCGCGCGCCCCGGACCGTTTGCTCGGCGTGGCCGAGGTGGCGCGGGGTTTCGTCGCTTCCTCGGGAGACTACGAGCGCGGGTTCGTTCGCGACGGCAGGCGCTTTCACCACATCCTCGATCCGCGCACCGGTTCCCCGACGCAGGGACCGCGCGGCGTGACGGTGATTGGCGAGGATCTGGCCGCCGTCAACGGCCTGTCGCTGGCGATCATGGTGCTCGGCAAGGTAGCGGGCATCCGCCTCGTCGCCGGCACGCCCGGTGTCGACGCGCTGATCGTCGACGGCGACGGCAGCGTGTGGATGTCGAACGGCTTCCGTGCGCGGCTGAAGCCGGCGCAGTGACCCAGCTCGGCAGCGGGCGTGGGTTCGACTCATAGCTGCATGCGCAGCAGCACGCTGGCGTTGCGGCCGGGCTGGGTATAGCGGTCGACGGTCGCGCCGGGGTTGAGCACGTTCTTCATGTCGGACCACAGCCAGTACCTGCGATCGAACAGGTTGAACACGCCGAGCGACAGCCGCGCGTGCTTCCCGAGACGCAGCCACGCGGTCAGGTCGGCGACCGTGTACGACGGCGTGGCGAACAACGCCCCCGCGCTGGCATCGACGCCGGTCTTCGTCCACGCGTGCGTCACGGTGAGCGCGCCGCCGACGTCGGCACGATCGAAGCGCAGCCCGACGACGGTGCGCGGCGGATCGATCGAGTTCAGCGGCCGGTCGCGCGCAGTGTCCGCGCCGCGCGCGAAGGTGAACGCGCCCTGCAGCGCCCATTGCGAGTTCAGCCTCGCGAGCAGCGTGGCTTCGGTGCCGTAGATGCGTGCGCGCGTGATGTTCTGCGACTGGAAGGTGCCGGTGGCGCCCGCCACGCAGTTCGGATCGCCGGGGCAGGGCAGCGCTGCGCGCGACACGATCAGGTCGGTGTAGCGCGTGTCGAATGCGGCCAGCGTGTACTCGACGCTGCGCACGCGGCCGCGTACGCCGAGCTCCAGTCCGCGGCTCTTCTCGGGTCTCAGCTCCGGATTCGGCACCACGGCGTAGCCGGCCGGCAGGTTCGACAGGCCGATGTTGATGTCGGCCGCGGGCGGTGCGCGGAATCCAGTCGACCATTGCGCGGACAGCGTGGTGCCTTCGTTCAGGCGCCACAGCGCGCCGAGCTTCGGCGACCACGCCGCGTCGGCTAACCCCTCGACGCTGCGTCCCGGATTGGTCGCGGCGAAGACCGGGTCGATGCGCGGCGTCACGCGGAAGCGGTCGTAGCGCAGCGCCGGCACCAGCGCGACGCCGCGGCCGAGGTCGATCTCGTCCTGGGCGAAGATGCCGAGGCGATCGGTGGTCGACAGCGGAAAGTCACGCGTCGGCAGCAGTTCGCCGCCGACCACGCTGCTGACAGTGCCGGTGTTCAGGTCGATCTGGCGGCCGGAGCGCGTTTCTTCGGTGTCGACGTGTGCGGCCTCGGCGCCGACGACCCAGCGGCCGAAGCGCTCGAACTCGCCGATGGCGCTGGCGCCGTCCTCGCGCTGCGCGAAGCGGAAGCGCACGTCGCGCTCGCAGCGCACGTTGCCCGGCGCCGACAGGCACACCGCAGTCGTGTTGGCGCGCACCTCGCTCGTGTCGTCCAGCGTCGTCGCGCGCTGCGAATAGGCGAGCATCCGCAGCCGGTCGAGCCGCGCGACGTTGACGAACTCGGTATCCAGGCTGACGCGCTCGCGCAGCGCGGCATCGGCGGCGGTCAGCCTCACGGTGCGGCTCGACTGCGGATTGAGCGACAGCACGTCGGTGTCGGTGCCATCGGCGTGGCGGTCGACGGTGAAGCGCACACGCCCGCCGCCGGTGATCGGAATCAGGAACTTCGCCAGCCAGTCCTCGCGATCGGCCTGCTGCGGATTCGGCGTGGTGCGCGCGTTGCCGACCACGTCGTTCGTACCTAGGTTGATCGTCGAGTGCGCGTCGATGCGCTGGTAGCCGAGCAGCGCCTGCGCGCCGCCCAGGTCCGCAGCCGCGGCCGTGCCGCGCTGCCAGCCGCGGCTGGCCTCCGTATATCCGGCGTCGGCCACGAGCGCCGTGCGCGCGCGTTTCAGCAGGTCCTGCGGATCGATCGTCGAGAACGCGATGACGCCCGCCAGTGCGTCCGATCCGTACAGCGCCGAGCCTGGCCCGCGCAGGATCTCGACCCGCTGCAGCAGACCGAGGTCGAGCTGATTGCGCAGCGCGTTGGAGAAGCTGCCGACGCGATAGCCTTCCGGCAACCGGATGCCGTCGACCAGCATCTGCACGCGGTTGCCGTCGAGCCCGCGGATGCTGATGTTGCCCAGTCCGAAGCGCGCCGGAGAATCCTCGATCGACACGCCCGGCTCGTAGCGCAGCAGGTCGCGCAGCGAAACGGCGACCTCGCGCTCGATGTCCTCGCGCGTGATCACGCTGACCGTGGGCGGCGTGTCGGCGAGCGGCCGGTGCGCGCGGTAGGCGATGCCGACCACCTCGACCGGTTCGAGTTGCGCGGCCGGTTGCGCGGATGCCGGCGGGCTGGACAGGGCGAGTGCCGGGAGGCAGCAGAGCAGGGCGAGGCGGGGTGGCACGGGGCACGGCGGGTACACTGCGACCCGCGCACGTTACGCACCCGCTTTCGTGCCCGCTTGACCTGACACAACCGCGCGCGCGGCGCGCGCGGGGCGTTCGGGTTACCTCCTTGGAGGAGGGTCGCGCGGCGCGGCCGGGGCGGATATGACCGGAATCAGGATTCGCCCGTGCGTGCGCACCAGACTTCGCCGTTATTTTGCTTCAGATCGAAGCGATGGCCACGACTCCGATCACTGCCGAGACCTTTCTCGCCGCGATGCCGCTGTTCCGCGAACTGGCGCCGGTCCAGCGCGAACGCATCGCCGAACGTACGCGCCAGCTGCGTGTCGCGCGCGGCGACACGCTGTTCCACCGCGGCGACCCGTGCCTGGGCATGCACCTGATCGTGCACGGACAGGTCAAGCTGTCGTTCGTGTCGTCGACGGGCGTGGAGAAGGTGATCGAGTTCCTCGGCGCCGGACAGACCTTCGGCGAGGCGGTGATGTTCCTCGACATGCCGCACGTGGTCACTGCCACCGCGCTCGCCGATTCGCTGCTGCTGTTCATCCCGAAGGAAGCGGTGTTCGAGCGCATCGAGTCCGACCCGGGCTTCTCGCGCGGCATGCTCGCGGGGCTGGCACGCCGGCTGCACCAGCTTGTCGCCGACGTCGAGGCGTTCTCGACCCGCTCCGGCACGGAGCGCGTGATCGGCTTCCTGATGCGCGACTGCTCGATCGCGGACGAAGGCAGCGAAGCGCGGCCGACCGAGGTCGTGCTGCCGGTGGCCAAGGGTGTGATCGCGTCGCGCCTGAATCTGACGCAGGAGCATTTCTCGCGCATCCTGCACGACCTGTCGGCGGCCGGGCTGATCGAGGTGCGTGGCCGCAACATCCGCGTGCCGGACCCGCGCCGGCTGCGCGATTACCGGCCCTGAAAGACCTCGGGCGCGCCGATCTCGATCTCGAAGTGCCCCTGGTCCGACTGCCGCGTGCGATGCGCGTAGCCGTTGTGCTCGAGCACGCGATACAGCGGATACGGCTCGCGTTCCAGAATCAGCAGGATGCGCTGATCGGGCTTCAGTTCGCACAGCGCTTCCATCACTCGCTCGAAGGGCGCCGGCGGCGCAAGGCCACGCGCGTCGATCACGATCATCGGACACTCTCCCACGAAGCCTTGCCGGCCGCGGCCAGCGCCGCGATCAGGATGCCGGCCAGCACCGCGTGCAGCACGGCCAACAACAGCGGACGCTCGAATACGTACAGCGCGAATCCCGCTGCGGCCGCGGCGCCGGCGGCGATCGCGAGCCGGCGCGCCGCGCGCCGCGCGCCGCGCGCGGCCGCAACCAGCAGCGTGGCGACCAGCAACGCGGCGCCCGCGAGCGCGTGCGTCGCAACCAGCGGCTGACCCGCGGTCGGGGCGCCGAGCAGTTCGGCCGCGCTGCCGGCACGCGTGACGTCCCACAGCGTGGCCGTGCCCGGTGCCCAAAGGGTGTCGCCCGGCCATGAATTCGCCGCCGCCGCCACGCGCGCACTGATCAGCGCGCCGCCGGCCGCTTGCAGCGCCAACGCTGCCGCCAGCGCGGCCACCAGCGCCAGTCGCGGCGCGCCGGCGCCGCGCACCAGCAGCCACGCCGTCAGGCCGATCAGGGCGAGCCCGCCGAGCACGTTGGCGATCGTCACCGCCGGCAGCGGGGACGGCGTGTAGCGGCCGAGCCAGGCCAGGCCGACGGTGACAGCGAGCAGCAGCAGCGACGCCGCGCGCTCGCCGCGCGTGAAGCGGCGCCAGCCCGCCAGCGGGATCGCCAGCGCAAGCAGACCGAACACCGTCGCGGCGATGCGGTGCAGCGCGCGCAGCATCGACGTGATGACGGAGCCGCGCTGCTCCTCGGCGGTCGCCGCCTGACCGTAGCAGGCGGGCCACGGCGCGCACGACAGCCCGTTGGCCGCCAGCCGCAACCCGCTGCTCGCCGCGAGCACGACGAATGCCAGCACGAGCGCGGCCATGAGCAGCGCGCGGATCACGCGCTGTCCTTGCGCGTGAGCGCACGCAGCACGACCAGCACGAACAGCAGCCCGCCGATCACCGCGATCAGTCCGCCCAACCCCATCAGCGCCATGCCGGCGACTTCGCCCGGCGTGCGCAGCACCTGCTCGGCGCCGGCGACCTTGCGCTGCACGCCGTAGCCGCCCGACCACACGAGGCCGATGATGTGCAGCAGTTGTCCGCCGCCGTAGATCCACGGCTGCAGCCGCGCCGCGCGCGAGGCCGGCGCGGCGAAGCCCAGCCGCGGCAGCAGTGCGTAGGCGAGTCCCATCAGCGCCAGCGTGATGCCGACGATCGAGCCGTGGTAGTGCGCCGGAATGCGCACGTCGGAGCCGCGGATCAGAAAGCCGATCAGCCCGCCGGCGGCGAACAGCAGCACCGAGGCGATCAGCGCCGCGCGCAGCGGCTTCGTAGGCGCGTCGAGCGCGCTGCCGCGCGAGTTGTACAGCGCCAGCGCGATCGCCGCGGTGACGGGCACGATCGCCAACCCGCCGCCGAACCGCATCTGCCACGTGAACAGCCGCTGGAACTCGACCGAGGTCACGTCCCACGCGAGGTAGATCACCGGCGTGGCGAACACCGACACGAGCCCGATCGCGAACAGCAGCAACACCACCCGCGGCGACAGCGGCACGCGCGCGCCGGCGAGCGACGCCAGCACCAGCCACGCCACCAGCATGATCAGGCTCCAGCAGAACTGCGCCACGTGTCCCGGGCCCCAGAACAGCATCTCGTAGTACGCCTTGGCAGGCAGGTCGCGCGGCACCGAGAACGCCGACCACGCGAGCGCGAGGACGGCGAGCGCGGCCGCGACCGCGGCGGCGTTCAGCCCGAAGCGCAGCGCGCTCTCGGGCGCCAGCCGCGTGCCGACCTTTTCGGGCACAGCGAGCGCGCGCAAGGCTGTCAGGCCGAAGCCGATGCCGAAGATCACGAGTCCCGCGATGAATACGTTGCCGTCGAGCACCGGTACGTAGTTGGCCATCACGGCAACCGCGGGCTCGACGAACGGCGCGATCGCGAGCGTGGCGGCGCCCAGCAGCGCAAAGCCCCAGCCGACCCAGGCCGCGCCGAGCCAGCGCTCGGTGCCGGCGAGGCTCCACAGCATCCCGGCGCAGGCGGCGAACCAGACCAGCACCGACAGATCGACGTGCACCACCAGCGCGACCCGGAAGAAGTCGATGCCCGGCAGCAGCGCGCCGATCGCGGGCGTGCGCGCCGCCACCAGCAGCACAGAGAACACGCCGGAGGCGAGCAGCGCGCCGACGGCGAGCAGCAGCCACGCGGTGGCGAGCCGGCGCCGCTCGCCCGCGTGCACGGTCAGGCCGTAGCCGTGCGTGGCTACCGCGCCGAGCGCGCGCCACGTCTGCGGTTCGGCCAGCGTCGCGGGCCTCATCGGATAATCACGCCGCCGCGTTCCGGATTGAAGTCGATCAGCAGGATCTGCCCCGGCGCGATCGCGACGCGTTCGTCCTTCTCGTACGTGTAACCGCTGGCGCGCGCGTCGTCGTTGACCTGCACGCGCAGCTCGTGCGATCCCGCAGGTACCGGCAGCCGGCGATAGCCGGAGGCCGCGCCGTCCTTCGACAGGCCCGCCGGCGGAAACGCGTTCTCGATCACCGCCACGCCGTCCAGCTCCACGCGCACGCGCACCGGCGAACGCTCGCGCGGGCAATCGGTCGGCGAGCGCAGGTGCGGCGGCAGCTTCGCAAGTTCTTCCGGCGTGCGCTGCCGGCATTCGAAGCGCGGCTTGCCCGGCGCCAGGAACGACAGCCGCAGCAGCCCTTCATCGGGCGCGAGCAGCGTGAACGGCGGATGCGTCGAGAAGTAGCCGACGAAAGCAGCGAATGCGCCATACGCGATCACCTGCAACGCGTAGCGCAGCGGGGCGCGCCAGTTCATGTTTGCGCTCCTGCGGCGTCGATCTGTTGCACGTGCGCGCCGCGCGCGCGCGGGTGCAGGTGCGGCTCGCGCGCGCCGGCGAGCCGGGCACGCGTGAAGCGGCTGCCGAAACGGAACTCGCACGCGTCGTCGCCGCAGCCGGCCAACCGCACGGCGCGCGCCCCGCGCGCGAGCGCGTAGTCGGCGAACGACGGCGGCACGTAGCCGAGGCACGGCACCGCGAGCGTGACCGCAGCGGGATCGCGCGGCGTCGCGGCGCGCTCGCAATCGAACACCACCGCCGCGCCGGGCCGGACCGCCAGCGCCGCGTCGAGGCGGCGACGCAGATCATCGATCGGCTGCGCCGGCAGTTCGATGCCGCTTGCGAGCCGACTCACGCGGCGGAACGGATCGGAGCGCGGGCACGCGCCGACGCAGATGCCGCACGCGGCGCACAGGTCGGAATCGACGCGCGCGATCGAGCGGAAGCGCGCGGTGTCGGTGCGCGGCGCCATCACGACCGCCTCGTATGGGCAGTCTTCGAAGCAGCGCGCGCAGCCCGTGCATTCGCGGGCGTCGATCATGGCGGCGGCGGTGCGCGGTTCGCGCCGCGTCCACGGCAGCAGTCCGACCAGCAGCACGAGCGCGGCGACCGCACCCCAGGCCAGCGCGGGCGAAGCACCCTGCGCGAGCACCAGTGGCGCGAGATAGAACCAGTCGATCGGCAGGTCGACCGGTGCGCGGGCGAAATCGGCCGGCACTGTCGACAGCGCGGGAGCGGCGAGCGCAAGCAGCGCGATCGATGCCGCGAATCCGGCGCCGAGCGCGCGCGCCGGATTCACACGCGGGCGCGCCAGCCGCAGCAGGTGCGCCCACAGCCCGAGCAGGATCAGCAGGCCGACGCCGATGTGCAGGAAGATCAGCAGCGAGAACAGCCGGTCGGACACCGCCTCGGCGGTGACGAAATTGCGGATCAGTCCGTCGCCGAAGCCGGGCAGCCAGCCGGCCCACTCGCCGATCGCGGTGGCGACGAACTGTGCGCGCGTATCGGCCGGCAGCCAGTAGCCGACGATGCCGTCGGCCGCGAGCAGCAACAGGATCGGCACACCGGTCAGCCACGAGAACCAGCGGAAGCCGTGGTAGCGGCCGTGCGCCCACTCGCGCGCCAGGTGCAGAACCGCGAGCAGCGCGAACGCATCGGCGCTGTAGCGGTGCAGTCCGCGCACCAGTCCGCCCAGCCAGGGCTGGCGCGCGAGCGCGTCGATCGAGCCGTGCGCGCCGAGCGCCGAGCTGTCGAACACGATGTACAGATAGGCGCCGCTGCCGAACGCGATCCACAGCGAAAGAAAGGCGAGCGCGCCGAGCTGGCGCAGCGGATTGGCGCGCCCGAACGGCAAATCGAGCGCGCGCTCGACGCGCTCGATCGCGCTCGACGCGCGCGGCGACGCCGGCATCACCGTGGGTGCGAAGGCGAGTTGAGCGTGCATGAACGTATGAACCCGGCCGCGATCATGCGTTGCACGATCGGTGGCGCGCATTGACCGTCATCAAGAGGCGCGGCGGGTCCGGAAGTGGCGGCGCGTCTCGCGGCCGATGAACCATGCCAACACGCCGAGTGTGGTGATGCCGGCGAAGATCTCGACGAACAGCGAGTAGTCGAACTTGTACTTGCCGCTGGCAGGGTCATACACGGTGCAATAGAGCTTCACCCGCTGCCACACGCTGTCGAGCGTGAGCGCGTGCGCGGCTTCGCCGGCGAGCGCCGCCTTCAGCGGGCCGATGAACATCGGCAGCTCGAACGCGTCGCCGTACACCTGTGCGTGGATGCGGCCGTTGGCGTCGACGATCGTGGCCTGGATCAAATGGTCGAAACCGGACGCGGTCGGCGTGACCGACATGCCGAAGCGCGCCAGCAGCGGCTCGACGTCGGTCGTGCGTGGCGCGAGGAACTCCCAGTTGGGCAGCTCCGCGCCCTGCTGGCGCGCGAAGGCGGCCAGCGCTTCCGGCGTGTCGAACGGCTGGTTGAAACCGATCGACACGACGTGGAAGCTGTCGGCGCCGAGCGCATCGCGCGCCGCCTGCGTGGCACGCTTCAGGAACTGCGTGGTCGCCGGGCAGACCTGGAAGCAGCCGGTGTAGATGAAGCTCACGACCAGCGGCTTGCCGCGGTAGTCGGACAGTCGGACCGCGCGGCCGCCGCGGTCGGTGA
>JAKORH010000220.1 GCA_029777935.1 Pseudomonadota bacterium
CGGGAACGTGGGCGCACCGCTCGTTCACGTCGTGGGTGATGCCGTGGCTCGGCGACAGCCAGTCCGTGCACACGTGGCATCACCTGTGCATGTGGTACCTGTTCGTGTTCGCGATCGTGCACATGTACATGGTCGTGCGCGAGGACGTGTTCTCGAAGGAAACCGTGATCAGCACGATGATCAACGGCTGGCGGGTGCCGAAACCATGATCGTGGAGGAGGGGGGGATGGCGGCCAAGCCGGGGCAGCGCAAGCGCGCTGCCCCGGTGTTGGCGCCGCGCCCCGGCACACGCCCGGTCGCGCGCCGCACGCCGGTGCACCCGGGGCATTTCCTCGAGACGCGGTTCCTGAAGCCGCTGCACATCACGCAGCAGGGTCTGGCGCAGGCGCTCGGTATCTCGCGCCGGCGCGTCAATGAACTGATTCGCGGTCATCGCGGCATCTCCGCCGACACCGCGGTGCGGCTGGGCGTGTACTTCGGCAACGACGCCGCATTCTGGATGCAGTTGCAGACCGACTGGGATCTGCACGAGGCCGCCAAGCGGCTGAACCTCTGATTCGTCGCGTCGCCCCGGCGAAGGCCGGGGCCCAATTTCCAGCGTTGCAACTTGGTCCCCGGCCTTCGCCGAGGCGACGGCGCCTCGAGCCAGCACTTCGCACAGTCATTGCCGCACGCGCGCACGGCGTTGATTCGCGTCAACGCGAACTGCCACGGGACACGTAACGTCGCGCTCAGGTGATCTGTTACGGACCGCGTAACAGCGCTTCCTCGACCGCGCGACTTTTCCTCCGCTTCCCTGCATGCGGGACCGATCGGCTCAGGTGCTGGCACTCGGCATCGGCAATCTGCTGTGGGCCGACGAAGGCTTCGGCGTGCGCGCGCTCGAGGCATTCAACGAGGCGTACGAAGCCGACGGCGTGTGGCTGCTCGACGGTGGCACGCAGGGATTGAACCTGCTCGATCCGGTGATGAGCTGCCGCGATGTCCTGGTGCTCGACGCGATCGACTTCAACCTTCCGCCGGGCACCCTCGAGGTGCTGCGCGATCGGGACGTCCCGGCGTGGGTCGGGCGCAGGATGAGCCTGCACCAGTCGGGCTTTCAGGAACTGCTGGCGATCGCGCAACTGCAGGGCCGCTTCCCGGAGCGGCTGACCTTGATCGGCGTGCAGCCCGAGCGCCTGTCCGACTTCGGCGGCAGCCTGAGCGAGTGCGTGCGCGCGCAGTTGCCGGCGGCGGTCGAACTGGCCGCGCAGGAACTCTCCGCGTGGGGCTGCGCGGTGAAGCCGCGCGCTGCACCGGCCGAGCGGCTGTTCGATCCGTCGCTCGGCATCGATGCGTACGAGTCGCTGCGCCCGAGCGCGGACGAAGCCTGCCGCGTCGGCGACGCGCGCTTCCTCGCGCTGCGCGCTGCGCTGGAGGCCCGCTGATGTGCATCGGCCTTCCCATGCAGGTGGTGCAGGGCGACGGCCGCGGCACGTTTGCGCTGTGCGAGGCGTGCGGCGTACGCAAGCAGGTCGACGTGCTGCTGCTCGGGGAACTCCCGCCCGGCACGTGGGTGCTGGAATTCCACGGCGTGGCGCGCCGCGTGCTGAGCCAGGACGAGGCGCGGCAGACGCTCGACGCGCTGGCCGCGCTGGATGCGGCGCTGCAGGTGCAGCCCGATCGCGCCGCGATCGATGCGGCGTTCGCTGACCTCGTCGAGCGTGAACCCCAACTGCCGGAGCATCTGAGGAGCCTCGGATGAAAGTTGCGCTGCATCCGCTGCTCGCGCGGCTCGCGAGTTCGCTGGACGCGCCCGTACTCGAGGCCGATGCGTTCGATGTCTGGGCGTCGCAAGGCGGCCGCGCGCTGGTCGTGTTCACCGAAGACCCGGTGCTGTACCGCGAGACGCTCGATCTCGCGGTGATCGTTCCCGAGTTGGCGGCCGCGTTTCCCGGACGCTTTCGCACGGCGCTGCTGCTGCAGGCGGCGGCGCGCGTGATCGCGCCGCGCTACGGCTTCCGCCGCTGGCCCGCGCTGGTGCTGCTGCAGGAGGGGCGCTATGTCGGCGCGATCGACGGCCTGCGCGACTGGCAGGAGTACCTCGAGGAAATGAACCGCCTGCTCGCCGCGCAGCCGACGCGCCCGCCGTCGATCGGCATCGCGGTGAAGGCGGCCGGGCAGGGCGATGCGCCTGCGTGTCACTGAACCGAGTTCGACGATGAAGGACTTCCCCGTTCCCGTGCGCAGTGCCGGCCCGCAGCCGGACGACGAAGGCTTCAGCTTCGTCCCATTTCCGCGCGATGTACCCGCCTTCTCGATGCCACGCGTGCCGCAGGACGCCGAGACAGCCGCGATGGGCGCGGCACGCGCGCTTCTTGCGCGCTTCGTCGACGGCATGGGTACCCAGGGCGCTTCGCGCGTGGAACTGGCGGACTTCGACCGCGCCGCGCTCGCCGTGCTGAACGACGTGCTCGGCGAGGGCGAGGTCAGCGTGCGCGTCCAGCGCCACAACGGCGCCGACGACATCCGCATCCAGGAAACCGTGTTTGCCGGCGTGTGGCGCGAGCGCCATCACGACGGCGATGGCCGCGTCGTGCGCGACTACCTGTACGCCGGCGGCATTCCGCCGATCGCGATCGAAATGGCGCAGGCGTCCGCCAGCGCGACCTTGCCCGAGCGGCGCGAGATCCCTCCCGGCGCGATGAACGCGCCGGCGCTGCTGGCGGAAATCGCGGCGCAGATGCGTGCCTGGCGCGCCGGCAGCCGGCCGCACGTGATCAACCTGACGCTGCTGCCGCTGACACCGGAGGATCTGCAGTTGATCGAGCGCATGGCACCGCCGGGGCCGGTGGCGATCCTGTCGCGCGGCTTCGGGAACTGTCGCGTCACCTCGACCGCCCTGCGCAACGTTTGGCGCGTGCAGTACTTCAACAGCATGCAGACACTGATCCTGAACACGCTCGAGATCACGCGCGTGCCGGAGGTGGCGCTGGCCGCCGCGGAGGATCTGGCGGACAGCCGCGAGCGGTTGCGTGAGCTGATCGACTGGATCGGCGAAGCGGCGGGATAGGATGAAAGCGCCCCCACGCTCGCTTCGCTCGCTGCCCCCCGAGGGGGCGTGTCAGTACCTTCGGGCGGCCGGGCGGTACTGACATGAAGCGAGCCCCATCCTCGCCCCCGACCGTGCCAGCCGCGCGCTTGCAGGCGCGCGTCGCTGCGTCGGCGCCGAGCGCCGCTCGGCGAATTCCCGACTCCGCCCCCTTGAAGGGGAGGGGGCTTCGCGCGTTTCACGGAGGTCGTGAATGACGACGCTGGCGGGCGCGCGCGGCGACGGGGCCGGCCGCATCGGCGCGGCGACGAAGCTCGAATGCCGGATCTGCTGGTACGTGTACGACCCCGCGCTGGGGGACCCGGTGTGGCAGATCCCGCCCGGCACACCGTTTCCGGACCTGCCCGCGCACTGGTCCTGCCCCAATTGCGCCGCCGAGCGTGAGCAGTTCATGGTGCTCGACGATGAGTGAACTGCCGCCGCAACGGCTCGAGTCCGCGTTCCGCGCCATTCACGCGCAGCGCATGCGCGGCCTGCCGCTGGTGAACGACGCGCTGGCGGTGGAAGCGGTCGGCTTCCGCCGTTGGGAAGGGCGCTGGCTCGGCGTGCTGGTCACGCCGTGGTTCATCAACCTCGTGTTGCTGCCCGACGAACCCGCGCGCTGGCAGTCTGCGCCGCCGCGCGAGCAGGTACGCTACGAGTTTCCGGCCGGCGAGTTCGATTTCATCGCCGGATTCGAACCGGCATGCGGCGAGTTCCAGAGCTGCTCGCTGTTCTCGCCGGTGTTCGAGTTCCGGCAGCAGGTGGTCGCGCGCGCCACCGCACAGGCGGCGCTGGCAGCGCTGTTCGACCCGGCGGTGCGCACGGCCGGCCGGCTGCCCGCGCAGGAGGAGACCACGCCATGAGCGCGCTGGGCCGCCCCAAGCGCGAATTCCCCCTTGGGGGGACAGCGCGAAGCGCGAAGGGGGCACCATGACTCAAGCCGATCTGGCCGGCGAACTCGCGATCCTCGTAGAGGTGCGCGACCAGCGCGTGGCTGCCGTCGCGATCGAATCGACGCGCCCGCAGGTCGCGGACAAGCTGCTCGCGCATCGCTCGGCCGACGAAGCGATCGCGCTGGTGCCGCGCGTATTCACGATCTGCGGCCGCTCGCAGGCGATCGCGGCGCAACTCGCGGTCGAGGCCGCGCGCGGCGAAGCGATGACGGCCGCCGCGCGTGCTGCGCGTACGCGCGCGATCGAGGCCGAGATGGCGCACGAGTACCTGTGGCGCGCGCTGATGGACTGGCCCAAGGCCACCGGCGGCCTGGCGCAGCGCGACGCCTTCGCGCGCGCGCGCGATGCGCTGGCGCGCGACGACGTACCGGTGGCCGAGGCGATCGCCGCGGTCGTCGAGCGCGAAGTGCTGGCCGGAGAAAGCGCTGCGTGGTACGAGGGCGCGCACGTGCCGGCGTTCGAGATCTGGATCGCGCGCGCGGCCACGCCCGCGGCGCGCATGCTCGGCCTCGTGCAAAGGGACGGCCCGCGCCACGGCGCGCCGCCCGATGCGCGTGCCGTGCCGTTGCTGCCGCCATTCGAAGGCGTGGTCGCGAGCCGAGTGCTCGGTGCGCTCGACGCCGACGACGGGTTCGAGCGCGCGCCCGCGCTCGACGGCAAGCCGTGCGAAACCGGCAGCGCCGCGCGCCTCGTTCAGCATCCGCTGGTCGCCGCGCTCGCCGAAGCGTATGGCCGTTCGGTGCTCACCAGGCTCGCGGCACGCGTGACGGAACTGGCGCGGCTCGCCGCCGGCCACGCCGCGCCCAGGGCTCTGCTCGGCAGCCGCACGCTCGCGGCCGGTCGCGGGCTCGGCTGGGTCGAAACCGCGCGCGGCCTGCTGCTGCACGGGGTCGATCTGGCGCACGACGAAGTCACGCGCTACCGCATCGTCGCGCCGACCGAATGGAACTTCCATCCGCGCGGCGCGCTGCCGGCGGGGCTGGTCGGAGTGCGCGCGCCGAGCGAGCGCGAATTGAAGCGCCGCGCGGAGTGGCTGGTGCAGGCGCTCGATCCGTGTGTCACTTACCGGCTGGAGATCGTGCATGCATGAGATGTCGCTCGCCGAAGGCGTGCTCGGCGTGATCGAGGACGCGGCGCGCACGCAGGGCTTCGCTCGGGTGAAGACCGTGTGGCTCGCGATCGGCCGGCTGGCCGCGGTCGAGCCCGACGCGCTGCGCTTCTCGTTCGACGTGGTCAAGCGCGGCACGCTGGCCGACGGCGCGCGCATCGAGATCGTCGACGTGCCGGGCCAGGCGTGGTGCATGCAGTGCAGCCGGACCGTTGCCGTCGAGGCGCGTGGCGACGCGTGCCCCGCATGCGGCAGCTACCAGTTGCAGGTGTGCGCCGGCGAGGACATGCGCGTGAGCGAACTGGAAGTTGTCTGAGGAATCCGAGGAGTTGGCGATGTGCAACACCTGCGGCTGCGAGTCCGGCGCGACCCGGATCGACGGTCATCACGTCCATGAACACGCGCACGAGCCGCACGGGCATTCGCATGCGCACGGCGAAGCTGAGCACTCGCATGCGCCGGATCTGTCGCCGACGCGCAAGCTGCAGATCGAGCGCGACATCCTGGCGCAGAACGACGCCTATGCCGCAGACAACCGGCGCCGGCTCGCCGAGCGCGGCGTGTTCGCGCTGAATGTCGTGTCCAGCCCCGGCGCCGGCAAGACCACGTTGCTCGTCGAGACGATCCGGCGCCTGGCGGGCGAACTGCCGGTGACGGTGATCGAAGGCGACCAGCAGACGAGCTTCGATGCCGACCGCATTCGCGCGACCGGTGCGCGCGCGGTGCAGATCAACACCGGCAAGGGCTGCCACCTCGACGCGCACCAGGTCGGGCACGCGCTCGAGCGCCTGGCGCCGCCCGACGATTCGGTGCTGTTCATCGAGAACGTCGGCAACCTCGTGTGCCCGGCGGCGTTCGATCTGGGCGAAGCGCACAAGGTGGTCGTGCTGTCGGTCACCGAAGGCGAGGACAAGCCGCTGAAGTATCCCGACATGTTCGCTGCCTCCGATCTGATGCTGCTGGCGAAGATCGACCTGGCGCCGCACGTGAATTTCGATCGCAAGCGCGCGATCGAATACGCGCGCCGCGTCCGCCCCGGCATCGAGGTGATCGAGGTCTCCGCCACGCGCGGGGACGGCATGGACGCGTGGCTGCGCTGGATCCGGCAGGGCGCGGAAGCGGCGCGCGCGCGCCGGCGCGACGAGATCGCGCATCTGAAGCGCCGCATCGCCGAGCTCGAAGCGAAGGTCGCGCAGTCGTGATGGTCACGCTCGCGCTCGCGCCGCTCGTACAGCGCCATTTCCGCGTGCGCGGGCTGGTACAGGGCGTGGGCTATCGCCCGTTCGTGTACCGCGTGGCGCGCGAACTGGGGCTCGAGGGCTGGGTGCGCAACGACGGCGAAGGGGTGGAGATCGCACTGCGTGGTGCGCCGGAACAGATGGCGCGGTTCGAGACGCGGCTGCGCAACGGGGCACCCCGGCTGGCGCGCATCGACGCGATCGAATCGGCCCGGCTGCCCGACGAGGTCGCCAGCGCGCTCGCGCCCGGCTTCTGCATCGAGGCGAGCCGGCACGGCGCGGTGACGACCGGCGTCACGCCGGACGCTGCGATCTGCGACGCCTGCCTGGCGGAACTGTTCGATCCCGCCGACCGCCGCTGGCGCTATCCGTTCATCAACTGCACACATTGCGGGCCGCGCTTCACGATCACGCGCGCGTTGCCGTACGACCGGCCGAATACCAGCATGGCGCGCTTCCGCATGTGCGCTGCGTGTCAGCACGAGTACGACGCTGCGCTCGACCGCCGCTTCCACGCGCAGCCGAATGCGTGCCCGGCGTGCGGTCCGGGGCTTGCGCTCATCGAGCGCGACGGCTTGAGCATCGACTGCAGCGACGTGATCGCGGAAACGGCCGCGCGGCTCGCGCGCGGCGAGATCCTCGCGGTCAAGGGACTCGGCGGCTTTCATCTGGTCTGCGACGCGCGCAATGCGGACGCGGTGGCTCGGCTGCGGGCGCGCAAGCACCGCGACGAGAAACCGTTCGCGCTGATGTTCGCCAACGCCGCGTCGATCGAGCCATACGCGCGCGTGGAGACGGCTGAGCGCACTGCCCTCGAATCGGTCGAGCGGCCGATCGTGCTGCTCGACAAGCGCGACAGCGCCGATTCGGTGTTCGCGGGCGCGGCACCGGGCATGCCCATGCTGGGCGTGATGCTGCCGTACACGCCGTTGCACCATCTGCTGTTCCACGAGGCGGCGCAGCGCCCCGCCGGCACCGGATGGTTGAAGGAGCCGCAGCCGCTGGCGCTGGTGATGACCAGCGCCAACCCCGGCGGCGAACCGCTGGTCGTCGGCAACGACGAAGCGCTGGAGCGCCTGGGCTCGATCGCCGATGCCTTCGTGATGCACGACCGCGACATCGTCGTCCGCTGCGACGACAGCGGGGTGCGAGTGCAGTCGGCGGTCGGCAGTCGGCAGTCGGCAGTCACTGCCGACCGCCGACTGCCGCCTGCCGAGTTTCATTTGATCCGGCGAGCGCGGGGCTACACGCCGGCGCCGATTGCGCTGCCGATTTCGGGACCGCCGGTGCTGGCGCTCGGCGCGTATCTGAAGAACACCGCGTGCCTGACGCGCGGCGCGCAGGCGTTCCTGTCGCAGCACATTGGCGATCTCGACAACGCGGCGAGCTGCGAAGCGCTGCAGGAGTCGGTCGCGCATCTGCAGGCGGTGCTCGAGGTGCGCCCGCGCGTGATCGCGCACGACCTGCATCCCGACTTCTTCAGCACGCGCCTGGCGCTGCGGCTGGCCGACGAACTCGCCGTGCCGGCGATCGGCGTGCAGCACCATCACGCGCACGTCGCGGCCGTGTGCGCCGAGCACGGAGTGACCGGGCCCGTGCTGGGTGTGGCGCTCGACGGCATCGGGCACGGCAACGATGGCGCCGCCTGGGGCGGCGAGCTGCTGCGCGTGGAAGGCGCCGCGTGCGAGCGCATCGGTTATCTGCGCGCGCTGCCGCTGCCCGGCGGCGATCGAGCCGCGCGCGAGCCGTGGCGCATGGCCGCCGCGGTGCTGCACGCGCTCGGCCGCGCCGAAGAGATCGCGCGCCGCTTCGCGCACCAGTCGGCCGCGCCGGCCGTGGCCGACATGCTGGCGCGCGACCTGCGCTGCCCGCGCACGACCAGTGCCGGCCGCTGGTTCGACGCCGCGGCCGGGCTGCTCGGCGTGCGCGAGGTGATGGCGTTCGAAGGGCAGGCGGCGATGCTGCTCGAAGGGCTGGCGCGCGCGCGCGGCGTGGTCGCGCCGGCGCAGGGCGGCTGGCGCATCGACGCCGGTACGCTCGATCTGCTGCCGCTGGCCGCGCGGCTTGCCGATGAGCGCGACGCGGCGTTCGGCGCGGCGCTCTTCCACAGCACGCTGGCGGCCGCGCTCGCCGAATGGATCGCGGCGGCGTCGCGCGCAACCGACCTCACGACAGTGGTCTTTGGCGGCGGATGCTTCATGAACGCGGTGCTGTCGCGGCAGCTCGCGCGGCTGCTCGCCGCGCGCGCGCTGACGGTGCTCGAGGCGCGGCAGGCGCCGCCGAACGACGGCGGTGTGGCGCTCGGGCAGGCGTGGGTCGCGCTGCAGAAGCTGGATGCGTGACATGTGCCTGGCAATTCCCGTGCGCGTGGTCGAGAAGAAGGGCGAGGAAACCGCGCTGGTCGATCTGTCCGGCGTGCGCAAGGAGATCTCGCTCGCGCTGGTCGACGGTGTGGAGGTCGGCGACTACGTGATCCTGCACGTCGGCTATGCCCTGGCGAAGCTCGATCGCGACGAGGCGGAGCGGACGCTCGAACTGTTTCGCGCGGCGGGCTTGGCTGAACCTGTGCCTGAATGAAGATGGAAATGGGACCACAGAGGACACGGAGAGCACCGAGAACTGCGCTCTTGCTTTCCTCTGTGCTTTCCGTGCTCTCTGTGGTGAACACGCCTTCGCCATGAAATTCGTGACCGAATTTCGTGACGGCGCGCTGGCGCGGAGGATCGCCGCGCAGATCGCGGCCGAGGTGCAGCCACAGCGGCGCTACCACTTCATGGAGTTCTGCGGCGGCCACACGCACGCGATCTCGCGCTACGGCGTGAGCGACCTGCTCCCGGCCGCGGTGCGGATGATCCACGGGCCGGGCTGCCCGGTGTGCGTGCTGCCGATCGGACGGATCGATCTGGCGCTGAAGCTCGCGCTCGAGCACAAGGCGATCGTCGCCACCTACGGCGATTGCCTGCGCGTGCCGGCCTCGGGCGGCCTGTCGCTGCTGAAGGCCAAGGCGCGCGGCGCGACGATCGCGATGATCTACTCGGCCGCCGACGCGCTGGAACTCGCGCGTCGCAATGGCGGGCGCGAAGTGGTGTTCTTCGCGATCGGCTTCGAGACCACCACGCCGCCCACCGCGCTCGCCATCCGGAAAGCGGCGGCGGAGAAGCTTGCCAACTTCAGCGTCGTCAGCAATCACGTGCTGACGCCGGCAGCGATCACACACATCCTCGAATCGCCCGAGGTGCGGCAGTACGGCACCGTGCCGATCGACGGCTTCGTCGGCCCCGCCCACGTCAGCACCGTGATCGGCAGCCGGCCGTACGAGCACTTCGCCGAGGAGTACGGCAAGCCCGTGGTGATCGCCGGCTTCGAGCCGCTCGACGTGATGCAGGCGATCCTGATGCTGGTGCGGCAGGTCAACGACGGCCGCGCGGAAGTGGAGAACGAGTTCACACGCGCGGTCACGCGCGACGGCAACGTGAAGGCGCAGCAGCTCGTCGGCGAAGTTTTCGAGCTGTGCCGCAGCTTCGAGTGGCGCGGGCTGGGCGAGGTGCCGTACTCGGCGCTGGCGATCCGCGCGCCGTTCGCCGCCTTCGACGCCGAACGGAAGTTCGGTCTCGCGACGCGGAAGGTCGCCGACAACAAGGCGTGCGAATGCGGCGCGATCCTGCGCGGCGTGAAGCATCCGCGCGACTGCAAGCTGTTCGGAAGCGTGTGCACGCCCGAAAGCCCGGCCGGAAGCTGCATGGTGTCGAGCGAAGGCGCGTGCGCCGCGCATTACACGTACGGCCGCTTCAAGGATGTGCAGGTCGCGCCCCTCACCCCGGCCCTCTCCCCGTGATCGGGGAGAGGGAGACTCTCCCTCTCCCGCATCGGCGGGGCGAAGGCGGGATATCGCGCAGCGCGAGCTTCGCGCCGCTGAAGCGACAGGCGCCTGCCAGCGCCTGTCTCCGGAGCGGGGTGAGGGATAGAGAATTCATTTGGCTGAGAACATGGACGACCGGCACGGCAGAATCGTGAAACCAGGCTATGTACGCCCGCTGGACCTGAAGCACGGCCGCGTCGATCTCACGCACGGCAGCGGCGGGCGCGCGATGGCGCAACTGATCGAGCAGTTGTTCGCTGCCGCGTTCGACAACGAGTTCCTGGCGCAGGGCAACGACGGCGCGACGCTCACGCTGCCGATTGGCCGCGTGGTGATGGCCACCGACAGCCACGTCGTGTCGCCGCTGGTGTTCCCCGGCGGCGACATCGGTTCGCTCGCGGTGCACGGCACGATCAACGACGTGGCCATGATGGGCGCGCGGCCGATCTACCTTGCGGCGAGCTTCATTCTCGAGGAAGGTTTCGCACTCGCGGATCTCAAGCGCATCGTCGACTCGATGGCCGCCGCCTCGCGCGCGGCCGGCGTGCCGATCGTGACCGGCGACACCAAAGTGGTCGAGCAGGGCAAGGGCGACGGCGTGTTCATCACCACGACCGGCGTGGGCGTCGTGCCCGACGGTGTGGCGCTGTCCGGCGATCGCGCGCGGCCGGGTGACAAGGTGCTGCTGTCCGGCACGATCGGCGACCACGGCATGGCGATCATGTCGCTGCGCGAGTCGCTGGCATTCGCGGCCGAGATCGTCTCCGACAGCGCGCCGCTGCACACGCTGGTCGAAGCGATGATTCAGGCGGACACGAACCGCGGCCTGCGCGCGCTGCGCGATCCGACCCGCGGCGGATTGGGCACCACGCTGAACGAACTCGCCGTGCAGTCGGGCGTGGGCATGCTGCTCGACGAGGCCGCGATCCCGGTGCGGCCGCAGGTGGAGGCGGCGTGCGAATTCCTCGGCCTCGATCCGCTGTACGTGGCCAATGAAGGCAAGCTGGTGGCGATCGTGGCCGCCGACGCGGCCGAGCGCGTGCTGGCGGCGATGCGTGCGCACCCGCTGGGGGCCGCGGCTGCGCTGATCGGCGAAGTCATCGAGGACCGCAACCGATTCGTGCAGATGCAGACGCGCTTCGGCGGCCGGCGCATCGTCGACTGGCTGACGGGCGACCAGTTGCCGCGCATCTGCTGATGCGCATCCTGCTGCTGACGCGCAGCTTCAACAGCCTGACACAGCGGCTGTTCGTCGAACTGACCGGGCACGGCCATGAAGTCAGCGTCGAATTCGATATCGCGGACAGCGTGACCGAGGAGGCGGCGCAGCGTTTCGCGCCCGACGTGATCGTGGCGCCGTTCATGAAGCGCGCGATCCCGGAGCGCGTGTGGCGCAGGTATGTGTGCCTGGTAGTGCATCCGGGACCCGAGGGCGACCGGGGTCCCTCGGCGCTCGACTGGGCGATCCTCGACGGTGCGCGCGAATGGGGCGTCACCGTGCTGCAGGCCGAAGCCGAGATGGATGCCGGCCCGGTGTGGGCGAGCGTGAAGTTCCCGCTGCGGGAAGCGACCAAATCGAACCTGTATCGAAACGAGGTGACCGAGGCCGCGGTGACGGCGCTGCTCGCCGCGCTCGAGCGCCTGCAGTCCGGAACCTGGTTGCCATGGCGCGTTCCGGGGCGCGCGCGGCCGCCGATGAAGCAGGACGCGCGCCGCATCGACTGGACGCGCGACGACACCGCGACGGTGCTGCGCAAGCTGCGCGCCGCCGACGGCGCGCCGGGAGTGCTGGACGAGTTGTTCGGGGTCGAGTGCTATCTGTTCGATGCAGGCGCTGTCCCTCACCCCAACCCCTCTCCCGGAGGGAGAGGGGCTTTGCATCCCTCTCCCTCCGGGAGAGGGACAGAGGGTGAGGGAAGCGGCGCCTCGCCTGGGGCGATCCTCGCCCGCGCCGGCGACGGCGTCGTGCGCGCGACCATCGACGGTGCGATCCGCATCGGCCACTGCAAGCGCGCCGATATCGACGACGCTTTCAAGCTGCCGGTCGCGCTCGCGTTCCCCGCCGAACATGCCGCGTTGCCCGCCTGCGGGCTCGGGGACGACGACATCCTCTACGAAGAGCACGGCGCGGTCGGCGTGCTGCACTTCGCCTTCTACAACGGCGCGATGTCGACCGCGCAGTGCGAGCGCCTGCGCGCCGCGTACGAGCGCGCGCTGGCGCGGCCGACGCGCGCGCTGGTGCTGGCCGGCAGCCCCGACTTCTTCAGCAACGGCATCCACCTGAACGTCATCGAAGCGGCCGCGAGTCCCGCCGACGA
>JAKORH010000221.1 GCA_029777935.1 Pseudomonadota bacterium
GCAGGTGGTTCAGGATGCGCGTGATCTCGTCGAACATCACACGGATGTACTGGGCCCGCAGCGGCACCTCGATGCCGAGCAGCTTCTCGATGGCCATCACGTACGCGTGCTCGTTGCACATCATCGACACGTAGTCGAGCCGATCCATGTACGGCACGTTCTGCAGGAACGTGCGCGTCTCGGCGAGCTTCTCGGTCGCGCGGTGCAGCAGCCCGATGTGCGGGTCGGCACGCTGCACGACCTCGCCGTCGAGCTCGAGCACCAGCCGCAGCACCCCGTGCGCCGCGGGATGCTGGGGCCCGAAATTCAGCGTGTAATTCTTGATGTCAGCCACGACGGGTGCCTGCTTCCTCAGCGTCCGACGCGATCGGCGCGCGTCGCATAACCTTCCTCGCGGATCACGCGCGGCACGATCTCGCGGGGTTCGATCGTCACCGGCTGGTAGATCACGCGCCGCTGCTCCGGGTCGTAACGCATCTCCACGTACCCGGTGACCGGGAAGTCCTTGCGGAACGGGTGGCCGACGAAGCCGTAGTCGGTGAGGATGCGACGCAGGTCGGGATGCCCGTCGAACACGATGCCGAACAGATCGAACGCCTCGCGCTCGAACCAGCCCGCGGCCGGCCACACGCCGGTGATCGACGCGATGACCGGGAACTCGTCGTCGTCGCAGAACGCCCGCAGCCGCAGCCGCCAGTTCTTCTCGACCGACAGCAGGTGCACCACCACCGCGTAACGCGGCCCATCACGCGCGCCGTCGCCGTACGAGGAGTAGTCGACGCCGCACAGGTCGATCATCGTGTCGAACCGCAACTCGGCATCGTCGCGCAGCAGCGTGCACGCCTGCACCTGGTCGCGACCGCGGATCTCGACCGTGATCTCGCCGAGACGCTCGACGACGGAGCGCGCGGTGTCGCCCAGCACATCCTGCAGCCGGGCTTGGAGCGTTTCGAGCTTGGTCATGCGTGTCGCCTCAGCGGGCGATCGTGTTGGTGCGGCGGATCTTGTTCTGCAACTGCAGGATGCCGTAGATCAGCGCCTCGGCGGTCGGCGGGCAGCCGGGCACGTAGACGTCGACCGGCACGATGCGGTCGCAGCCACGCACCACCGAGTACGAGTAGTGGTAGTACCCGCCACCGTTCGCGCACGAGCCCATCGAGATCACCCAGCGCGGGTCCGGCATCTGGTCGTAGACCTTGCGCAGCGCCGGTGCCATCTTGTTGCACAAGGTGCCCGCCACGATCATCACGTCGGACTGTCGCGGACTGGGGCGGAACATCACACCGAAGCGGTCCAGGTCGTAACGCGCCGCTCCGGCGTGCATCATCTCCACCGCGCAGCACGCCAACCCGAACGTCATCGGCCACATCGAGCCGGTGCGCGTCCAGTTGATCAGCTTGTCGAGCTGCGTCGTGACGAAGCCCTCGTTCAGTACACCTTCGATGCTCATGCCAGTCGCTCCGGCGCGCGACGCGAGGCCACGCGCCCGTCAATCTCATTCCCAGTCGAGGGCACCCTTCATCCACTCGTACACGAACCCGACGACGAGGATGCCGAGGAAGATCATCATCGCCACGAACCCGAAGAACCCGATCGTGTTCAACGACACGGCCCAGGGGAACAGGAACGCGATCTCGAGGTCGAACAGGATGAACAGGATCGCCACGAGGTAGTAGCGCACGTCGAACTCCATGCGCGCGTCCTCGAACGCCTCGAAGCCGCACTCGTAGGGCGACAGTTTTTCGGGGTCCGGACGGTGCGGGCCGAGCAACCGGCCGAGCACCATCGGCCCCACCCCGACCGCGATGCCCACCAGGATGAACAGCAGCACCGGGAGGTATTGCTCGAGATTCACGCCGTGCCCTCAGCGGGCCGCCACGCGCGACGGCCCGGCAAAAAAAATCCGCCGGGAGCCAGGACCCTGGCGGCGCCGACCCGACTGCGAAACGCCGTCACGCGGTCGGTGAGCGTCGATGGTGCCGACGGCGAGACTCGAACTCGCACAGCTTTCGCCACTGCCCCCTCAAGACAGCGTGTCTACCAATTTCACCACGTCGGCACTGACAAACCTGAAGAGCTCGGCCGCTTTCGCGACTCGCCGGGTCGAGGTCCACCCAGCCAGAGATTCTACTACGTCAGCGCGTCATTTCGGTATGTCGCTCGCGCCACCCTTGCTCGTGTCACCGCTCGCACCGGCGGCGGGCGGCGCGGCGCTGCCGGTGGCCGGCGCCGGCGTGTCTTGCGCGGCGCCAGGCGCCGCGGCGGGCGCGGCCTTGCCGGCCTGCTCGATCAGGCTGCCGCCGGGGGCGGCGCGCTGCCCGTTCGACAGGAACGCGAGCGCCAATGTGCACACGAAGAAGCCGGCGGCGAGCACCGCCGTCGTGCGGCTCAGGAAGTTCGCCGAACCCGTCGCGCCGAACAGGCTGCCCGACGCGCCCGAGCCGAACGCGGCGCCCATGTCCGCGCCCTTGCCGTGCTGCAGCAGCACCAGCACGATGACGCCGAGCGCGCACAACACCTGCACGACCAATACCAGCGTGAGCAAGAAGCTCATGACTCGACTGCTCCCCGAGCGATCGCCGCCGCGCGCGCGATCGCCACGAAATCGTCCGCGACCAGCGACGCGCCGCCGATCAACCCACCATCGATGTCCGGCATCCCGAACAGCTGTCCCGAATTCGTCGGCTTGACGCTGCCGCCGTACAGGATCTTCACCGCGTCGGCCTGCGCCGCGGCGGATTTCAGCGCGCCGCGGACCAGCGCGTGGATCTCCTGCGCCTGCTCCGGCGAGGCCGTGCGCCCGGTGCCGATCGCCCACACCGGTTCATAGGCGACGACGAAGCGCTCGGGTCGCGAGGCCGCCGCGAGCGCGCCGACCGCCGCGATCTGCGACTCGACCACCGCCGCTGCATCGCCCGCCTCGCGCTGCTCGAGCGTCTCGCCCACGCACACGATCACGCCCAGGCCGTGCGCGAGCGCGAGCTCGGCCTTGCGCGCGACGGTGTCGTCGGTCTCGCCGAGCAGCGCCCGGCGCTCCGAGTGGCCGACCACCACCCACTTGCAGCCCAGGTCCACCAGCATCTGAGCCGACACCTCGCCGGTGTAGGCGCCGTTCTCCCAGGCCGCGAGGTTCTGCGCGCCCCAGGCGATCTCGGTGTCGCCGAGCCACGCCGCGGCCTGGCCGAGATACGGGTGGGGCGGGCACACCGCGATGTCCACTTGCGCGAGCAGCCGGCGATCGATCGCCGCGCGCAACGCGGTGAACAAGGTCTCGTTGGCGACGGTGTCGCCATTCATCTTCCAGTTGCCGACTACGAACGGCTTACGCGCCTTCATGGGCCGCCTTGCGAGGGTCGTATGTCCGCCGGCCGCCGCGTGCGCGATCGCCGCAGGCCGGCAGGCGAACCGGCGATTGTACTACGCGCTCACGGCGCGTCGGGCGATTTCCAGGGCGAGGCCTCGCCTCGGCGCAGTCGCCACAACCACAGCGCGTATCCCGACAGCCCGTACAACATGAACATCGCGAAGAGCACCGAAGGCGGGTCGGAGGACACGAGCACCAGGAACAGCATCATGCCCAGCACCCCGATGAACGGCACCGAGCGCTTGAGGTTGATGGTCTTGAAGCTGTAGAACGGCACGTTCGAGACCATCGTGAGGCCCGCGTACACGGTGAGCACGAATGCGGGCCAGGCGAGGTCCTCGGCGGTGGCAGTGATCCACTTGCTCTCGCGCCAGTCGGTGGCGATCCACACCAGGCCGGCCACGAGCGCGGCGGCCGCGGGGCTGGGCAGCCCCTGGAAGTAGCGCTTGTCGACGACACCGATGTTGGTGTTGAAGCGCGCCAGCCGCAAGGCGGCGCCCGCGCAGTACACGAACGCGGCGAGCCAGCCCCACTTGCCCAGGCCCCGCAGCGTCCACACGTAGACGACCAGTGCGGGCGCTGCGCCGAACGACACCATGTCCGAGAGGCTGTCGAACTGCTCGCCGAACGCGCTCTGCGTGCCGGTGAGACGCGCGACGCGGCCATCGAGCCCGTCGAGCACCATCGCCACGAAGATCGCGATGGCGGCCTGCTCGAAGTGCCCGTTCATCGCCTGCACGATCGCGTAGAAGCCGGCGAACAGCGCCGCGGTGGTGAATGCGTTGGGCAGCAGGTAGATGCCGCGAGCGCGCCGCGGCGTGATCGCCGAGGCGGCCGCAGCCGACATCGCCTGTCGGCGCGCGACCCAGCGCGGCCGGAAGCGCCGGCGGCGCGGCTCGTCCGCCGCGTGCGCAGGGGGAGCGCCGGCCGCACCCGGCGCACCGGCGGTGTCCGACGCCTCGTCGGCGCGCGGCCGCGGCGAGCTCATGCGCCGACTCGCGGCGCGATCGGTCGTCGCCCGCGCTCAGTCGTCATCCGCCGCTGCTGTACGGACGCTCGCGCAACCACTTCGTGGCGATCCACTTCTCGCCTCGCTTGACCGGCGTGCCGGCGTGCAGGCAGCGGGCATCGAGCCCGCCGGCCGCGTTGAGGTACTCGAAATACACCGCGTGACCCCGGCGCGCGCGCACGCTGAGCTCCAGCTCCGGGAACACGGTGTCGCCGCCCTCGGCCGGGTCGTTCAGGTACATGACGAGCGTGGCGACCCGCTGGCCGCCCTCGCGCACCAGCACCCCGGTGCCCGGATCCTTCGGGTCGAAGTAGTCGTGATGCGGCAAGTACTCGTCGCCGACGCCGTAGTGCAGGATCTGCAGCGGCTCGCCGTTCTCCTCCGGGATCCCGGTGAGCGCGGCGATGCGCTTCTCGAGTCGCTCGACGAGCGCGTTCTCGGCGCGGTCGAAGTGAGTGCCCTCGCTCGTGCGCACCGCGCTCACCTCGGTCTTGCCCGAAGCGCGATCGACGACTTCCGAGCGCCGCAGCTTGCCCTGCGAGAGCTGGATGATCTTCTCGCACTCGGCTTCGCTCAGAAGCCCCGAGACCAGCGCCACGTTCGGGTTCGACAGCACGAAGCCGATCTCGACCTCGCGATCGGCCGCGTGCACGCGCGCGACGCCCGCCGGCAGGCGCGGCGGATCGGCCTGATATTCGACCAGAGCGTTCGGCTGGGTCTGCTGCACGCGCTCGGTCATCGAGCGCACGACGCCGATCGCCACGCGCGCGAAGTGTTCGTCGAAACCGTTGTCGCGCATCGCGCGCAGCAGGTCCGGATCGGCGCATCCGCGCACGATGTTGCCTGCGAGCCAGTCCTGCCACTCCGGCGACAGCCGGGGCGCCGGCGGTTGGGTCATTGCATTCATCGGCCGCCCGTCACATCACGCCGCGCAGTATAGACGCGCGACGGCACGGCGGGAACCCGCGGCCACTCACGGTGGGTGGTCGGCGCGCTTGGAACGCCTCTTGGACGCAGAGAGCGCAGAGAGCGCAGAAGCGCAGAGATCGCAGAGAGCGCAGAGATCGCGGAGGATCTCCCGGGGTGTCGCATCGTGCCGCGACCGGTTCGAAGGGCACGCGCACACCCGCCTCCCGCAGGAATTCCGCGGATGTCTGCGGACTCTGCGCAGCTCTGCGATCTCTGCGTACCAAAGGCGCCGCAAGCGATCGGCGCGGCAGGCGATGCGCGCCGCAAGCGCGCCCGGCGCGCGACCGCCGGGCGGGAGCGTGTCAGTTGCGCGACTTGTCGACGAGCTTGTTCGCCTTGATCCAGGGCATCATTGCGCGCAGCTTCTCGCCCACCGTCTCGATGGGGTGCTCGGACATCATGCGACGACGCGACAGCAGCGTGGGTGCGCCGGCGCGGTTCTCGAGGATGAACTGCTTCGCGTATTCGCCGCTCTGGATCGCGACGAGCGCATCGCGCATCGCCTGCTTGGTCTGCGGGGTCACGATCTTGGGCCCCGTCACGTACTCGCCGAACTCCGCGTTGTTCGAGATTGAGTAGTTCATGTTCGCGATGCCGCCCTCGTAGATCAGGTCGACGATCAGCTTGAGCTCGTGCAGGCACTCGAAGTA
>JAKORH010000222.1 GCA_029777935.1 Pseudomonadota bacterium
GATATCGCCAAGCTCGAGGCGCGTCATCGCATCTCGATCGTTCTGATCCCGAACAAATTCCTGGAGACGCCGCACTACAAGATCGAACGCCTGAAGCACGACGACGAACGTCTCGATCAGGCCAAGGCCAGCTACGACCGCGCTGAAGCGCCCGCGCTCGATGCCGTCTACGGCGGCCCGAAGGCGGGTGAGGAACGCGTGCGGCCGAAGCAGGAAGCCGTCGTGCGCGGCATCGTCCCCGAAACGCCGGCGCCGGTTGTCGCGGCGGCCCCCGCGCCCGCCCCTGCGCCCGCCCCGGTCCCGGTGCCCGCGGCGCCCGTCGCAGTCGCACGCGCGCCGTCCTGGTGGGATCGAATCAAGCGGATGTTCGCTGGCGAGCCGGCGCTGTCCGTGGCACCCGTGGCCGCCGCTGCGCCCGTGACAGAACCGGCGCGTGCAGAGCGGCCCTCCGCCGAGCCGGGCCGGGAGCGAGGGGAGCGCGGGCGCGAGCGCGGCCGCCGGGATGAGCGGCGCGGTCGCGAGGGTCAGCGCGGTCCGCGTTCCGAGCAGGGCAAGCGCGAGCAGCGGCCGCAGCGATCTGAACGCGCGGAAGAGCGCGAGCGCAAGCCGGGGCAGGCACGTGCCGAGGGGGAAGGACGCGAACGCCCGCCGCGCGGCGAGCGTCCTGCCCGTGAGGGGCAACGTGGCGAACGCGGCCCACGCCCACGGCCGGAAACACCGCGCTCGGAGGAAGCGGAAACGCGCGCCGCGATCACGGAACCGATCGCGCCGGTCGCTTCCGAAGCTCCGCCGGCAGCGATCGCCGCCGTCGAGGCGCCGCCGCCGGCACCCGCTGCAACAGAAGGCGAAGACGAGGAGCGTCGCGGCCGGCGCCGCCGCCGCCGTCGGGGCGGGCGGGGCGGTGAGCGTGGCGAGGCGCGGCCCGATATTCCGGCGACCGCCGCGGTCGAGGCCGAGGCGGAGCCGAACCCCGAGGAGACGATGCCTCTCGCCGCGGTCGAGACGCACGCGACAATTGCAGAACAACCCGCACCGGCGCCGAAGCCGGTCACAGTTGCAAGCGTCGCTGTCGCGCCCGCAGCGCCGACGCTGCAGGCTACGCCGCAGATCGTGCTGCCGCGCGCGGGGGTCGAGCCGATGGCGATCGAAGCGCTGGCGCGGCTGCTCGAACAGGCCGGACTGACCCTGGTGCAGACCGCCCCGGAAAGACTCGCCGAGGTCCAGCAGCGGATCGCGGCGGAACCGAAGCCGGTGCGCTTGCCGCGTGAGCGTCCGGTGCTGCCGCCGCTCGACGCAGGCCCGCTGATCCAGGTGGAAACGCGCCGGCGCGATTCGCAACCGCAGTCGGCCTGACGCGCGCGGCGTGATCGGGCGCGGGCACGCTGTGCCTGCGCCTTTCCCATGCCGCCGTTCACCCGGCGAGCGCGCGCGGGCCGATTGCCGGTATCACTCTGCCGCTTTTGCTCCGAGCCGCACGCTGGACGGCGCGAGCACAAACAGATTCGCGGTGATTCAACGCCCTCGTCGCTGCCGGTGCGAACGATCGTGCATGCCCCGAATACCCGGACTCCGGGCGTCCGGAAGGCGCGATAGGCACGCTGCCGCAAGGGCCAACGCCACATCTGGTTGCGGCGGCCAGCGCCGCCGCTAACATCGGCGCATGACCGATCGAATCATTCCGCTGCTCGATGAACGCGTGCGTGCTCCGCGCCCGTCGATTCCCGACCAACTCGAAGCACCGACGGGGCGCCTCAGCGATCGGCTCTCCCGCAACCTGCATGATCTGCGCATTTCGGTCACCGACCGCTGCAACTTCCGCTGCACGTATTGCATGCCGCGCGAGGTATTCGACAAGGGCTACCGGTTCCTGCCGCATGCCGAACTGCTGACCTTCGAGGAGATCACGCGGCTGGCGCGCATCTTCATCGACCACGGCGTCGAGAAGATCCGGCTTACCGGCGGCGAGCCGCTGCTGCGCAAGGACCTCGAGCGCCTGATCGAGATGCTGTCGGCCCTGACTACGCGCGCCGGCGAGCCGCTCGATCTGACGCTGACCACCAACGGGTCGATCCTGGCGCGCAAGGCGCGCGCGCTGGTCGCGGCGGGATTGAGGCGTGTGACGGTATCGCTCGATGCGCTCGACGACGCGGTGTTCCGCCGCATGAACGACGCCGATTTTCCGGTGGCCGAGGTGCTGCGCGGCATCGACGCCGCTGCCGCCGCGGGGCTGGCGCCGATCAAGATCAACATGGTCGTAAAGCGCGGTGCCAACGACCGCGAGATCGTTGCGATGGCGCGCCACTTCCGCGGCAGCGGCCACATCCTGCGCTTCATCGAGTTCATGGACGTCGGTACGTCCAACGGTTGGCGCCTGGACGACGTCGTGGCATCGGCCGAGGTGATCGAGCGACTGTCCGCCCAGTGGCCGGTCGAGCCGATCGACCCGAACTACGGGGGCGAGGTCGCCGAGCGCTGGCGCTATCGCGACGGCGCCGGCGAAATCGGGGTGATCTCGAGCGTCACGCACGCGTTCTGCCGTAGCTGCACCCGCGCACGTCTGTCGACCGAGGGCAAGCTGTACCTGTGCCTGTTCGCGCAGAGCGGGCATGACCTGCGCGCGCTGTTGCGCGACGGCGCCAGCGACGCGCAGATCTCGACCGCGATCGCGCACATCTGGCGCGCGCGCAGCGACCGTTATTCGGAGTTGCGCGGCCAGGCGACCGCTCGCCTGCCCAAGATCGAGATGTCGTACATCGGCGGCTGACCCTCGCTACAGGCGCTTCATCAGCTCGAGCACGCGCCGCGCCAGCGGACGGTAAGGCGGCAGGAACAGGCCCATCGCATTAACGTGCGCCTGGCGGAACACGGGCTTCAGTTTGCTGAACGTGTCGAAGCCCCAGCGGCCGTGATAATGGCCCATGCCGGACGGCCCGATCCCGCCGAACGGCAGCGCGTCCTGCGCGATGTGCAGCAGCGTGTCGTTGACGCTGACGCCGCCGGCCAGCGTGTTGCGCAGCGCCCATTCGGTACGGCGCTCGTCGCGGTCGAACCAGTACAGCGCGAGCGGCCGCGGCTGGCGCTGGATGAATGCGACTGCATCCTCGACCCGATCGTAGGGAACGAGCGGCAGCAGCGGGCCGAAGATCTCCTCCTGCATCAGCGCGAGCTCGGGCTGCGGGTCGACGATCAACGCCGGGGCAAGCCGCCTGGCCGCGTCGTCGTGCGCCGCGCCGGCGAACAGCGTCTCGATGCGCGCATTGGCTGAGTGCGCCTGCGCGAGGTATCCGCTCAGCCGCCGATAGTGGCGCTCGTTGATGATGCTGCAGTAATCGTCGCTCGCGAGTCCCGCCGGATACATCCGTTGCGCCCGCGCACGCGCTTCGCGGACGAACGCATCGACCGCCGCGTGCGGCACCAGCACGTAGTCGGGCGCGATGCACGTCTGGCCTGCATTCAGCAGCTTGCCGGCGAGGATGCGGGTGGCGGCCTTGCGCAGCGGATAACCGGGCGCGACGACGGTCGGCGACTTGCCGCCCAGCTCGAGCGTGACCGGCGTCAGGTTCTTCGCGGCCGCCGCCATCACCGTCTTGCCGACCGCCGTCGACCCGGTGAACAGCAGGTGGTCGAACGGCAGCGCGCTGAACGCTGCCGCGACCCCCGCATCGCCTAAGACGACCGCGACTTCGTCGGCCGCGAAATAGCGTGCCGCGAGCTGTGCGAAACATTCGGAGAAGGACGGCGTGTTCTCCGACAGCTTCAGCATCACGCGGTTGCCTGCCGCCAGCGCACCCACCATCGGCCCGACCGACAGGAAGACCGGATAGTTCCACGGCACGATGACGCCGATCACGCCGAGCGGCTTCGGCACCAGCGTGCCCTGGGCCGGAAGGAACCACTTCGACACCGGCGCGGGACGCGGCTTCATCCAGTCGCGGCCGTCGCGCAGTGCTGCCTTGATCTCTTCCAGACTCGGAAACAGCTCGGCGAGCTGGGTCTCGATCGCGGGCCGATGGCCGAAGTCGCGATCGATTGCCGCCTCGAGCGCACGCTCGTTTTCTGTCAGAAGCCGGCGCAACCGCAGCAGCCGGTCGCGGCGCGTCTTCCAATCCGGATACGGCTCGAGCGCGAACGCCACGCGTTGCGCTTCGTACAGCGCCTGCATCTTCAGCGGAGGTTCGGTCGGCGTCATCGCAGCGTCAATCGTAGCCGCGATGACCGCGCGCTCCGTGGAGTGCGTCTTCTAAAGCGGGCGCGCGGCGCTACCGTTTGCGCGGCTTTGACTTCGCCGGCGGCACCGCGGAGCGCTCATCGTGGTCCGGCTTGCGGTAGTCGCCGATCACGCCCTTCAGCGGGCAGACGGCGAAGGCCGGGCACTTGCGGCACCCGGCCAGCACGGCGATCGGGCACAGCGTGGTCACGGAATCTCTTCGTACAACGGCAACGTCAGGAATTCGGCGAAATTCTCGCGCGTGCTCATCTGCTCGAAGATCTGCGCCGCGCGGTCATAGGTGGAACCGGCCGACGGACCGACATCGGCCGTGACCTTGGCCAGTTCCTCCGGAATCAGCGCGCGCACCAGATCCACCGTCACCTTGCGGCCGTCCTCCAGCTTGCCCTTCGGCGAGCGGATCCACTGCCACACCTGCGAGCGACTGATCTCGGCGGTGGCCGCGTCTTCCATCAGGTCGTGGATCGGTACGCAACCGTTGCCGGCGAGCCAAGAGCCGAGGTAATGAATGCCGACGTTGATGTTCATGCGCAATCCGGCCTCGGTGATCGGCGTCTCGGGCTGGAAGTTCAGCAGATCGGCCGCGGCGACCTGCACGTCGTCGCGCTTCTTGTCGATCTGGTTGCGCCGGTCGCCCAGCACCTTGACGAACTCCTCCATCGCCAGGCCGACCAGTCCCGGATGCGCGACCCAGCCGCCGTCGTAGCCGTCGCTGGCGTCGCGCGCCTTGTCGCCGCGTACGCCGGCGAGCGCCTTCTCGTTGGCGGCTGGATCGTTCTTGATCGGAATCAGCGCGCTCATGCCGCCGATCGCGTGCGCGCCGCGCTGGTGGCAGGTCTTGAGCAGCAGCAGTGCGTACGCGCGCATGAACGGCGCCGTCATAGTCACGCGCGCGCGGTCGGCGAGGCAGAAATCGCGGTCGAGCTTGAACTTCTTGATGCACGAAAAGATGTAGTCCCAGCGACCGGCGTTGAGCCCTGCGCTGTGGTCGCGCAGCTCGTACAGGATCTCGTCCATCTCGAACGCGGCCAGGATCGTCTCGATCAGCACCGTCGCCTTGACGGTGCCGTTCGGAACCCCGAGTTCCTTCTGCGTCAGCACGAACACGTCATTCCACAGCCGCGCTTCGAGATGCGACTCGAGTTTCGGCAGGTAGAAGTACGGGCCGGTGCCGCGTGCGGCGAGTTCCTTCGCGTTGTGGAACATGTACAGCGCGAAATCGAAGATGCCGCCCGACACGCGCTCGCCGTCAACGGTCACATGCTTCTCGTCGAGATGCCAGCCGCGCGGGCGCACCAGCAGGGTCGCGACTTTCTCGTTCAGCTTGTAGACCTTGCCGCCCTGCTCCAGCGTGATCGTGCGGCGGATCGCGTCGATCAGGTTGATGTGGCCCTGGATCTGGTTGTCCCAGTTCGGCGTGTTCGAGTCCTCGAAGTCCGTCATGTAGACATCGGCGCCGGAGTTCAGCGCGTTGATCACCATCTTGCGCTCGACGGGGCCGGTGATCTCGACGCGGCGGCACTGCAGATCGGCCGGGATCGGCGCGATCTTCCAGTCGCCTGCGCGGATCGACTTCGTCTGCGGCAGAAAGTCGGGCCGCTCGCCCGCGTCGAGGCGGCGCGCACGCTCGGCGCGCCTGGCGAGCAGTTCGCGCCGGCGCGGCTCGAACGTGCGATGCAGTCTGGCGACCAACGCAAGCGCGTCGGGCGACAGGATCCGGACGTAACCGGGTTTGATCGGCGCTTTGATTTCGACGCCTTGCGGCAAAGTCATCACGTCTCCTACTTCTTCACGGATTGCAGAACGAAACTGGCGGCATCGTCGAGGGAGGCGCCGATCGCATCGGGACGCTCGCCGAGCCGGTCGAGCGGCCCGCCGCCGCGGTTGACCCAGAAGCTGACATAGCCGTACCACCTGGCGCCGATCGTGTCCCACGCGTTGCCGCTGGCGAGCACGATCTCGTTGGCCGGATGCTTCAGCGTCAGCGGCCCCAGTTCGTACACCGCGGGCGCGGTCTTGAACGCGTGCACCTGGTCGGCGGACAGCACGACATCGAAAAAGTCGGCCAGCCGTGCGCCGTGCAGCACGTCGTCGAGCAACCCGGGATCACCGTTGCTCAGAACGCCCATCGTGACGCCGGCCTGTTCCAGTTTCTTCAGCGCCGGGACGACGTCGGGGAACGGATCGAGCTGCGTGTATTCGTGCATCAGCATGCCCCGCGCCGCTGCGTCGAGCGGCAGTCCGAGCGAATCGCAGGCAAACAGCAGCGCGTCCTCGGTCACGCGCGTGAACGACACGTACCGGCTCGAGATCGTGCGCAGCCGCGTGTATTCGAGCTGCTTTTCGCGCCAGAGTTTCGCGACTTGCGCTCCCTTGCCGGGAAAGAGCTGGTCGGCGCGCGCCCATACGGACTGCACGTCGAGCAGGGTCCCGAAGACATCGAAAAGTACGGCCCGGATCGTCATGTGTTCCCCTCCAAGGCGTCCAGTGTATATGGGCTCGCGCAGTGCGCCGCCGCGTGGAAAAAAAAGGGCCGCGTCAGCGGCCCGATTCGTTGATATTGCTTTCGATCTTCTTGACTGCGTCTCCTTCGACCTCACCCTTCTCCTTCTGTCCGCGCCTGTGCGCGCCGGGGCGCGAACAATAAGCCGGCACCTGGGCAGCGGCAAGGTGCAGCGCAGCGACGGAGCCGCGCCGGACTCAGGCAGCCATCTTCCGCTTGCGCTGGTCGAGGAACTGCTCGTCCTCGGTCGAGCCCTTCAGTGCCGCCGTCGACGCATCGCGCTCGATCGTCGTGGTCACCGCGTCGAAGTAGCCGGTACCGACCTCGCGCTGGTGCTTGACCGCCGTGAACCCCTTCTCTGCCGCGTCGAACTCGGCCTCCTGCAGTTCGACGAACGCGCTCATCTGGTTGCGCGCGTAGCCGTGCGCGAGGTTGAACATCGAGTAATTCAGGCTGTGGAAGCCGGCCAGCGTGATGAACTGGCACTTGTAGCCCATCGCGCCCAGCTCGCGCTGGAA
>JAKORH010000223.1 GCA_029777935.1 Pseudomonadota bacterium
CTACACGGCCGTCGGTGACGACCTCGGTGCGAAGCCGCCCCGCGGCGCCGCCTTCGCCGATGAAGGACTTCAGCGTTGTGCGCGCCGGCAGGCCGATGAACGAATAGCGGCCGAAGCGCTCGCCGCCGACCACCGATTCGAGCAGGTACGAGTTGCGGCTTTCGGCCTGGCTCCTGACCAGCTTCAGATATAGCGACAGCGGCGTGTCGAGGTCGGCGAAGCTTTCCGCGATCAGCGGAATGCGGTTGTAGCCCTGTGCGGCCAGCGCCTTGAATTCAAGTTCGGTCATGCGTCACCTGCGGAGGTTGCGCGCGGCAAGCGCGCAGGATGGACAACGGGGGCCGTGCGAGCGCACGGCAAGGCGGTTTCAGCTACGCCAGAACCAGACCCCCTGGGCGTGCCGGCAGCGGCACCTGGCCCGGAGGTTCAGATCGACCCGTTTGTCGAAGTGACGCATCAGTGGATCAGTGTCTGTACTGTCTGCGCTGCGTCGAGCAGCGCGGGCACTATAGCAAAGACCCCCGGCTGGCCGGCAAGCGCATCGACGTGCTCGCCCTCGTTGTAGCCGGTCTCGACCAGCACCACGCCGCAGCCGGCCGCGCGCGCGGCGAGCGCGTCGTTGATCGAGTCGCCGATCATCAATGCCTCCGCCGCCGGTACCCCAAGTCGCTCGCAGGCGGCGAGCAGCAGCGCCGGATGAGGCTTCTTCTCCTTCACGTCGTCGCCGGCGACGACCGTGTCGAACCAGCGCGCGAGCTGCACGCGGTCGAGCAGCGGCATCGTGAATTCGCGCGGCTTGTTGGTCACGCAGGCGAGCTTCAGGCCCGTTCCGCGCAGCAGTTTCAGCGCCTCGGGCACGTGATGGAACACGACCGCGCATTCGCCGTTGGTCGCGTGGTAGTGGCGATAGAACGCGGCGCGCCCGCGCGTGAAATCCTCCGGTGCGGCCTGCCCGGCGAGGTCATCCGTCAGCGCGCGGTGCACCAGCACGTCGGCGCCCTTGCCGACGAATGCGGCGATCCTCGCCTGCGGCAACGAGGGCAGATCGAAGTCCGCACGCATCCGGTTGGCGGCCTCCGCCAGATCGGGCACGGTATCCATCAGCGTGCCGTCCAGATCGATCAGCGCGGCACGGATCATGGCCGGCGCGCCAGCAAGTCGACCTCGACCCGCGCGCCCTTCGCCAGCGCAGTCACGCCGATGCAGGTGCGCGCGGGAAGCCTGCCGGGAGCAAAGCAGCTCGAGTACACCGCGTTGAAGCGCGCGTAGTCCTCCTCGAAGTGCGTCAGGTATGCGCGCGCCGAGACGACGTGCTGCAGCGACAGGCCCACGCCGGCCAGCACGAGGGCGAGGTTGTCCATCACGCGCCGGGTCTGCGCCTCGATGCCTTCGGGCAGCGGCGCGTCGGGCGCGCCGGGCACGGTGGGCATCTGGCCGGTGACGAACACCCAGCCGTCCGCTTCGGCCGCGTGCGAAAACGGCGCCACCGGTTCCGGTGCGCCGCCGATCATGTAAAAGCGGACAGCGCTCATGGCGCCCCCCTCGCGCTTCGCGCTGTCTCCCCGAGGGAGCTTCGGGCCGCGGCTCCAAGCCGACCCGCGTCGGCTTGGACGGCCCGAAGTACGGTCGCGTCTCGCGACCGTGCAGCCTGCAAGGCCGAGCGCCTTCGGAGCGGCCGTGCGTCGCTCATGCGCCGCGGTAGACGTTGCCTTCCTGCGCCGTGCGCTGCGCGGCCGCGATCTCACGCCGCATCGCGTCGATCGTCGCCTTGTAGTCGTTCGAGCCGAAGATCGCGCTGCCAGCCACGAAGGTGTCGGCGCCGGCGGCGGCGATCGAGCGGATGTTGTCGACCTTCACGCCGCCGTCGATCTCGAGCAGGATCGGCCGGCCGGTCGCGCGCGTGCAGGCGTCGATCCGCGCCCGCGCCTGCGCCAGCTTGGCGAGCGCCTCCGCAATGAACGCCTGCCCGCCGAAGCCGGGGTTCACCGACATCAGCAGCACGAGATCGAGCTTGTCCATCACGTGGTCCATGTACGCGAGCGGCGTGGCGGGATTGAACACCAGTCCCGCCTGGCAGCCCTGGTCGCGGATCAGCGCCAGCGTGCGGTCGACGTGGCGCGACGCTTCCGGATGGAAGGTGATCACGTTGGCGCCCGCCTTGGCGAACATCGACACCAACGCATCGACCGGCTCGACCATCAGGTGCACGTCGATCGGCACCGATACGTGCGGCCGGATCGCCTCGCACACCAGCGGGCCGATCGTCAGGTTCGGCACGTAATGGTTGTCCATCACGTCGAAGTGAATCCAGTCGGCGCCGGCGGCGACGACGTTCCTTACCTCCTCGCCCAGACGCGCGAAGTCGGCGGACAGGATGCTGGGCGCGATGCGAGAATTCATGGGACGGATCCGGTTCGTTGGCGGTCGGGCCGATTCTACGAAACGACGACTGTAGTCAAAGGGCACGGATCACAGATCACCGATCACGGATCACTAACCCAGATGGCCAGATACGAATTCCGCGTCAACGTCGAACCGCAGTACCTGCCGGAGCAGTCGGATCCCGACGAGGACCGCTACGTGTTCGCCTACACGGTGACGATCCGCAACACGGGCGAAGTGGCCGCGCAACTGCTGGCGCGCCACTGGATCATCACCGACGCCGGCGGCAAGGTGCAGGAAGTGAAGGGCGACGGCGTGGTCGGCGAACAACCTGTTCTGCGGCCAGGCGAATCATTCAAGTACACCAGCGGCTGCCCGCTGGATACGCCGGTCGGTTCGATGCACGGAACCTATTCTTGCGTGGCGGAGGACGGCACGCGCTTCGACGCCGAGATTCCGGAGTTCGTGCTGTCGATGCCGCACACGCTTCACTGATCCGGCGGCTTGCGGCCGTGGAACATCGTCCACCAGACGATGAAGATCAGCAGCGCCAGCGCGAGCAGCGCTTCGAGGATGATGAGCCACATGGAAAGCGTCGGGTGTCGGGCGTCGGGCGTCGGGCGTCATTCTAGGTGGGTGGGGCTCGCGCTCGCTGCGCTCGTGCTGGCGGCGTGCGTGACGCGGCCGCCGGTTGCGCCGCCGGGGGTGAAGACGATCACGTTCGCGCGCTACACGATCGTGCCGTTCGGCGCGCTGCCGCCGCTCGCCGACGCCGACGTGGTGCGCGCGTGGCCGGCGCTGCTGGCGTCGTGCCGGGCGTTGCCGCGGCGGCCGCACGGCACCGAGTGGCAGGACTTCTGCGCCGAGGCGGCGCAGGCCGGCGCGGCCGATGCGACCGCACTACGCACGCTGCTCGAGTCGCGGCTGCAAGCGTGGCGAATCGAGAGCGTGACGCGCGAGGATCTCGGCCCGAACGCGACGGCCGAGCCGCGCGAGCTGTCCGCTACCGACCGTGGCCGCATCACCGGCTACTACGAGCCACAGCTCGACGGCAGCCGGACGCGCGTGGCGCCTTACCTGGTGCCGCTGTACCGCGTGCCCGACGATCTGCTGACGGTCGAACTGGCGTCGCTGTATCCGGAATTGGCGGGCAAGCGCGTGCGTGGCCGCGTCGAAGGCCGGCGCGTGCTGCCCTACTGGTCGCGTGGCGAGATCGACCGCGGCGCGCGCCTGGCGGGCGCCGAACTGCTGTGGGTCGATGACGAGATCGAGGCGTTCTTCCTGCAGGTGCAGGGCTCGGGCCGCGTGCACCTGACCGACGGCAGCATGGTGCGCGTGGGTTACGCCGACACCAACGGCCAGCCTTACCACTCGATCGGACGCATCCTGGCCGAACGCGGCGAGCTGACGGTCGAGCAGGCATCGCTGCAGGGCATTCGCGCCTGGGCGCGCGCGCACCCGGACCGGTTGACGGAGCTGCTGGACCAGAACCCGAGCTACGTGTTCTTCCGCGAGCTGCCGCTCGGCGATCCGAACGCCGGCCCGATCGGCGCGATGGGGCTCGCGCTCACGCCCGGCTACTCGCTCGCGGTCGATCCGCAGTTCGTCCCGCTCGGCAGCCCGGTCGTGATCAGCACCACGCATCCGGCAAGCGACGCGCCACTCGCGCGGCTGATGCTCGCGCAGGACGTCGGGGGAGCGATCCGCGGCCCGGTGCGGTTCGATCTATTCTGGGGCTTCGGCAGGGAGGCCGGCGAACTCGCCGGCCGTCAGCGCAACGAAGTGCAGGCGTGGCTGCTGCTGCCGAAGGGCGTTGCGCCGGAGCAGATGCTGGCGCGGTGAGGTCACCCCGGCGAAGGCCGGGGCCCAAGTTCAGGTGCGCGAAATTTGGCCCCGGCCTGCGCCGGGGCGACGGAAGACCGGACTATTTCTTCCCCGCCGCGCGCTCGAGGCCGGCTTCGATGCGATCCATCGGCACCGCGCCGGGCAAGCGGCGGCCGTCGGCGAAGAAGATCGTCGGCGTGCCCGAGACTTCGAGCTTCTGCCCGAGCGCGAGGTTCTGCTGCAGCGGATGCTTGCAGTCGGCCGGCGCGGTCGGCGGCGCCTTGCCTTCGAGCATCAGGCTCTCCCAGACAGTCTTGCGGTCCTTCGCGCACCACACGTTGCGCGCGCGCTCGTACGAGTCCGCCGGCTGTGCGGGATCGCGCGACAGGATCGGGTACAGGAACGTGTAGATCGTCACGTTCTTCATTTCCGCGAGATCCTTCTCGAACTTCTTGCAGTACGGGCAGTTCGGATCCGCGAACACCGCGAATTGCCGCGAACCGTTGCCGCGCACGACCTTGAAGGCCTGGTCGAACGGCAGAGTCTTGTAATCGATGATCTGAAGCTCTTCGCGCTTGGCCTGCGCGATGTCCTGCCTCGTCTTCGAGTCGATCACGCGGCCGACGAACAGGACGGTCACGTCCTTGTCGACGTAGACGACATCGGTGCCGACGACGACCTCGTACAGCCCGAACGGCATCAGTTTCACCGACGCAGGCTTGAAGCCGAAGTTCTTCTCAACGCGCACCGCGATCGCGTCGTCCGAGGCGGAAGCGGGTGCCTTGGCGGCGGGCTTGGCCGGCTGCGCGAAGCTCAACGTCGCGAACAGGGCCACGATCAATCCCAGCAGAATCCGATGCATGCGAGTCCTTTCAAACGCCCGCGGATTCTACCGGCGCACCCACGCCGCTTCGCGGACCGAACGGCGTAGCCCGAATGTTTCTCACGGTCGTCCCGGAATGTGGCCTTGCTCCAGCCTCGGTCGCTGGCTGCGACGTGCCGGCCGAAATCCATTCAGTTCGCAGGGGCTGCACGGGCTTGCGCGGCGCAATCCCCGCGTCACGCACGAAACACCCGGCTACCGCGTCGCCGCGTGCCGGATCAGCGCGTTCTTCAGCGGCGTCAGCCGGTCGACGAGCGTCAGCCCCGCGTTGCGCAACCCACGCGCCAAGGGGTTGTCCGCGCCGAACAGCCGCGCCAGTGCGTCGGTCGTGAGCCGCATCAGCTCGATCGGCTCGGCGCGCGCGCGCGCGTAGCGTCGCAGCAGAACGAGATCGCCGGGATCGCGGAACTCCTCGCGCGCAGCGAGCACGCGCAGCAGCTCCGACACGTCGGCGAGCCCAAGGTTCAATCCCTGGCCCGCGAGGGGATGCACGACGTGCGCGGCATCGCCGGCCAGCGCGATACGCTCGTCGACCAGGCGATCGACCCGGATCAGGCGCAGCGGGAACGGATGCACGGCGCCGCGGAGCGACAGTTCGCCGACGGCCGATTGCGTGCGCGCCGTCACGCGCCCGCCGAACGCGGCCGGTTCGAGCGCCTGCAACTCGGTGGCGATCGGCTCCGGCGCCGACCATACCAGCGACACGAACTCGCCCGGCAGCGGCAGCAGCGCCACCACACCCTCGGCGCAGAACCACTGGAACGCCACGCCCCCGTGCGGCCGGGCACAGGCGAAGTTCGCCACCAGCGCGGTCTGCCGGTACGGCGTCTCTTGCGCATTGATGCCGGCAGCGGCGCGTACCGCGGAGCGCGCGCCGTCGGCACCGACCAGCAGACGCGCATCGACCGCGGCACCGTCGGCCAGCTCGACGCGAACGGCATCGCGCTCGCGCCGCATGCGCGCGAACGCCGCGCGCAACCGCGTGATCCCGGGCGCGAAGCCGCACGCGGCCGACAGCACGCGCGCCAGTTCGCCTTCTTCGACGATCGCCGCCAGGCGCTCCAGCGCGGCCTGGTAGGCATCGAAAGTCAGTTCGTTGCCGGCATCGCCGAAGACGCGCATCTGCGCCACCGACTGCACGCGCGCGGCGTTCATCTGCGGCCAGACCTTCAGCCGTTCCAGCAGTTCGATTGCCGACGGCGCGAGCGCGTAGATGCGTGCATCGAACGGCACCGCGTCGCTCGGCGCGAACGCACGCGCGTCGGGGCCGATCAGCGCCACCCGCAGCCCGAGCTGCGAAGCGCCGATCGCGGCGGCCAGTCCGGCCACGCCGGCGCCGACGACGGCCAGATCGAAACTTGGTTGCGAGGTCGCTGCGCTCATGCGCCGCGATTATCGCCGAGTGTCCAGCCACTACTTCTTCTGTTCTTCCTTCGGCAGGACGTCGGCCGCCACGTCGAAGTAGAAGATCATCTGATGGTGATCGCCGGCGTGGATCGTGGTCGGGCGGCTGTAGCGCTCGCCCTTGTGCGAGGCCTCGACCTCGTAGCGGCCTAGCGGCAGATCGACCAGCAGCCATGGTCCGTCGAGCGTCCGGTCGAACACCACCGCCTTCTTCGCGTCGGTGATGCGCACCTGCACGTCGGCCAGGTACGCGCCGGAGCGCCGGGCAGCGGTGATCACCCACAGGCTGTGCTTGTCGCGCTGCGCTTCGAGCCGGGCAATCTCGCCTTCGCCGATGCCGCCCGACACGAACGGGCCGCCGAGCGCCGTCTGCCCCGTCGTTTCGGCCACCGCCGGCAGCGCCAGCAGCGCGCCGGCGCAGGCAATCAAGAGGGCAATGCGCTTCATCTTCACTCCTTCCGAACCTTCGCGCGAAATCGAAAAACCACGATACGCCGGCGCGGCCGCATCGAATTGCCGGCAGTCATTTCCAGAGCGCAGTCGCCGCTCGGGTGGGCAGCCGGCGCCGGCGATCGGGCGGCTTGCGCTCGATGCGCTTGCGCCCACGCTCCTAGCCCGGACATTTCACGAGGTCGCCCCCGTATGCGAACGGTCTCCAGCTTCGATGGTTCCTGGCGGCGTGCCGGCCGCAATCCGGTCTGGCTCGCCGGGGCTACGCGGGCTTGCGCGGCGCCTGCACGGCCATCTTGCGCTCAAGTGCTCGCCGATGCCATTGGGCATCGGACTGCGCCCCTCACGCGCAACCTGGCTCGCGCATGCATCCGCGCAATTCCCGCGCCCCTCGTGAAATATCCGGGCTAGCCCCGCGACGCCGATTCACGCTCCTCGATCTCGCGCTTCAGCGCGGCCTTCATCAGCAGGTGCGCAGACACCGGCGCGGTCAGGAACAGGAACAGCGTGATCAGCAGTTCGTGCAGGCTCGCCCTGCCGGAGCCAAAGCTCGCCACGAGCATGGAGGCGATCAGCGTGCAGCCCACGCCGAGCGTCACCGCCTTGGTCGGCGCGTGCGCGCGCGTGTAGAAGTCGCGGAAGCGAACGAGCCCGATCGACCCGAGCAGCGCGAACACGCTGCCGGCGCCGATCAGCAGCGCGGCCGTTGCATCAATCGCGAGCGGCAGCGCGTTCATCGCACGAGGTCCCCGGCCAGCGCGAATTTCGCCAGCGCCACGGTGCCGACGAAGCCGAGCGCGGCGATCACCAGCGCGGCCTCGAAGTTCAGCGCGGTGCCGAAGCGGATCCCGAGCAGGATCAGCAGCGCCAGTGCGTTCACGTACAGCGTGTCGAGCGCGAGGATGCGGTCGGCCAGGCTGGGGCCGCGCACGAGGCGCCATCCAGCCAGCAGCAGCGCCAGCACGAACGCGCCGATCGCGAACGGCAGGATGACCGCGGTCATTCGAAGATCTCCCGCAGCGGTCGTTCATAGCGCGTCTTGATGTCGGCGACCAGCGCCGCCTCGTCGACCACGTGCAGCGCGTGCACCAGCAGGTGGCTGCGGTCGTCGCTCACGTCGGCGGTGATCGTGCCCGGCGTCATCGTGATGATGCCGGCTAGCGCGAGGATGCCGTGCGGGTCGCGCAAGTCGAGCGGCACGCGGACAAAGCGCGGATTCACAGCCGACTCGGGGCCGAGGATGCGGCGCGCCACCTCGATGTTCGCGCGCACGATGTCCCACGGCACGAGCAGCAGCAGGCGCGCGATCGCGAGCGGCCTGCCGAGGCGCGGCCGCTGCCGGTCGCGCGCGACGAAGCGCGGCAGCGCCAGCGCGAGCAGCGCGCCGAGCGCGATCTGTCCGGCGTCATACGAATCAGCGAGCAGCAGCCACGTCGCAAACAGCACGGCGGACAGCAGCGGCGCCGGCAGCCGCCGTTTCAAGAGTCGCCTCCAACGGAGTCGCGCGGCCGCGACGCGGGAGTCGCTCCAAGCACGGCGTCGACATAGGCGCGCGGCCGCATGAGCTGCTGCGCGGCCGCTCGCGTGTACGAAGCGAGCGGATCGGCCAGCAGCGCGGCCGCCAGCATCGCGCCCAGCAGCGCGCCGATCGCGCCGGCCTGCAGTGGCGCCGTCGGCGCGGCCGCGACGGCGGCC
>JAKORH010000224.1 GCA_029777935.1 Pseudomonadota bacterium
CCACCGCGGCACGCCCGACGACAATGACGTCCGTCCACGACTTCAGCGCCACCACCATCGACGGCAAGCCGCACAATCTGTCCGACTACAAGGGCAAGGTGCTGCTGGTCGTGAACGTCGCCAGCCAGTGCGGGTTCACGCCGCAGTACAAGGGGCTCGAGGCGCTGTACGAGAAGTACAAGGATCGCGGCTTTGCCGTGCTTGGGTTCCCGTGCAACCAGTTCGGCGCGCAGGAGCCGGGCACCGAAACCGAGATCGCCGCGTTCTGCGAGAAGAACTTCGGCATCACCTTTCCGCTGTTCGCCAAGATCGACGTCAACGGCGCCCGCGCGCATCCGCTCTACAGGCACCTGACCGCGGCGGCGCCCGGCGTGCTCGGCACCGAGTCGATCAAGTGGAACTTCACCAAGTTCCTGGTCGACCGCAGCGGCAAGGTGCTGAAGCGCTGCGCGCCGAACACGGCGCCGGCAGCGCTGGAGAAGGACATCGAGAGGGCGCTCGCCGCCTGATCACCGTACCGCGCGCGGCCGATAGCTGCCGGCGACGATCTCGAAGCGGAAGAAGCGGCATTCGAGCGGGCCGTTGTAGAGCACCGTCCTGCGCGTCTCCGCCAGATGCATCTGGTGCGGCAGCGCGCGGTCGGCGGTCAGGAACCACGCTTCCCAGCCGGCGAACGACTGCTTCAGCCGGTCGCCGACGTCGGCCATCATCTTCGCCACCGGCGCGGACTTCGGCTGGCTCTGCTCGCCGTACGGCGGGTTGCTGATGATCATCCCGTGCGAGCCGATCGGCTCGGCGGTGCGCGCATCGCGTGCGGCGAACGCGAGGCGGCCGTCGGCGAGCCATGCCTTCATCCCCGCAAGTTCGGCGTTCGCCGCTGCCTGTGCGATCACGCGCGTGGAAATGTCGGAGCCGGCGATGCGCGCGGACGCGAGCTCGTCGATCCGCGTGCGCGCCTCCTCGATCAGCGCTTGCCACGCCCGGCGTTCGAATCCGTGCAGCTTCTCGAACGCGAATGCGCGGGCCAGCCCTGGAGCGCGCCCCGAGGCGATCAGCGCGGCCTCGATCGCGATCGTGCCGCTGCCGCAGAACGGATCGAGCAGCGGCCGCTCGCGCGTCCAGCCCGCGAGCCGCAGCAGGCCCGCGGCGAGATTCTCCTTCAGCGGCGCTTCGCCCTTGTCGGCGCGCCAACCGCGCTTGAACAGCGGTTCGCCCGACAGGTCCAGATACAGCGTCGCGTGCGTCGCGTCGAGGTGCGCGAACACGCGCACGTCGGGACGCGCGCGGTCGATCGACGGCCGTGCGCCGGTCCTTTCCCGCAGCCGGTCGACGATCGCGTCCTTGATCCGCAGCGTCGCGAATTCGAGGCTGCGCAGCGGCGAACGCGTCGCGGTCAGGTCCACGCGCAGCGTGCGGCGCGCGTCGAAGTGCGCCTCCCACCGCACCGCGTGTGCGGCAGCGTACAGATCGTCCTCATTCGCATAGCCGCGGCTGCCGACCTGCCACAGCACGCGGCTGGCGATGCGCGAGTGCAGGTTGGCCGCGTACGCCGTGGCAAGCGCGCCGGTGAACAACGCGCCGCCGGGCTCGGCTCGCACCTCGCGTGCGCCGAGCGCGTCCAGTTCGTCGGCGAGCAGCGCTTCGAGCCCGCGCGGGCAGATCGCGAAGAAGAGGTCGGTCGCTGCGGGCATGCGCGGGTCTCAGCGCTTGCGCAGCAGAACGTAACGGCTGGTGCCGGCCACTTCCACGGTCGCGCTCGCCAGCGCCGGCGTCATGTCGCGGCGATCGATCAGGATGAACACCTCGCCCGGACGCTCGAGCGCCGCCAGCGCCTGCTCGAGCGTGGCGCGCTGGTAAGTGGCGCGCGTGTAGAACTTGGTCGAGTGCGGTGGCGTGCCGACCACGAGCAGCGGTGTGGCGGGATTCGATTCGGTGCGCGCCTTGGCCTCGACCAGCACGCGCGTCGAGTGATCGTCCCACACGCGCGGGATCACGAACAGAAAGAGGACAAAGTAGCCGGCGGTGGCGACAATACCGGTGATGAGCGCCCAGCGCGCGGCGCGGCCGGCGTGGTGTTCGAGCCGGCGCGTGCAGCCGCGCGCGATCGCCAGCGCCAGCGCCGGCATGGCCGGCAGCACGTAGGCCCAGACGACATTGCGCGCGAGCGTGAAGAAGATCGGCGTGGCGAGCGCCCACGCGAGCAGGTAGCGGTCGAACGAGGTCGCGCGCGGCAGCGCCGCGCGCGCGCGCCGGCGCGACCAGGCAAGCCCGCCGAGCACCGGCAACCAGGTCAGCACCGCCGTCGCGTAGTAGTACCAGATAGTGCCGATCGGTTCGATGTGCGCATTGCCATAGCGGTCGCCGGACCAGCCCGGCACCAGGAAGCGCTTGATGTGTTCGCCGACGATGAAGTAGTCGAGAAAGCCGGGCGTGCGGAGCTCGGCCGCCGCGTACCACGGCGCGGCGATCGCGAGCATCAGCAGCGTGCCGCCGAGCCACGGCAGCCGTGACCACAGACGCTTCAGGTTCTCGCCGCGATCCGGTTCGATCAGCCAGAAGAGCCCGATACTCGCCGCGGCCAGCACCACGCCGACCGGCCCCTTGGCGAGCAGCGCCAGTCCGAGCGCGGCGAACAACGCGTAACCCGCCGGCGCCGATCGCTGCGTCCACGCGAACCAGAATGCCGCCATCGCCGCCGTTGTCGTCGCGGTCAGCGCCATGTCGGTCATCACGGCACCCGCGGCGAGAAAGCCGAGCGGCATCGTCGAAAACGCCAGCAGCGCGATCCACGCCTCGAGCCTCGAGTGTCCGGGCTCGGCGCGGCGGGCGAGGAACCACAGCAGCGCCAGCGTCGCGAACGCGAACAGCACCGAGGGCAGGCGCGCCGCGAACTCGTCGACGCCGAGCAGCTTGATCGACGCCGCCGCCGCCCAGAACGACAGCGGCGGCTTGGCCCAGAACGGCACACCGGGATCGTTCTGCGGCGTGATCCAGTCGCCGGTCAGCGCCATCAGCCGGGCAATTTCGCCGTAGCGCGCCTCGGTGGTGTCGCCGAGCGGATACAGGCCGAGCGACGCGATGCGGACCGCCGCGAGCGCCAGCAGCAGGGCCACCAGCACCCGGCTTGTCAGCAGCTTCATCCGGCCACTTGGTTGGCGATGACGCTCAGCGGCGGCAAGCGGCAAGACTGTGTGCTACTCGATCGTCGTCCCCGCGAAAGCGGGGACTCAGTGTCTTGCGCGACAGAGCCACTGGATTCCCGCGTGCGCGGGAATGACTTCCGGCCGCTGAAGTTCATCGCCAATCAGGTCCCGCTAAGTGCGGATCTCGCCATGCCCGAAGACGACGTACTTCTGCGAGGTCAGCCCTTCGAGGCCGACCGGTCCGCGCGCGTGCAGCTTGTCGTTGGAAATGCCGATCTCGGCGCCGAGCCCGTACTCGAAGCCGTCGGCGAAGCGGGTCGACGCGTTGATCATGACCGACGCCGAGTCGACTTCGCGCAGGAAGCGCATCGCAGCGGTGTGGTCCGCGGTCACGATGGCGTCGGTGTGGTGGCTCGACCAGGTGTTGATGTGATCGATCGCCGCGTCCACGCCTTCGACGATGCGGATCGCGAGGATCGGCGCCAGGTACTCGGTGCGCCAATCTTCCTCGGTCGCCGCGGCGCACGTGATGCCGGCCGCCTGCAGCAGCGCGCGCGTGCGCTCGCAGCCGCGCAGCTCCACCTCCTTGCCCGCGTAGACGCGCGCCAGCGGCGGCAGTACTCGCGGCGCGATCGCCGCCGCGACCAGCAGCGTCTCCATCGTGTTGCAGGTGCCGTAGCGCTGTGTCTTGGCGTTGTCGGCGATGCGGATCGCGGTGTCGATCGGCGCGCTGTCGTCGATGTAGACGTGGCAGACGCCGTCGAGGTGCTTGATCATCGGCACCTTGGCTTCGCGCATCAGCCGCTCGATCAGCGAGCGGCCGCCGCGCGGCACGATGATGTCGACGTACTCGGGCATCGTGACGAGCAGGCCGACCGCGGCGCGGTCGGTGGTGGCGACAAGCTGCACGCCATCCTCCGGCAGGCCGCTTGCGCGCAGCGCGGCGGCGATCATCCCGGCCAGCAGGCGGTTGCATTCGATCGCTTCCGAGCCACCGCGCAGGATTGCCGCGTTGCCGCTCTTGATGGTCAGGCCGGCAGCGTCGATGGTGACGTTCGGGCGGCTCTCGTAGATGATGCCGATCACGCCGAGCGGCACGCGCATGCGGCCGACGTGGATGCCCGACGGCATCGGTCGCACGTCGCTGATCGTTCCAATCGGATCGGGAAGCTGAACGATCTGCTCCAGCCCGGCCGCCATCTGCTCGATGTACGCATCGCTCAGCAGCAGCCGGTCGAGCAGCGCCGCTTCGAGACCGGCAGCGCGCGCGCGCTCGACGTCGCGCTGGTTGGCCGCGCGCACGTCGGCATGGCGTGCGCGGATCGACGCCGCCAGCGTCAGCAACGCGGCGTTCTTGATCGCCGTCGCGGCCTTCGCCATCGCGGACGACGCGCGGCGCGCGCGGCTGCCGACGTCCTTCATGTAGGACGCCAGATCCGTGCGCAATTCCTGCGGTGCGTTCATCCTTCCGTCGCCAGCGCGAGCGCGATGTCGCTCAATTCTAGCCACGGGTCCGAATCGCGCCGCTCGACCCGCAGGCCCTTGATCAGCCGGTCGATGTCGGCGCAGCGCGCCAGCAGCGCCGACAGCTTCGCCAGCGTCAGCCGCGTCAGCACTCTCGGCAGCAGCTTCTCGCGCGGCCCCCAGATGCGCAGTTCGCGCGCGATCGTGCCGGCCGGCTTGCCGCCGTCGACTGCGGATCTGGCCTTCAGCAGCGTGCGGATCTCCTCGCTGACCGCCCACAAGACCAGCGGCAGCGCCTCGCCCTCGGCGCGCAGGCCTTCGAGCATGCGCACCGCGCGTACGGGGTCGCCGGCGTACAGCGCGGCCGGCAGCGCGAACACGTCGTAGCGCGCGACGTTCAGCACCGACTCCGTCAACTGCTCGAGCGTCACCTCGCCCGGCGGGAAGAGCAGCGCCAGCTTGGCGATTTCCTGCTGCGCGGCAAGCAGGTTGCCCTCGACGCGATCGGCGAGGAACTCGAGCGCGGGGCGCGCCGCCCGCTGCTGCTGGCGCGCCAGCCGCTGCCCGATCCATGCCGGCAGCTCCGCGCGCTCGACCCTGGCGATGTCGATCCACACGCCGGCGTGCTCGAGCGCGCCGGCCCACGCCGATTCGCGCGTGGTTCGGTCCAGTCGCGGCAACGACACGATCGTCAGCGTGTCGTCGCCCGCGCCGGCCGCGTGCGTGCGCAGCGCCTCGGCGCCGGTCTTGCCCGGCTTGCCCGACGGCAGCCGGATCTCGATGATCTTCTTCTCCGCGAACAGCGACAGCCCGCTCGAGGCCCCGGTCAGCAGCGACCAGTCGAAGCGCCCGTCGGCGTGCAGCACCTCGCGCTCGGTGAAGCTCGCGGCGCGCGCCGCCACGCGGATCGCGTCGGCCGCCTCGATCGCGAGCAGCGCCTCGTCGCCGGCGAGCGTGTAGACGCGAGCGAGCTTGCCTGCATGCGCGGCGCGCTCCAGATGGCCGGCGAGCGCCTCGGGCTTCAGGATCATCCGCGCGCGCCCTTGACGGCTGCCAGCCGGCGCAGAATCTGCTGCACGAGATCGGTCTGCATGTCGCGGTAGAGCAGGGCGGTTTCGGCCTCGAAGGCCAGCGCCTGCGCATCGTCGAATGCCACGTCGCGCTGCACGGTCACCTGGGTCGCCGGCAGGAATTCGTTGCCCTTGGGGTCGCGCAGCTTGAACGTCAGCCGCTGCCGCAGCGTGAACTCGCGCGCGCGCCCCTGCGCGTTGACCGATAGCACGTCGCGCTCGCGGCCTTCGCCGAGCACATCGAGGATCGCCTGCGCGTCCTTCGCGCTGTCGACCACCCGGGTATTCGTGCCGGCACGGATGTTGCGCGCCAGCTCCGAGCCAAGCGGCGAGTTGGGTGGGAAGCCGAGGTAGATCGTGTCGAACGGCAGCGTCTGCGCGCCGCGCAGATGGAATCCGCAGGATGACAACGACAGAGCGAAAAGCGTCATCAACCACAGAGGCACGGAGATCGCAGAGAACTGCAAATGCTTCTTCATGGCCTCTCTGTGCCTCTGTGTCTCTGTGGTGAAACGGATCTTCCTACACCACCACGTTGACCAGCTTGTTCGGCACCACGACCACGCGCTTGACGGGATGGGCGCCGACGAACTTGCGCACGTTGGCGTCGGCCATCGCGGCACGCTCGATCGCGGCGCGGTCGGACTGCGCCGGCACGCGGATCGAGCCTCTGAGCTTGCCGTTGACCTGCACCACGAGTTCGATCTCGTCCTGCGCCAGCGCACGTTCGTCGACCGCCGGCAGCGGCGCGTCGAGCAGGTCGCCGTGCGCTTGCGCGAAGCCGAGCTCGGCCCACAGCGCATGCGTGATGTGCGGCGCGATCGGGTACAGCGTGCGCAGCAGGATGCTGGTGCCTTCGCGCGCCAGCGCGCTGCCGGCAGCAGCATCGCCGAGCCCGGCGTCGTCGAGGGCATTGAGCATCTTCATCGCCGCTGACACCACGGTGTTGTACTGCATGCGCTGGTAGTCGAACAGCGCCTGCTTGAGTGCCAGGTGCAATTCGCGCCGCACGTCCTTCAGCCGCGGCGGCAGCGCGGTGCCGTCGATCGCCGAGGCGGTACGGATGCCGTCGCGCTGCGCGTGGCAGTACGTCCAAAGCCGCCGCAGGAAGCGGTACACGCCCTCGGCGCCGGAGTCGGACCACGCGGCGCTCATGCCGGGCGGGCCGGCGAACATCACGAACGCCCGCGCGGTGTCGGCGCCGAACTTGGCGATGAACTCGCGCGGTTCGACCACGTTGTTCTTGCTCTTCGACATCTTCTCGGTGCCGCCGAAGAGGACCGGCTCGCCATCCTCCCTGGCAATCGCACCGGTCGGGCGTCCCCGCTCGTCGTAGCTGACCTCGACCTCGCTCGGATAGAACCAGCGCGTGCGGCCGGACTCGTCCTCGCGGTAGTAGCACTCGTGCAGCAGCATGCCCTGCGTGAAGAGCCGCGTGAACGGCTCGTCGAACTTCACCAGCCCCAGGTCGCGCATCACCTAGGTCCAGAAGCGCGCGTACAGCAGATGCAGCACCGCGTGCTCGATGCCGCCGATTTACTAGTCCAACGGCATCCAGTAGTCGTTGCGCGCGTCGACCATCGTTGCCGCATCGGGCGAGCAGTAGCGCATGTAGTACCACGACGAATCGACGAACGTGTCCATCGTGTCGGTCTCGCGCTGCGCCGGCTTGCCGCACTGCGGGCAGGTGCACGCGAGGAAGCGCGCGTCCTTGTTCAGCGGATTGCCGCTGCCGTCGGGCACCAGATCTTCCGGCAGCACGACGGGCAGGTCCTTCTCCGGCACCGGTACCGCGCCGCACGCGTCGCAATGGATGATCGGGATCGGCGTGCCCCAGTAGCG
>JAKORH010000225.1 GCA_029777935.1 Pseudomonadota bacterium
GAGCGCGCAGAAAGCCGTCGCGCTCTGTCTCGAACAGTGTCCTGACGCCAAGGTGCTGGCCGTCGGCCTGAGCACGCAGCGCGAGTCGGCGCTGATCTGGCAACGTTCGGATTCCAAGGCGGTGACGCCGCTCCTGAGCTGGCAGGACCAGCGCACGGTCGCGCTGCGCGACAAGCTGGCGAGTTCAGAAGCGATGGTGCGCGAGCGCTCGGGGCTGCCGCTCGACCCGATGTTCTCGGCGCTCAAATTGAGCTGGCTGCTCGACGAGATCGACCCGCAGCGTACCCGCGCCGCTTCCGGCGACTGGTGCATGGGCACGATCGACGCCTTCCTGATCGCGCGCCTCGGCGGCGAACAGGTCGTCGAGGCCGGCAATGCCTCGCGTACGCAATTGATGAACGTGCACACCGGCGAGTGGGACGACGATCTGCTCAAGCTCTTCAACATTCCGCGCGTCGCGCTGCCGAAGATCGTTCCTTCGATCGGCGTCTTTGCCGCCGCGGGCGGCCTGCATCCGGCGCTGAAGGGCGTGCCGGTCCGTTCAGTGATGGCCGATTCGCACAGCGCGCTATTCGCGCACGGCGCCTACGCGCCGGGTCAGGTGAAGGCGACGATGGGCACCGGTTCCTCGGTGATGGGCCTCACCGACGGCAAGCAACCACCGCATCCGGGTATGTGCCTGACCATTGCCTGGGATCGCGGCGACGGCCAGCAGCAGGCGCTCGAAGGCAACATCCGCGCCGCCGGTTCGACGCTGCGCTGGATCTCCGGCGTCTTCGGCATCAGCAGCGAAGAAGCGGCGGAGATCGCCGCACAGAGCAAGAGCGACGGCGTCTGTCTGGTGCCGGCGTTCAACGGCCTCGGCGCACCGTGGTGGGATTCGCGCGCACTCGGCCTGATCAGCGGCCTGACGCTCAACACCGACAAGGGCGCGTTGTTCGCCGCCGCCGTCGAGTCGATCGCGCATCAGGTCGCCGACGTCGTCGACGCAATGAACGCGAGCGGCGTCGAGGTCCAGCGGCTGCTGCTCGACGGCGGCCCGTCGCGCAACGCCAAGCTGCGCGAGATGCTCTCGGCCTACATCGCCAAGCCGGTCGTGCATTGCTCGGACGCCGAACTGTCGGCGCTCGGTGTCGCGCACCTGGCTGGTGTCGGCGCCGGCATCTGGGACTGGGAGGCGATCGCCAGGTTGTCGCGGGCACAGACGGCAACCGATGTCTCCGAGCGCAATGCGGCAACGAAGCCCGAGCGCCAGCGTTGGGCGCACGCCGTCGCGCAATCGCGCCTGCCGGCCAAGAGCCAGGGCTGACTTAGAGAAATCGTGAATTCAGGAGAGGTCAAACCGTGAGTACAACTGCATCCAACGTATCGGACTCCACCAAGCGCGCACAGGAAACGGTCTTCGCCGACCAGTTCTCCTGGGGCGACCGCATCATCGCCTACGCGCCGGCCCTGAGTCTTCTTGCGC
>JAKORH010000226.1 GCA_029777935.1 Pseudomonadota bacterium
CACAGGTCCTCGATCGAGCCGCCGCCGCGCACCAGCAGCACCACGTCGACTTCGCCGCGCCGGGACACCTGCCGCAGCATCTGCGCGATCCGGGCGGCCGCGCCCTCGCCCTGCACGGGCACCGGGTACACGATTCGGTGCACGTACGGCGCGCGGCGCGCGAGCGTGCTCAGCACGTCGCGCAGCGCGGCCGCCTGCAGCGAGGTCACGATGCCGACCGCGCGCGGCAGCCGGGGCAACGGACGCTTCAGCCGCGCGTCGAATACGCCCTCGGCCTCCAGGCGCGCCTTCAAGCGCAGGAATTCCTCGTAGAGCCGGCCGAGCCCGGCGCGCTGCATCGACTCGATCGTCAACTGATATTCGCCGCGCGGCTCGTACAGGCTCACCTGCGCCAGCACTTCGACCTGGTCGCCTTCGCGCGGCGCGAAATCGACCAGCGCGCTGCGTCCGCGAAACATCGCGCAGCGCACCTGCGCGCCGGGGTCCTTCAGCGTGAAGTACCAGTGGCCGCTGGCGGCACGGGTGAAGTTGGCAATCTCGCCGCGGACCCGCACCAGCGGGAAACTGCGCGAAAGCAATCCAGCAACGGCGCGGTTCAGCGCAGAAACCGTCAGCGCGTCCCGCGCCGATATTGGGTTTGCATCCGCGAATTCAGGCGTCATGCGGGTTTCCGGCCCAAAGCTTTCCACACGTACGCGCCGCGCCTCGTCCGAATGGATCGCGGCTGCCACCGTGCCAGAACGCACAAGTTAAGCCCATGATTCATAAACGTTTTCTACGGTGCTCAAATAGGCGGCAGGCAAGCGCCGCCGCGTGCCGACGCGGGTTTTCGGGCCGTCGCAGCCGGTTGTTCACAAACTTATCCACAGGAATTGTGGAAACCTCGTTAGTCCGGACGCGTCGGTCGCATCGCATGTGCACCGACTACACTGCGCGTCCTGATTGACAAGCCAAGTAGAGGCAACGACTTGTTCGCGATCGTACAGGCCATCGGTTGGCCCATCTGGCCGCTGCTCGCGGCCTCCGTTGTCGCCCTGACATTGATCATCGAACGCAGCATCGCGCTTCGGCGCGGCAAGGTGATCCCGGCTTCGCTGCTGCAGGACGTACTGAATCTCGTCGAGCGCAAGCAGATCAGTTCCGAAGTGATCCTGAAGCTGGAGCGCAACTCGCCGCTCGGACGCGTGCTGGCGACTGCGCTGCGCAACGTGCGCGCGCCGCGGGCGATCGCGGGGGCCGCGGTCGCGAACTCCGGCGGCCACATCGCACACGACTTGTCGCGCTATCTGTCGCTGCTCGGATCGATCGGCTCGGTCGCGCCGCTGCTGGGCCTGCTCGGCACGGTGATCGGGATGATCGACATCTTCGCCTCGCAGCAGGCCGGCTCGAATCCGCAGCAACTGGCACACGGCATCTCGATCGCGCTGTACTGCACGGCATTCGGCATCATCGTGGCCGTGCCCTCGGTGCTGTTCTACCGCCACTTCCGCTCCCGCATCGAGGACTTCGTGGTCGAGATGGAGGACCAGTCGCAGCGGCTGCTCGAAGTCCTGTTCGCCGACCGCTACGACCCGACCCCGCGATGAAATTCCGCCGCGACCGCGACGAGGAACCGGAGCTGAACCTGATTCCTCTGATCGACGTGATGCTGATCGTGCTGATCTTCCTCGCGGTTACCACCACGTACTCGCGCTTCGCGGAGCTGAAGATCGAGTTGCCGCGCGCCGAGGCCAAGCCCACGCAGAACAAGCCGAACGAGGTCGTGGTCGGCGTCACGGCCGACGGCCGCTATGCGATCGACAAGCGCGTGCTCGCGAAGTCCGACGTCGATGCGCTGACCGAGGCGCTGCGCGCCGCGGCGCAGGGACGCACCGACATGGTGGTCGTCATCCACGCCGACGCACAGACGCCGCACCAGGCGGTGATCAACGTGATGGAGGCCGCCCGCATCGCGCAGCTTTCGCGCATCAGCTTCGTCACCGAGCGGTCGGCCACCGCGAAGTGAGAAGCCGTGAAGATTTCGTCGCGAGCGGCCCGAGGTCGCGCCGAGCAGCGGACCTGTACAGAGTCGTACAGCGAGCAGCGCAGGTGCGAGATCGGGACGCGCAGTAGAAAGATTCACGGATTCTGAGTTGAACCGGACCGAGTTCGCCGCGCGGCTGGAGCGCACGCTGCACCACGTGTGGCGCAGGCGCGGTCCGGCGGCGTGGCTGCTGCTGCCGCTGGCGGCGCTGTACGGCATCGGACGTGCGCTGCACTTCGGCGCCTACCGGATCGGCGCGCTGCGGCCATGGCACGTCGGCGTGCCGGTGATCGTGGTGGGCAACCTGTACGTCGGAGGCACCGGCAAGACGACGCTCGCGCTAGCGCTGACGCGTGCACTGCTAGCGCGCGGCTACCGGCCCGGCGTCGTCGCGCGCGGCTACGGCGCCGACGGCCGCGACGTACGCGTCGTCGAAGTCAATGCGCGCCCCGACGAGGTCGGCGACGAGCCGCTGCTGCTCGCGCAGGCGCTCGCCGGCCACGGTGTGCCGGTCGCAGCAGGCCGCGACCGGGTGGCAGCCTGTCGCATCCTGCGCAGCGTGCATCCGCGCTGCGACGTGATCGTCGCCGACGACGGACTGCAGCACCACCGGCTCGCGCGCGAATTCGAGATCGCGCTGCTGGACGAGCGCGGCGTCGGCAACGGCTGGCTGCTGCCGGCCGGTCCGCTGCGCGATCCGCCGGCGCGCCTGAAGACCGTGTCGGCCGTCGTGTGCCACGGCATCGTGCCGCCGGTACGCGTGCATTCGCCGCGCTTCGAGATGACGAGCCGGCTTGGCGACGTGCGCTCGCTCGCGGATCCGACGCGCGCGATCTCGCTCGCCGGCCTGGTCGACGAACAACGACACGACGGCCTGCACATCCTCGCCGCGGCCGGCATCGGCGCGCCGGAGCGCTTCTTCGCCATGCTGCGAGCGGCGGGGCTCGAGATCGAGGAACTGCCGCTGCCCGATCACTACGACTACGCGCTCAACCCCTTCCTGGGTCGGCGGTTCGATCTGGCACTGATCACTGCGAAGGACGCCGTAAAATGCCGCGCGGTCTCGGCGATCGCCACCGACGGGCGCATGTGCGTGGTCGAACTGCAAGCCTCCGTCGATGCCGGACTGATCGACCTGATCGAAATGCGGCTGGACTCGCCGGCGGCAACACCTCGTGAATCGGCACATGGATCCTCGGCTGCTTGACATCCTCGTCTGCCCCGTCACCAAGGGCCCGCTCGAATACGATCGCGAGCACCAGGAACTGATCTCGCGCAGCGCCGGCCTGGCGTATCCGATCCGTGACGGCATCCCCGTCATGCTCGAGAGCGAAGCGCGGCGGCTCGACGAGCCTCCACCCGTTCCTCCGCCGGCCGACTGACCGGCGCGACTCCGTGATGGCCGGCTTCGTCGTCATCATTCCGGCGCGGCTCGCTTCGACGCGCCTGCCGCGCAAGCCGCTTGCCGACGTCGCCGGGCTGCCGCTGGTGGTGCGCGTGGCACGACGCGCCGCGGCCAGCGGCGCTGCGCGCGTGATCGTCGCGGCGGACAGCGAGGAAATCGAGCAGGCCTGCACCGCGCACGGCGTGCAGGCCCTGTTGACCTCGCCGGCACACGCCACGGGAACCGATCGGCTCGCCGAAGCGGCGCGCCGACTCGCGCTGCCCGACGATGCGATCGTCGTCAACGTGCAGGGCGACGAACCGCTGATCCCGCCGAAGGTGATCGACGACGTGGCCGCACTGCTCGACGGGCGGCCGGACTGCAGGATCGCGACCGCAGCACACCCGCTCACCGATGCCGCCGAGTTCTTCAGCCCGAACGTGGTCAAGGTCGTCACCGACGCGCGCGGACGCGCGCTGCTGTTCTCGCGCGCGCCGATTCCGTGGTCGCGCGACGCATTCGCGCGGGCGCGCGACCAACTGCCCGGCGGCCTGCCCGCGCTGCGCCACGTCGGCCTGTACGCGTATCGCGCGGGTTTCCTGCGCGCCTACCCGCAACTTCCGCCGGCGCCGCTCGAGATGCACGAGAGCCTCGAGCAGCTTCGGGCGCTGTGGCATGGCCACGCGATCGCGGTGCTGCGCCTCGACACCGCACTGCCGCCCGGCGTCGACACGCCCGAAGATCTCGAACACGTGCGTGCGCTGATCGCGGCCAACGCCGAGAACCTGCCCCGGCATCCCCGACGGAGATGCTGAAACAGGTTCTAGACTCGCGCCTCGACCGACCGCATCGCGACGGAGCAGCCTCGATGGCCCAGAAGAATCGCAACGCCTTTTACGCGCAATCCGGCGGCGTGACCGCCGTCATCAACGCCTCCGCCGCCGGCGTGATCGAAACCGCGCGCCGCTACAAGAGCCGCATCGGCAAGGTCTACGCTGGGCGCAACGGCATCATCGGCGCGCTGGCCGAAGACCTGATCGACACCAGCCGCGAATCGCCGGCCGCGATCCGGCGGCTCAAGCACACGCCGGCGGGCGCGTTCGGCTCGTGCCGGTACAAGCTGAAGGGTCTGGAAGAAAGCCGTGCGCAGTACGAGCGGCTGATCGAGGTGTTCCGCGCGCATGACATCGGCTACTTCTTCTACAACGGCGGCGGCGATTCGGCCGACACGTGCCTGAAGGTGTCGCAGTTGTCGGAGAAGCTGGGCTATCCGCTGCAGGCAATCCACGTGCCGAAGACGGTCGACAACGACCTGCCGATCACCGACGTGTGCCCGGGGTTCGGCTCGGTCGCCAAGTACATCGCCGTATCCACCCGCGAGGCAAGCTTCGACGTTGCCTCGATGGCCAAGACGTCGACCAAGGTGTTCGTGCTCGAAGTGATGGGCCGGCACGCGGGTTGGATCGCCGCCGCCGGCGGCATGGCGGCCGACAGGTCACACCCGATCCCGATCGTGATCCTGTTTCCGGAGATTCCGTTCGATCGCGACAAGTTCCTTGCTGCGGTCAAGGGCAAGGTCGAGCGCTTCGGCTACTGCTCGGTGGTCGTCTCCGAGGGCGTCAAAGGTGCCGACGGCAAGTTCCTGTCGGACCAGGGGCTGCGCGACGCGTTCGGACATGCGCAGTTGGGGGGCGTCGCTCCGGTCGTCGCCAGCATGGTCAAGGACGGCCTGAACTACAAGTTCCACTGGGCCGTGGCCGACTACCTGCAGCGCGCCGCGCGCCACGTCGCGTCGAAGACGGATGTGGAGCAGGCGTACGCCGTCGGCAAGGCCGCGGTCGAGTTCGCGCTGAAGGGCGCGAACGCGGTGATGCCGGCGATCGTGCGCGCCTCGAGCCGGCCCTACCGCTGGAAGATCGCGATGGCGCCGCTGGCGGACGTCGCCAACCGCGAGAAGATGATGCCGCGGGAGTTCATCAGCGACGATGGCTTCGGCATCGCCGAACCGTGCCGCCGCTATCTCGCGCCGCTGATCGCCGGCGAGGCATATCCCCCGTACAGGGACGGGCTTCCCGATTACGTCGTGCTGAAGAACGTCGCGGTGAGGAAGAAGCTCGCGACCGAGTTCAAGGTTTGACGATGCGCATGGTCCGGCCGCGGCCTCGGTGAGCGTGGCCGCGGCCGGAGCGGTTAGAATTCCGCCGCTTCGGCCCGCGCGCGGCCGTGTCGAACCGGCGTGCGCAGGCGCCGGCCGGATGCGGGCGGCACCGATCGCAGCGCACACATCATCACAGGGCAGGACGGGGGGATGCGAGTCATACTGCTTGGGCCGCCGGGCGCCGGCAAAGGCACCCAGGCCGCCTACATCACGCAGCGCTACGGCATCCCGCAGATCTCGACGGGAGACATGCTGCGCGCGGCGGTCAAGGCTAGGACGGCGCAGGGGCTGGCGGCCAAGAACGTGATGGACGCCGGGCAGCTCGTGTCGGACGACATCATCATCGCGCTTGTCAAGGAGCGGCTGGCGCGGCCCGATTGCGCGCCGGGTTACCTGTTCGACGGCTTTCCGCGCACGCTGCCGCAGGCCGAGGCGCTCAAGGCGGCCGGCATCCCGGTCGATGTCGTGCTCGAGATCGACGTGCCGGACCAGGAAATCATCGAGCGCATGAGCGGCCGCCGCGTGCATCTGGCGAGCGGGCGAACGTATCACGTGAAGTTCAATCCACCGAAGGTGCCCGACCGCGACGACGCGACCGGCGAGCCGCTGATCCAGCGCGACGACGACCGCGAAGCCGTGGTGCGCGAGCGGCTGAAGGTCTATCACGGACAGACGAGCGTGCTGGTCGACTATTACATGAAGTGGGCCGCGACCGGCGAAGCGGCCGCGCCGCGCCACGTCCGCGTGTCGGGCGTGGGCACGGTGGACGAGATCAAGCAGCGCGTGCTGGACGCGCTTTCGCAGTAGCGTTTCTTTCAGTTCATTCGATAAGGAGAACCCGATGTCTGGATTGGCTCTCGCCCTGCTCTGCGGTCTGGCGGCCGTGGTGTTCGGCGCACTGTCGATTTCCTGGATCCTGAAGCAGCCCGCCGGCAATCCGCGCATGCAGGAGATCGCCGCGGCGGTTCAACAAGGCGCGCAGGCGTACCTGAACCGGCAATACCGGACGATCGCGATGGTCGGCGTCGTGCTGGCCATCATCATCGGCATCGTGCCCCAGCTCGGGCTGTGGACGGCGATCGGCTTCGTGCTGGGCGCGGTGCTGTCGGGCGCGGCCGGCTACATAGGCATGAACGTGTCGGTCCGCTCCAACGTGCGTACCGCGCAGGCCGCCACCGGCGGGCTCAACGCCGCGCTGAACATCGCGTTTCGCGGCGGCGCGATCACCGGTCTGCTGGTGGTCGGCCTCGGACTGCTCGGCGTCGCGGGCTACTACTGGCTGCTGAAGACCACGCATGCCTCGCTCGACACGCGCGAACTGCTGCACCCGATGATCGGCTTCGCATTCGGCGCGTCGTTGATCTCGATCTTCGCGCGTCTCGGCGGCGGCATCTTCACCAAGGGCGCCGATGTCGGCGCGGATCTCGTCGGCAAGGTCGAGGCCGGAATTCCCGAGGACGATCCGCGCAACCCGGCAGTGATCGCGGACAACGTCGGCGACAACGTCGGCGACTGCGCCGGCATGGCAGCGGATCTGTTCGAGACGTTCGCGGTCACGGTGGTCGCGACGATGCTGATCGGCGGCTTCTTCTTCAAGGCCGGCGGCGAGGCCGGCATCGTCTATCCGCTGGCGATCTCGGGCGTGTCGATCATCGCCTCGATCGTCGGCTGCTTCTTCGTCAAGGCGCGCGAGGGCGGCAAGATCATGAACGCGCTGTATCGCGGCCTGCTCGTCGCCGGCGTGATCTCGCTGGTGCTGTTCTGGCCGGTCACCAACTGGATCCTCGGCCCGGTCGCGGAAAGCGGCGGCGTCACCGTCATGAACCTGTACCTGTCGGCGGTCGTCGGCCTCGTGCTGACTGCTGCGCTGGTCTACATCACCGAGTACTACACGGGCACACAGTTCGCGCCGGTCAAGTACATCGCGCAGGCGTCGACCACTGGCCACGCGACCAACATCATCGCCGGGATCGCAGTGTCCATGAAGGCCTGCGCGTGGCCGGTGCTGGCGATCTCGGCGGCGATACTCGCGTCGTACTCGCTTGCGGGCCTGTACGGCATCGCGGTTGCCGCGACCGCGATGCTTTCGATGACCGGCATCATCGTCGCGCTCGACGCCTACGGCCCGATCACCGACAACGCCGGCGGCATCGCCGAGATGG
>JAKORH010000023.1 GCA_029777935.1 Pseudomonadota bacterium
ACGCGAACACGCTGGCGATCACGCCGTGGCTCGCCTGCGCGAGCTGCGAGAAATCGAAGCGCGCATCGATCATCGCGCGCAGTGCGTCTTCGGTCAGGCGCAGTTCGCGCAGCCGCGCCTCGTCCTTCTGCAGCTCGCCGATTGTGTTGTCGGCAGCGTTGCCCCATTGCACCAGCGCGGCGAGCGCGGCCGCCATCGCATCGAGCGGCGCGCGCCGCTCGGCCGCGAGCCTTGTCGCCGCGGCCGGCCAGTACGGGCGGTACTTGCGCGCCAGTTCGCCGAAGTCCTTCAGCAGTTCGGCATTGCGCGCCGAATCGACGCCGCCAGCGGCCGGATGCCACTCGATCTCGACGCAGCCGGCGCTCGCCAGTGCTTCGAGCGCGATGAAGGCGTCGTCGCGCGCGACCACGATCTCGAACCAGCGGGTGGGCTGGGGCCGCATCATGGCCGCACCTCGAGCGTGCGCAGCGAGAACTCCCCGCGCAGCCGTTCCACATCGAGCGCCGCCACGATCAGGTAGGCGAACAGCGCGACCGGCTGCGCGGGAAAGCGGTGCACGAACCGCAGCGCCCGCGCGGTGAGCGCGCCGCGCGTTTCGGCGGTCTGGTCGAGCGGCACGCCGGCAAAGCGCGCAAGGTGCTCAGCGACCGCGCGCTCGAGCGTGACGAGTTCACCGCGCGCATCGGCATCGCAGCGCGGCCAGCGGCGCCGCCACTCGCGGCGCCACGCCGCTAGCACGGCGTGCAGCGCTTGCGGTGCGCTGCCTACCGTTCCGGGTGTGCCGCGGAGCGCGCCGGCCAGCGGCGCCAGTTCGCCCTGCACCAGTTCCGCGCGCCGCTCGCCCGGCGTGGCGCGCGCCAGGTCGGCCAGCGCCGGATCGCCTCGCATCCATGGCGCCGGCGCTTCTTCACTGAAGAGATGCACCAGCGCCGGCAGATCGACCAGATGCCGCGTCCACAGCACCGCACCACGCCACGCCTGCGGCGCCCAGCGCGCGACCTCCATGATGCGCAGGCGAAGCTGCTGGCGGAACGCGCGTTCAATCTCGTCCGCGCCCGCGCGCGCGTCGATGCCGGAGACCTTGCCCGCAGCGGGCGAGGCGCGCAGCGCCTCCAGCAATGCGGACGTGGTGCGTGCCGAGCGTGCCCGGGACCACAGGCGCTCGTCGGGCCGCCGTGCCAGATGTGCGCTCAGGCGCGCGTGCGCGTAGTCGAGCGGCAAGCCCGCGATCATGTCGCGTCCGTCGTCAACTCCGCGGCCAGCCGCTCGATCGCGGCGCGCAGATGGCCGGCGTCGGCGCCGGCTGCGGCGCTGGACGCTTCGAGATCTGCGCGCTGGCGCTCGATCTCGTTCAGCCTCGACGACACTCGCGCCTGTGCGAACGCGTGCACGCGCGCGATCCGGAGCGCGGCGCGCTCGGCGATGCGGCGCGCCCTCTCGCGCGCCTGCGCGAGTTGCTCCTCGGCCTCGGTGCGGCACTGTGCGACCGCGGCGCGCGCCGCCTGTTCGGCCTGCAGCACCTGCTCGATGGCCGCGTCCGCTGCCGCGGACTCCGCGGCGATGTGCATCGTTCGGGTCGACATGGCGAGCTTTTCCGCGCGAGTTGCCAGTGTCGCGTGCGGATGTGGCCCGCGGTTGACCGCTGTCAAGGGGGCGGCGTGGTGTCAACGGCACAGTCTGCGGCGCGTTGTTGGCGCGTGGATTCCGACGATCACCTACCTATCCGAAGGGAGCTTTCATGAACAAACTGCTTATCGCATCTGCGCTGGCGTGCTCGCTGGCGCTCGCCAGTGGCGTCGCGGCCGCGCAGGACGCGAAGAAGGGCGAGGCCATCGTCAAGGAAGCCGGCTGCTTCACCAAGTGCCATGACATGGACAAGAAGAAGAAAGGCCCGGCGTTCAAGGTCTCGGCCGCCAAGTTCAAGAAGGAAGGCATGGACGCGAACAAGATCGTCGCCGACATCAAGGAGGCGCACGAAGACATGAAGCTGAAGGACGACGAACTGAAGAACGTTGCCGCGTGGTTGCTGACGCTGTAGATCCAGTTCTCGCCACTGATGCAAAGGGCCGGCTCCGCCGGCCTTTTGTTTTTATTGCTGAACTCTTCCGGGCACCGGTGTAACGGCAATGGTCACATTTCACACGTGTGGCGCGCAGGCGACACGCGTCAACCATCTGCGGCCAGGGTGCCTGGCGCGGGCCGCGGCGGTTCCGCAGGCAGGGTGACGATGGCTGTGAGCAGCGACAAAGTTGATCGCACCCGCCGTCTTCCTGTGCCGGCAAGTCAAGCGGCGACTCTTTGCTATTGGTCAAGCTAGTCCCGATGGATGGAGATCACGCTTCCGCCAGAAATCCGGGAACTGGGGCGATCAATCGAGTGTTGGATCTGGATAGGGAGGGGTGTATGAGTGTGAACAACTTGCTGGTTCGACTCTTTGGCGTGGCCGCCGCGGCGGCTCTCGTCTTGTCGGGCTGTGGTGGCAGTGACGGCGCTACGGGGCCGGCGGGCCCGGCAGGTCCGGCCGGTCCTCCGGGACCTCCGGGACCCAACGCGCTCGTCCTGACGCCGAACACGCCGCCGGCGACGTTCGCGGCACTGAAGATGACGGCCAAGGTCACTTCGGTCACGATCGCGAGCCCGCCGGTGGTGAACTTCTCGCTGGCGGATCCGGATGGCAAACCGATCATCGGGTTCGGCAGCAAGTCGAAAGCTTCGACCGCAACCGTGGCCAGCTACCCGAACCTCGCGTTCGCGCTGGCCAAGTTGGTTCCGGGAACGAATGGCAGCCCGAGCAAGTGGGTCAGCTATATCGTGACTTCGGTGCCGACGACGACGGCAGCCGCCGCGCCGACCCGGCCCACGACCGACAACACCGGCACGCTGGTCGACAACGGCGACGGCACCTACAAGTACACCTTCTATCGCGACGTCACGCAGATCGCGACACAGGTCGCGGGAATGACGGACCCGGCCGGCTCCAACAAGGCCGACCTCGGTGATCTGTCATGGCAACCCAGCCTGACCCATCGCCTGACGATCCAGATTTCGGGCAATGCGCCGGGGACCGGCACCAACACGCCCGATGGCGTGCAGGTCGTTGCAGGCGTGCCGCTCGCCAATGCGGTCGACGTCATCTACGACTTCATCCCCGCGACCGGCAAGGCCGCTGCGGCCTCGGATGCGAGCCGCGACATCGTCGCCAATGCCAACTGCAATACGTGCCACAGCACGCTCGGCGGCATTCCCGGCGACAGCGCGGAAAGCTCCGGTGCGGGCTTCCACGGGGGCAGCCGCAACGACGTCAAGTACTGCGTGGTCTGCCACACCGATCAGCGCAAGTACGGCAGAGCCGAAGCCACGATCGACGCCTCGACTCTGACCTTCACTACCAGCAGCACGTACCGGGTCGACGATCGCGCCGTGGGCAACCTGCCCAACCTGATTCACAAGGCGCACCTGGGAGAGATGCTGGCGAAGAAGAAGTACAACTTCGGCGGAGTGCTGTTGAACGAAACGCTGTATCCGCAGGACATCCGCAATTGCACGAAGTGCCACGACGGTACGTCCGGCGCGTCCGGGTCAGTCCAGACCGCGCAGGGGGACAACTGGAGAACGACTCCCAGCCGGCTCGCATGTGGCGCATGCCATGACGGCATCAACTTCGCGACCGGCAAGGGCGTGACGCTGGCCGATGCAGCCGCTGGCCTGACGTCGAGTCAGTTCGGGCACGTCGCCGGTTCCTATACCGACGACTCACAGTGCGCGATCTGCCATACGTCGGACAAGATCAACGTCTATCACCTTCCGGTGACGCCGCCGAACACGGGCAGCGCGCTGCACGTGACGGGCGGCAATGCCAACACGAACGCGGCCTGGATCGCTTCCAACACTTCCCGGCTGCCGGCGGGCGCGATCAAGGTCAGCTACGACATCAAGAGCGTGTCGAGGAACGCGAGCAAACAGCCGGTGATGGTGTTCCGTATCCTGCAGAACGGCGCGCGCGCGGACCTCAACAACTTTGCCACGGCCGCGGTCAACTCGGCCACCGCATCGAAGGAGATCTGGGACAACTTCATGGGAGCGCCGAGCGCGTACTTCGTGTTTGCGGTTCCGCAGGATGGCGTTGCCGCACCGGCGGACTTCAATGCCTCGGTGTCGGGCTACCTGAAGAACATCTGGAACGGCACCGCGACGGGTACCGGCGCGGGCACGTTGTCCGGACCTGACGCCGACGGGTACTACACGGTCACGCTCACCGGAGTGACGATCCCCGACAACGCGGTGATGCTCACCGGCGGCCTTGGCTACTCGTACAACGTGACGAGCACGTTGCCGCTGACGCAGACGAGTCTGCCGGACTACCCGGTATCGCCTGCAGTGGCAACCGGCCAGACCAACGAGATCGGCGGGCTGATCGTCATCGCGCCGAATGCGCAGAAGGTTGCGACGGGCTACACCGGCCGCCGGGCGATCGTCGAGGACAAACGCTGCAATTCCTGCCACCAGGAACTCGGCACCTTCACCGAAGACGCGTTCCACGCCGGCCAACGCAACGACGGCACGACCTGCTCGTGGTGCCATAACCCGAACCGGACGAGCAGCGGCTGGTCGGCGGATTCGACCAGTTTCGTGCACGCCATCCATGCGGGCGGAAAACGGTCCGTGGCATTCAACTGGCATGCCGCCGCCCCGGGCGTGACGTTCGCGGAAGTGAAATATCCGGGCGTTCTGGCCCGCTGCGAGCAGTGCCACGTGCCGGGTGCGTACGACTACAGTCTCACGCCGAGCAGCGTGGACAACCGCCTGTACAGGTACGTCGCGACCGGCAAGCTGGCAAGCACGGGCACGACTTACACGTATGCGCCGTACATCACGATGGACGTGGATTACGGCGCAGGCTTTGCGTACAACGCGGCGACCGGGGCAGCCACGCAGGCCGCGGGAACCACGCTGGTGACATCGCCCACGGCGACGGTCTGCTTCGCTTGCCACGACACCGCGGACGCCAAGGCCCACATGATGCTCAACGGCGGGTCGATCTACTCGTCGCGCACTGCGGGGCTCGCGACGATCGAGACCTGCCTCGTTTGCCACGGCAATGGCAAGCTGGGGGACATCAGCGCGGTGCATGCGCGGTAGATTGAAGCGCCGACATCAGCAGTGAAGCTGCAGCAGGGGAGCGCGAGGAACGCCCCCTGCTGCGGCAACCGACCCGGTAGCGGCGACGCTTCCGGGTTGCTTTTTGTGCATCGTTCTCGGACGATCAACTCGTCACCTCCAGCGCCGCGACGCGCCGGGGACGAAATTTCGAAGTGAGGAAACAGGCCGTGTTGTCCACGAGAAACCTGATCAAGGCCGCGGCCGTCGCGCTCATCGCGACTGCTTGCGCAGGCTCATCGGTAGCCGCAGAGAGTCCGCCGGGTTCATCGGCGGCTGGTCACCCGCCCGTGACCGCGAAAGGGCCGACCGTGGTGCCGGCCGAGAAGCTCGTCGACATCAACAGCGCCAGCCGCGAACAACTGAAGACGTTGCCGGGAATCGGCGACGCCGAAGCGTCGAAGATCATCGCGGGACGTCCTTACCTCAGCAAGGCCGACCTGGCCACCAACAAGATTCTTCCGACCGGCGTCTACCTGTCGATCCGGAAGTTCATCATCGCCAAGCAGGCCGGTACGCCGAAGCCGAAGAAGAAGTAGCGGATCGACATCACTCGAATCCGCCACCTTCGTTGCGACCGATCGGGTTTGATTTGGGACACACGGTCACGCGATGGCACGTGCAAGCTTTGCGTTGCGAGTGAGCAACGTCGAGCGAGCGCGCCAAACGCGGCTTCGCGGTTCGTGTGTATAAAACCTGACGGCATTTTCGATGCGCGGCCCAGCCGGCGTCGGGTCAATTGTGCGGGGAGAAATGACGTGAAGAGCCCATTGCTGAAATTGTGCGCAGTCGCCCTCGTCACGGCCACGGTGGCCGGTTGCGGCGGCGGTGGTGGAGGCACGACACCTTCGCCGACGCCGTCATCCTCGTTGGGCCAGGCAATCGCGCAGGCTGCGGCGGCAGCGTCCAACGACAGTTCGGTCAATTCCGCGGCGCCGTTCACGGCGCTGCAGAACGCCGGTACGGCGGCCGTGACGCTCGTCAACGGCGTTCCGGTCGTGAAGTTCACCGTGTTCGACAACGGCGCGGTGGTGCAGAACCTCACGCTGTCCAACGTGAGCTTCGCGATCGCGAAGGTCACTCCGGGCAGCAACGGCAATCCCGACCAGTGGACCAACTACATCTCCCAGGTCAGGAACGCCGGCACGCTGAAAGGGCCGCACGGCGAAGCGCCCAAGCTGGCGAGCGCCATCCGGGCGGTGACCGATCCGAAACCCACCGGCTCCACGCAGCTCGTCTACAACGCCGATGGCTACTACACGTACACCTTCACCGCCAAGATCACCGACCCGGCCTGGACCGCGACGATCAACAACAACGTCTACAAGACCAATGGCGTGACGTTCGAGCCGGACAAATCGCACCGGGTCGCGATCCAGTTGAACTACGTGAACTCCGCCGGCCAGACCGTCCGGGTCAACCCGTACTTCGACTTCACGTTCGACGCCAACGGCAACTCGGTTCCCGTGACGACACCGATTCGCAAGATGGTCGATGTCGGCACCTGCAACAACTGCCACGGCAAGCTGGCGCCGCACGGCGGCAATCGGGTCGACACGGCCTTCTGCGTGATGTGCCACAACCCGGGCACGCAGGACGTCGTGAGCGGCAATGTGATGACCCTGAGCAACTTCGTTCACAGCTTGCACGCCGGCAAGCGGCTGATGGCGGCAGGCATCGACTACTACATCGGTACGGACGATTTCGCCGATGTCGGTTTCCCGCAGGACCTTCGCAACTGCTCGACCTGCCATTCCGGGACCGCCGTCAATGTCGGCAGCGCGCAGGTCGTTGCCACACCGCAGGGGGACAACTGGAAGAACACGCCCAGCCGCGAAGCGTGTCTGAGCTGCCACACGAGCGGGACGGGTTCCGACTGGTTCAATTCGCACAAGGCGCTGAACAAGGGTCTGGATCCGAATGCGCCCGCGACGATGTTGACGAACAGCGACTGCGTGGATTGCCACGTCGCCGGCACGGGTCTCGGATCGGATCGTGTGCACTTCAACCAGGTCCAGGCCAATGCGGCGAAGTACAAGGTGAACATCGCCAGCGCTGCCTATGACTCGGGGACGCGCAACGTGACGGTCAAGTACTCGGTGACGGATCCGACCAACGGCAACGCGGCGTACAACCTCGTGACGCCGGACTGCACCGGCAGCGGCAGCTCGCTGGCATGCGCCGGCACGACGCGCTTCGGCAATCTGCGCTTCTACCTTGGCTACCAGAACCTGATCGGTCAGCCCGGGCCCACGGATTGGACCGCCTGGAACAACGGCGGCAGTGGCGCCAATGCCTACCTGTACAAGGGCACCAACGACGGCAGCAACAACTACACCGTGACGATTCCCGTGCCGGCCGACGTCGCGAGCGTGTCTCTGGCGGCGGGCAGCGCGCGTGTGATCAGCATCGGGCAGGTTAAGGAGCAGCCGCTCGTGCTGCGCTCCGGTTCCGATCCGCGTCCGGTCGCCTCGACCGACCCCGCGGATCTGCTGAACGTCGGCGCGCAGCACACGTTTGCCGACCTGGCGTTGAGCGGCAATCTCAGCCCGCGTCGCACGATCGTCGCGACTGACAAGTGCAACGTCTGTCACGGCATGCTCGGCACCGCGTCGGCCTCCAACACGCTGGCCAATGCCTTCCACGGCGGTGCGCGCAACATGGTCGAGGCCTGCCCGGTGTGCCACGATCCGAACCGCGCGTCCAGCGGCAACGTGATGACCAACGGCGTCGCGCTGTACGAGTCGTTCCAGGCGAAGCGATTCATCCATGGCATACACAGCAATGCGTTCCGCGCCTATCCGTTCACGCACGGCAACGCGGTGGTCGGCACCTTCAGCAAGACCGGCTCCCTGCAGTCGGCCGGGTACTTCCTTGCGGACGTGACTGCCACCGTCTCCGGCGCCACGAAGACGGCGATTGCCGCCGGGACGGCGGTTGCCGCGGGCGCGACGTTCGACACCATCGCCGCGACGATGAACGCAGCCAAGATCGCCATCGGCGCGCCGACCACGACGACGACCGCGCCAGCGGAGAACTACGCCGAGGAGGTGCAGTGGCCGGACAGCAACGGCATCAACTGCAACGCCTGCCACGTCAACAACTCGCACATGAAGGACCAGAGCACCGTTGGCGCAATGGTGCTGAAGCCGACCGGTGTGACCGATCCTCTGCAGTGGCTGGTCATCACGCCGAAGGCTGCCACCTGCATGTCCTGCCATGACGGGACGTCGGCGAAGGTCGGTCCGGTGCTCGGGCACGTCACGCAGTGGGGAGGCGCGGGATTCGGCAATCTGTCGATACCGGCGATGACGCAGTCCAGGGCATTCGGAACGCTCGAGCTCTGCGACGACTGCCACGCGCCCGGCAACGGCGTGGCGGCGGTCGATCTCGTCCATAACGTGAAGTGAGCGTCGCGGATGCGGCGATTCTGGGAAGGGGCAGCCACGGCCCCTCCCGGCTCGGGTGCAATCCGATCGAGGTTCCCAGACGTGAGGTTCGTATGCGAATCATGAGAGCGCTGGCGGTGGCCGGCATGTTGCTCCTCGGGCTGGCGGAATCTGCCGGGGCGGCGGTCGATGCCGACGCGTCGGCGAAATGCATGAAGTGCCACGACGACGACCTGGCCTCGATGAGCCGGACCGCGCACGCCATGAGCGCCGATGCGCGCACACCCACCTGCGTGACCTGCCATGGACCCAGCACCGGCCACATCGCCAAGTCGTCCAAGGTCAAGCCGGATCACCTGTTCAAGGGCAAGGAAGCGATGCCGGCGAGCGACCGCAGCGCCGCGTGCCTGAACTGCCACGAGAAGGATTCGAAGCGCATGCTGTGGGCGGGCAGTTCGCACCCGGCCGCGGACGTGGCGTGCAACAACTGCCACCGGATCCACACCAATCAGGACGCGGTGCGCAGCAAGCAGACGCAGGCCGACGTGTGCTTCACCTGCCACAAGGAACAGCGCACGCAGGTCAACAAGCCGTCGCACCATCCGATCCCGGAAGGGAAGATGACGTGTTCGGACTGCCACAACCCGCACGGTTCGGCGGGACCGAAACTGGTCAAGCGCGACAACACGAACGACACGTGCTACGCCTGCCACCCGGAAAAGCGCGGACCGTTCGTCCACAACCACGAGCCGGTGCAGGACGATTGCGCGTCATGTCACAACCCGCACGGCACCACGGTGGCGGCGATGCTGAAGGCGCGCCCGCCGATCCTGTGCCAGCAGTGCCATACGCCGCACGTCGGCAGCGGCGTCGGCGCGCTTGCGGGGCAGCCCGGTGTCTTCCCGCCCGCCGCGCCCGGACAGGTTGCACCGGCGATCACCGCCGGCTCGAGCGGCAAGAACGTTGTCAACTTCTGGCAGGGGCGTAGCTGCCTGAACTGCCATACGCAGGTTCACGGGTCGAACAATCCTTCGGCGACGAACCCGACGCCGCAGTTCTTGTTCCGCTGAGTCTTGGAGCAGACGATGAAAGCATCCTTGCGTCAGTTCGTCTTGTGCCAGACCGCCGTCGCGGTGGCGGTGCTGGCCGCGTTCGGCTCGGTCCGCGCGGAGAACGAGGCTGGAGGATCGGTGAGCGCCGGCGCGGGCGCCGCCAGCGGCAACAGTTCCGATCGCGCGCTGTTCGGCCAGTACAACGGCATGCGCCAGGACAGCGGCTACGGCCTGTTCGATTTCACCTACTACCGCTTCAACACGGATGCGGGCACGGCCGTCGATGCGCGCGGAACCAACCTCGGCCTCGACACGCGCGAACTGCAGTTCGGGTGGAGGAAGCAGGGCGACTGGAGGATGTCGCTCGACTATGGCGAACTCACGCGCCGGGATCCTTACACCATCAACACCGGCCTGCTCGGCGCCGGATCGACCACACCGCAGGTGAACACCCTCGGCGGCGGCGCGGGCAGCGGGTCGGACCTCGGCCTGAAGACGAAGCGCACGAGTCTCGGGGTGTCGTTCTCCAAGTGGGTCAGCCAGGCCGTCGAGGTCGAGGTGAGTCTGAAGGGAGAGAAGAAGGAAGGTTCGCGCCTGTTCGGGATCGGCATCACCTGCGGTTCGCCCGTCACCCCCGGTTGCCCAGCGGCGGACGCGGCCAGCGCCGGCACCGGCATTCTGTTGTTGCCGGAGCCGATCGACTCCAATCATGGCCAGATCGAGGCGCGGTTCAACTACGCCGGCGCGAAGCTGCGCCTGAGCGGCGGTTACTACGGTTCCTTCTTCGACAATCGAAACGCGTCGCTCAATCCAAGCGTCGCGGGGCCGCTGAACGGACCCCTGGGCAATCCGCTCGCGCCGAGCGCGGGGCTGCTGTCGATCCTCAACCTTCCGGTTGCGCTGCCTCCGGACAATCAGGCCCATCAGGTCGACCTGACGGGCAATTACGCGTTCACGCCGTCGACACGCGCGACCTTCAAGCTCGCCTACGGGCAGGCGACGCAGAAGGCGGACTTTTCCGTCGGATATGCCGGCGTGCCGCCAGGCGTAACGAACCTCGGCGCACGGGTGGACACGACGCTGGCGCAGGTCGGCATGACATCGCGGCCGCTGTCCAAGCTGTTGCTGTCGGGTGAAGTTCGCTGGGAAGACAAGGACGACAAGACGCCGCTGGCGCTGTACAACGTCGAGGGGTTCGGCAGCACGTATGCGTACACGAACATGCGCCTGCCGAACACCAAGACCCGCGCCAAGCTCGCGGCCAGCTATCAGATCGCGAGCGACCTCCAAGGCACCGTCGGCGCGAATTACGAGCACATCGACCGCGGCACGTTCACGCCGAGCAGCGCGGTGGCCGGCATCACGGCGCTGCGCCAGAAGACCGATGAAACCGGCGTCTACGCCGAATTACGGCGGCGCATGACGGAAACGTTCAGCGGGTCGATCCGGCTGGAGACGAGCAACCGCGACGGCTCGAACTGGCTGCAACCGGGCAGCACAGGATTCGGGGTCACCGAAGTCACGGCGCCGTCGGCCACATTCAACGATTCGGTGGCAATCCTGATGCCTACGCTGGCGGACCGTCGCCGCGACAAGGGCAAGCTTTCGGCCACGTGGCAGCCCACGGATCAGCTCACCTTGCAGCTCGTGGCCGAGGGTGGCGAGGACAAGTACAAGGGCAGCAACGTCGGTCTGCGCAGCACGCGCATGGAGCTGTACAGCGTCGATGCCGATTACCTTCTGTCGGACAAGTACAACGTGCGCCTGACCGGTTACGCGTCGGTCGGCTCGCAGCGGCTCAATCAGGTCCGCCCAGGGGGCTACGTCCTGGCGTTCGACAACACCAACACCAGCCTCGGCCTCGGTGTCGTGGGCAAGCCGACCGAGAAGATCGACGTCGGAGGCGGCCTGGCGTTCATCAACGACAAGAACGTGTACGCGCAGACGCTCGACGCCTCGGCGCTGCCCGGAAGTGCGGCGCTGCTCGCGGCCGCCGGCGGATTGCCGGACATCATCTACCGCAGCACGCAGGTCAAACTCTACGGCAAGTACGCGTTGAGCGAGGCCGCGGCCGTACGGATCAACGCCCTGTACCAGCGCGCGAAATACAACGACTGGGCCTTTGCCTACAACGGAGTCTCCTACACCTACAGCGACAACACCACGGTGTGGATGAAACCCGTGCAGGAGTTCACCTTCGTCGGCGTCACCTACATCTACGCGTGGAAGTGATCGGGCGCGAGACGGCTGACGATGTCCCCTTGCGCACGCGCGGCTGCCGGGCTCGTCAGAGCGGGTGGTCGACGGTGAAGCGCGCGTCGATCGGCTTTGCTCCCGGATGCGGTGTGACGGTCACGCGGACCGTGTATTCGCCGCTCCAGGCGAACCGGAAGAGTTCGCTGTAATCCGGTTGTCCGGCCGCCTGCGTATGCAGCAGCGGTTTCCGCTCCACGTGATGGTGCGGATCGGTCACCGTAATCTCCACTTCCGCATCGCCGATCCGTTTCCCGGTCTTCGCCTCGTCGAGCGTGACGAGCAGGTGTTGCGATCCGGACGGTGGGTTGGTCGGATGCGACTCCCGATGCCCCTCTGCGTGCAGCGCGGTTTCGGCGGGCACGATGCCCAGGTTGATCACGATGCCGTCCACCGTTTTCCTCTGCTGCGCGGCCGCAGGTGCGCAGGCGAGCGCCGCTGCCAGCAGAGCCAGTGCAATCGTTGTCGGGCGATGAATGTGCGCGTTCATGAGACGAACCTCCCTTCTCTTTGACGGGACCAGCGTGCAGGCAATCGACTGGGCCACGATGCGCAAGCTGCGCAACGCCCGCCGCGATTGATCGGCGAGCGAAAAAACAATAGGCTTTTCGCTGTCGTGAGGCGCACGTGTGCTTGGCTCTGCTTGATGGAGATCAATGGGCGTCTCTGGAATCGTGCCTCTGTCGGGGACAGCTCGAAACGTGCGCGTGCCGAAACGAACTGCCGCGCACTGGCCGGCGCCGGGCCTGATCCCGTCGCCCGGGGTTCTGCACGGCAGCGAGCGATTCATGCCGAAGGGGTGCCGTGAAGACGGATTCCGCGCCTCGGGGCGGAAGACCGCCATTCGGTCTGTTCGGCGCATGTACCGAATCCGAGGGTTCGGGAATTCCACAGCGCGATCGATTGCGCATCGGCGAGGGTGATGCCGGCCGTCAACAGCGCCGCACTCGAATTGCGTCCCGCTACCGCATTCTTGACGAGCATCAACGAAGCCGGCGCGAACGCTCCGAGCATTCGTGTCTATGCGAAGTCACGCGCGATTCGCGGCCGCCGGCAACGAGCCGGTGCCGCTGCTGGCGAGGAGCGCCGACTTCGGAACCGCGCGCCACGCCGCAGGCCGCGGATGATGCAGTTGATCGCCGGCCGATCGTGGCGATCGCGAAACGCAACCTGCCATTGGAGGTTCTCTTGAATACGACGCTGAAGATTCGCTCCATCCCGGCCATCGCGGCCTTCGCAATCGCCGCTGCGCCGCTCGTGGTTCCGTCGTCCGCGTTCGGCGCTGACGAAGCCGCGGCCAGGGCGCTCGCGCGGCAGAACAACTGCTTCAAGTGCCATCAGGTCGACAAGGCCAAGGCCGGGCCGTCGTGGAAGGAAATCGCCACGAAGCTCAAGGGCAAGCCGAATGCCGAGGCCGAAGTGATCAAGCATCTGACGACCGGGCCGAAAGTGAAGACTACCGACGGCAGCGAGGAGGAGCATCCGATCATCAAGTCCAAGAGCGAGGCCGACACGAAGAATCTCGTGGACTGGATCCTGTCGCTCTAGGCGGCGGCTCGCGTCGCCCTCGAAGATCGCCTCGGCCGGCATCGACTCGCGTCCGAGGCCTTCCCGACAGGCTCCCAGGCAAAGGCTGGCGCTCCGCGCTCCAGCCCTCGAGCGAATTGCGTCAGAACCCGAAACGCTGCCATGGCCGAGAACTTTCCAAAACCATCGCTGTTGAGCCGACTGCGCGCCTTCTTCTTCCGGCCGTCGTCGCTTTCACTGACGACGCTCGTTGCGATCGGCATGGTGATCGGGCTGCTCTTCTGGGGCGGATTCAACACCGGCATGGAGGCGACCAATTCGCTCGCCTTCTGCACCTCCTGTCACGAAATGCGCGACACGGTGTTCCAGGAATACAAGGAGACGATCCATTACAAGAACCGCTCCGGCGTGCGCGCGGTGTGCCCCGACTGCCATGTGCCGAAGGACTGGACGCACAAGTTCATCCGCAAGGTGCAGGCGAGCCAGGAGCTGTACGGCAAGTTTGTCAGTCACATCATCGACACGCCGGAGAAGTTCGAGAGCCGGCGGATGGAGCTCGCGCAGAATGTGTGGGACTCGATGAAAGCGAGCGATTCGCGCGAGTGCCGCAACTGCCATACCTGGGACGCGATGGATCCGAAGAAGCAGCATCCGCGCGCGCAGAAGGAGATGAAGAAGGGGCTGGAAGAGGGCAAGACCTGCATCGACTGCCACAAGGGCATCGCGCACCTGTTGCCCAAGGAATACGTGCCCCCAGAAGAGGAATGAGTTCGGGGCGCATGCCGATCTGATGAACGGGCGCATGACCAACGGGAGCGTGTGATGCTTGGAGTCTTCTGGACCGTGTTGGCCGTTCTGGGGATGCTCGGCACGTTTGTCGCGTGCCTGGTTGCCGTCGTCGTCGGAATCCGGATCTACGAGGTGCTGCACGCGCGGACATTGAAGAAGGCGAGCGCGTGACGCGAGGGCGCAGGCGCAGCCCGTCCCGCTGCATCGATTTGGCTGCGCGAGCGAGGTCGAGATGGAACTGCCGGCAATGAAGCGCGCGTCGATGTCGGCGCGGAACCTGGCCCTGGTCGCAGGCGGATTCATGGTTGCGCACTCCGCGCATGCGCTGGACATCCTCGCGGCTCAGCACCTGGCGCGCCAGAGCGGCTGTCTGCAGTGCCACTCCGTGTACCAGAAGAAGATCGGGCCGGCGTGGAAGGATGTCGCGGCGAAGTATCACGGGGCACCGGATGCGGAGCGCAGGCTCTACCTGCACGTGACGACAGGCCGCAAGGCGAAGTTCGATGATGGGCATGAGGAAGACCACCCGATCGTGAAGACCGGCGATCCGAAGCGAATCACGAACCTGGTCGACTGGATCCTCGCGCTGCCGATTGCCGCGCCGGTCGACGTCACGGCCGCCGAAACGCTCGCGCGCCAGAGCGGTTGCCTGAAGTGCCACGACGTGAACAAGAGCAAGGTCGGCCCGGCGTGGAAGAGCGTCGCGGCCAAGTACCTCGGTGAAGTCGGTGCGGAGGACAAGCTCTACAAGCACGTGACGACCGGGCGCATGGCGAAATTCGCGGACGGCCACGAGGAACACCACCCCATCGTCAAGACCAGCGACTCGGACCGCATCAACAACCTCGTGAACTGGGTGCTTTCGCTGAGGTGACCTGGGCGGCCTGAATCGGGCCGGCGCCCCGGGACGCTGTCTCGCCGGACTCCGGGCCGCCGCGGAAAGCTGTCCCCGGCGCGGCGGTGGCGCGTCTCTGCACGCCGATTGGCCTGCATCAAGCCCCGCGGCTTGCTGGTGGCCGCCCGCTCCCTTACCCTTCGGCCGCCACGCGCGCCGGCAGTTGCGCGCCTACCTAGAACCTATCCGCGAGTAATTCGTGTGTGCGACGGGCCTAATTGGCTTGCAGCGCTAGGCGCGAGGAGCGCGGTTTGGTTCATCCAAATTAGCGACGAGCAACAACGCGATGCGAGCCAATTTGGCCCGTCCCTTTGGGTTGTCGCCAGAAAGCCCGGCTGCGGTGTTGCCCGGCTTGGCCGTAGGCCGGGCTACTGTCCTACGCCGGGCGCCTTGCATCCGGGCTTTCTGGCGACAACGCATCGCACGAATTACTCGCGGATAGGTTCTTATGTTGCAGACCATCGACCTCGAATGCATGCGCGGCGAGCGGCTGCTGTTCGCGCACCTCGACTTCACCGTCGAGGCCGGCACGTGCCTGCACATCGCCGGCGAGAACGGCGCGGGCAAGACGAGCCTGCTGCGCATCCTGTGCGGGCTGCTGTCGCCCACGCACGGCGAGGTGCAGTGGGAGGGCCGGAACATCCGCAAGTTGCGCGAAGATTACTGGCAACAGCTTGCGTACGTCGGGCACCTGAACGGCGTGAAGGATGACCTGACCGCGCTGGAAAACGTGCGCTTCGGCTCGGCGGTCACCGGCCGCGCGGCGCCGGCCGAGCGCGCGCGCACGGCGCTGGCGGAACTGGCGCTCGGTGCATTCGAAGGCTCGCAGGCGCGGTTTCTCTCGCAGGGGCAGAAGCGCCGCGTGGCGCTGGCGCGCCTGTTCCTGGCCGAAGCGGCCAGGCTGTGGATCCTCGACGAGCCGTTCACCGCACTCGACGTGCGCGGGGTGGGCGTGCTGGTCGACCTGATCGAGCGCCACACCGCGCGCGGCGGCATCGTGGTGCTGACCACGCACCAGGACGTGCCGCTGGCTGGGCGCGTGGCGCGGCTCGACCTGCGCGCCGCGGAGCCGGCATGAGCGCCGCACGGCCGCTCCGAGATGGCTCGTACAGCCGGTCGCGAGACGCGACCGGCGTTCGCGCCGTCCAAGCCCGCGCAGGCGGGCTTGGAGCCGCGGCCCTCACCCCCCTCGGGGGGACAGCGCGAAGCGCGAAGAGGGCACCATGACGGCTACGTTCACGGCCGTGGTCAGGCGCGACCTGCTGCTGGCGGTGCGCCAGCGCGCCGACGTGGCCAACACGCTGCTGTTCTTCATCGTCGTGGTGACGATGGTGCCGCTCGGCGTCGGGCCGGAGCTGAACACGCTGCGCACGATCGCGCCCGGCGTGGTGTGGGTCGCCGCGCTGCTGGCGGCGATCCTGTCGCTCGGGCGGCTGTTCGCCAACGACTACGCCGACGGCTCGCTCGAGCAGATGCTGCTCACCGGCGAACCGCTGCCGATCATCGTGCTGGCCAAGGCGTTCGCGCACTGGCTGACCACGGGCTTGCCGATCACGCTGATGGCCGCGCTGCTGGGCGTGATGTTCGACCTCGGCGTGGAACCGACCGCGGTCCTGATGGTCTCTTTGCTGCTCGGCACGCCGGCGCTGTCGCTGATCGGCGCCGTTGGCGCGGGACTCACGCTCGGGCTGCGCGGCGGCGGCGTGCTGATTTCGCTGCTGGTGCTGCCGCTGTACGTGCCGGTGCTGATCTTCGGCGCCGGCGCCGTCGAGGCGGTCGCGGGGGGCCTGTCGCCGCAGGGACATCTGCTGCTGCTGGCGGCTCTGTCCCTCGGGACGACCGTATTGGCGCCATGGGCTATCGCCGCCGCGCTGCGGATTTCTATGGAATGATCGCGATCAACTGCGCAGTAACATCCGTCGTTACAGTGCTGGCTGTGCTTCCGCATCAGTTCGGCTGAATACGCCGGCCGAATCCTCCGGCTGAATCCTCCGGCAGACTCCCACGGACCCCGATGACCACCGCGACCGCGGCTTCCGAATTGAACCTGTTCCGCTATTCGGCGCCGCACCTCTTCTATCCGCTGGCGGGACGGATGATCCCGTGGTTCGCGGCGCTGGCGGCGATCCTGGCCGCGGTCGGCCTTTACCTGGGCTTCTTCGCCGCGCCGACCGACGCGACGCAGGGGGACAGCTACCGCATCATCTTCATCCACGTGCCGTCGGCATGGATGGCGATGTTCCTGTACGTCGTGATGGCGTTCTGGGCCGGCGTGGGGCTGGTGTTCAACACGCGGCTGTCGTCGATGATGGCGAGCGCGATCGCGCCCAGCGGCGCGCTGATGGCGTTCATCGCGCTATGGACCGGCGCACTGTGGGGGCGGCCGACGTGGGGCGCGTACTGGGTGTGGGACGCGCGGCTGACCTCGACGCTGATCCTGCTGTTCCTGTACCTGGGCTTCATCGCGCTGCAGGCGGCGATCGACGATCCGCGCCGCGCCGACAAGGCGAGCGCGGTGCTGGCGCTGGTCGGCGCGGTCAACGTGCCGATCATCTATTTTTCGGTCAAGTGGTGGAACACGCTGCACCAGGGCGCGTCGGTGAAGCTGACCGGCTCGTCGATGGCCGCCACGATGCTGGCGGGCATGCTGGTGATGGTGTTCGCGTTCTGGATGTACTGCATCGCCGCCGTGCTGTATCGCGTGCGCACGATCATGCTCGAGCGCGAGCGGCGCAGTGCGTGGGTGGGCGAGGCGATCCGCAGCTAGGATTGAGGATTGAGTGTGTCATTCCCGCCCCCGATTCAAGCACTCGGGGGCAGGCTGCAGCGGGAATCCAGCGACTCTAGGCAACGGAGTTTGAAATGCAATGGGGCAGTCTGAGTGAGTTCCTGCACATGGGCGGCTATGGCGGCTACGTGTGGAGCTCGTACGGCGTGTGTGCGCTGCTGATCGTGGCCGAAGTGCTGTCGGCGCGCGCGCGGCGGCAGCGCGCGGTGGCGGAAGCGCGGCGGCAGGCGGTGCGGGAGCGCGGATGAAGCCGCGGCAGAAGAGATTGGCGCTGATCGTGGGCGGCATCGCGGTGCTCGGCATCGCCGCGTACCTGATCCTGTCGGCGTTCAAGGAGAACCTGGTGTTCTTCTTCTCGCCGTCGGACGTGGTCGCGCAGAAGGCGCCGAACGGGCGAGCGTTCCGCATCGGCGGGCTGGTCGAGCCCGGCAGCGTCAAACGCGACGGCGTGACCGTGACGTTCAAGGTCACCGACACCGCGCACACCATCCCTGTCACGTACCAGGGCATCCTTCCGGACCTGTTCAAGGAAGGCAAGGGCGTGGTCGCACAGGGCAAGCTCGGGCCCGACGGCACCTTCCGCGCCTCGGAAGTGCTGGCCAAGCACGACGAGAACTACATGCCGCCCGACGCCGCGCACGCGATCGAGCAGGCGCAGAAGGCGCAGAAGACGCTGCAGGTGAAGCAGTGATGGCGGGCAGTGTCATTCCCGCGCAAGCGGGAATTCAGTGTGTCGCCCGCTGACTGGATGCCCGCGTTCGCGGGCATGACACGTTTCGATCCAGGCAAGAAAGCAGACTCATGATTCCCGAACTCGGTCACTTCTCGCTGATCCTGGCGCTGCTGCTGGCGCTGGTGCAGGGCACGCTGCCGCTCGTGGGCGCGCACAAGGGCGTGCGTGAATGGATGGCGCTGGCGCGGCCGGTCGCGCAGGGATTGTGGGTGTTCGTTGCGTTCGCGTGGCTGTGCCTGGCGTACTCGTTCGTCACCAGCGACTTCTCGGTTGTCAACGTCGCGACCAACTCGAACTCGCTGCTGCCCGTGTATTACAAGGTCGCCGCGTCCTGGGGTTCGCACGAAGGCTCGATGCTGCTGTGGGTGCTGATGCTGTCATGCTGGGGCGTGGCGGTGAGCCTGTTCAGCCGCCATCTGCCCGACGAGATGATCGCGCGCGTGCTCGGCGTCATGGGACTGGTCGCCGCCGGCTTCCTCGTATTCATCCTGACCACGTCCGATCCGTTCGAGCGGCTGTTCCCGGCCGCCGCCGAAGGACGCGACCTGAATCCGCTGCTGCAGGACCCCGGCATGGTGCTGCATCCGCCGATGCTGTACATGGGCTACGTCGGCTTCTCGGTTGCGTTCGCCTTCGCGCTGTCGGCCCTGCTCGGCGGCAAGCTCGACGCGGCGTGGGCGCGCTGGTCGCGTCCGTGGACCACGGTCGCGTGGTGCTTCCTGACCATGGGCATCGGCCTGGGATCGTGGTGGGCGTATTACGAGCTCGGCTGGGGCGGCTGGTGGTTCTGGGATCCGGTGGAGAACGCGTCGTTCATGCCGTGGCTGGTCGGCACCGCGCTGGTCCATTCACTCGCGGTGACCGAGAAGCGCGGCACGTTCAAGGCGTGGACCGTGCTGCTGGCGATCTTCGCGTTCTCGCTGTCGCTGCTGGGCACGTTCCTGGTTCGCTCCGGTGTGCTGACCAGCGTGCATGCGTTCGCAACCGATCCGAAGCGCGGCGTATTCATCCTCGCGTTCCTGGTGCTGGTGATCGGCGCGTCGCTGGCGCTGTTCGCGTGGCGCGCGCCGCGGGTGGGCATCGGCGGCACGTTCTCCGCGGTGTCGCGCGAATCGATGCTGCTCGCCAACAACGTGCTGTTGACGGTGGCGGGCGGATCGGTGTTGCTCGGAACACTGTATCCGCTGTTCCTCGACGCGCTCGGGCTGGGCAAGATCTCGGTCGGCCCGCCGTACTTCGACACCGTGTTCGTGCCGATCATGGCGCCGCTGCTGTTCCTGATGGGCGTGGGGCCGCTGGCGCGCTGGCGCCAGGCGTCGATCCCGGACCTGTGGACGCAACTGCGCTGGGCGCTCGCCGTCTCGCTGATCCTGGGAGTCGCGCTGCCCTTCATCGGTGGGCGCTGGTCGCCGATGCTGGCGTTCGGCTACTGGCTCGCCGCCTGGGTGGTGCTCGCCACGATCGAGCAGGTGCGCACGCAGATCCGCAACGTGAGTGGCGGACTGTTCGCGAGGTTCGCCGCGCAGCCGCGCGGCTGGTGGGGCATGACGGTCGCGCATCTGGGCATGGCCGTGTTCGTGATCGGCGTCACGTCGGTCAAGGGCTATGAGATCGAGCGCGACGTGAAGATGGCGGTGGGCGACACGGTCAGCGTGCGCAACTACACGTTCCGCTTCGACGGCGTGACCGACCGCACGGGCCCGAACTACCGTGCCGCGCGCGGCGCGGTCACGGTGACCAGGAACGGCAAGCCCGACATGGTGCTGCATCCGGAGAAGCGCATCTACCTCGCGCAGCAGGGCATGCCGATGACCGAGGCCGCGATCGACACCGGCATCACCGGGGACGTGTATGTGTCGCTCGGCGAGCAGGTCGGTGACAAGGGCGAGTGGACCGTGCGCGTGTACTACAAGCCGTTCGTGACCTGGCTGTGGGGCGGTTGCGTGATCATGGCGCTCGGCGGCTTCCTCGCGATGAGCGATCGCCGCTACCGTTCGCTCGCGCGTCGCGATGCGATCGCGATCGGTGCGAGGCCGGCGGCAGCGTGAGCGAGCGATGAAGAAGGCCGCGCTCTATCTGATTCCGCTCGCCGCGTTTGTCGTGCTGGCGGTGTTTCTGCTGCGCGGGCTGTGGCTGAATCCGCGCGAGGTGCCGTCGCCGCTGATCGGCAAGGCGGCGCCGATGTTCGTGCGGCCGGAGCTGTACGCACCGCAGGCGCAGTTCGACAGCAAGCAGATGCTCGGCCAGGTGTGGGTGTTCAACGTGTTCGCGTCGTGGTGCATGCCGTGCCGGCAGGAGCACCCGCTGTGGAACGAACTGGCGACGAAGAAGCTGGTGCCGATCGTGGGTCTGAACTACAAGGACGAAGCGGGAGCAGCCAAGAAGTGGCTGACGGATCTCGGCAATCCGTACACGCAGATCGTGGTCGACGGCGACGGCCGCCTCGGCATCGACTACGGTGTGTACGGCGTGCCCGAGACCTTTGTCATCGACAAGCAAGGCGTGATCCGGCACAAGCAGATCGGACCGGTCACGCCCGAGGTTCTGGAGCAGAAGATCGTGCCGCTGGTGCGCGAACTGCAAAAATCATGAAGACGATATTCTTCCTGCTGGCGCTGCTGCTGGGCGGCGTGGTGCTGGCTCAGTCGACCGCGGTGCCCACCGAGGACGATCCGGTCGCATCCAAGCGCGCGGTCGAGCTGGGCATGAAGCTGCGCTGCCTCGTGTGCCAGAACCAGTCGATCGAGGATTCGCACGCCGATCTCGCCGCTGACCTGCGGCGCCAAATCCGCGAGCAGATGGCGGCCGGCAAGTCGGACCGCGAGATCATCCAGTTCATGACCGACCGCTACGGCGACTTCGTCCTCTACGACCCGCCGTTCAAGGCCACCACGCTGCTGCTGTGGACCGGGCCGGCATTGCTGCTGCTCATCGGCGCGATCGTGATGGCGCGCGTGATCCGCGCGCGGCGGCGGCTCGTCGCGCCGCTGTCGGACGCCGAGCGCGCGCGCGCCGAATCGCTCCTCGCCGGCAGGGAGAGCGGGCAGTGACGCAATTCATGCTCATCGCGGCGTTCATGGTCGTCGTCGGCCTGGGCTGGGTGCTGCCGCCGTTGTTGCGACGGCGCCCGACCGGCGACGTCGACCACGCCGCGACCAACCTGCGCATCCTGCGCGACCAGCTCGCCGATCTCGAGGCCGACCATCGCCGTGGCGCGCTGAACGACACGGCCTATGCAGAAACCAAGGCCGATCTCGAACGACGCGTGATCGAGGAGATGCAGGCCGCGCCGGCGCGTGCCGGCGTGGCTGCGAGCTGGCACGGCCGTGTGACGGCGGCGGTGGTCATCGTGGCGGTGCCGATCGCGGCCGCGCTGCTGTACTCGCGCCTCGGCGATCCGACCGCGTTCGATCCGCTCGCGCGCCAGGGCGCGGAACAGGGGCACCCGACGAGCGAAGCCGAGATCGAACAGATGGCGGCCAAGCTGATCGAGAAACTGAAGGGCGAGCCCAACAACGCGAACGGCTGGGCCATGCTGGCTCGCACGTACTACTTCCAGCGCAAGTTTCCGGAGGCGGCGCAGGCGTACAAGCGCCTGGTCGAGCTCGTGCCCGACGACGCCACGGTGCTGGCCGACTATGCCGATGCGCTGGCGATGGCCAACGGTCGCCGGCTTACGGGCGAGCCGCTGGCGCTGATCAAGAAGGCGCTGACACTCGAGCCGACGCAGTGGAAGGCGCTGGCGATGGCGGGTACCGAGGCGTTCGACCGCAAGGACTACAAGGCCGCCGCGGATTACTGGGAGAAGTTGCGCGCCTCGCTGCCCGCGGACTCGCCGATCGCGCAGCAGATCGCCGGCTCGATCGCCGAGGCGCGCCAGCTCGGCGGGCTGCCGCCCGACAAAGGTGAAGCGAAGATCGCTGCCGCGCCCGCGGCCAAGAGTGCAGCACCGGCGGCCGGCGCGCAGGTCGCAGGCACGGTGACGCTGAGCCCGAAGCTCGCCGCCAACGCGAAGCCGGACGACACCGTGTTCATCTTCGCGCACGCCGCGCAGGGCCCGCGCATGCCGCTGGCGGTCCTGCGCATGCAGGTCAAGGATCTGCCGGCCAGGTTCGCGCTCGACGATTCGATGGCGATGTCGCCCGAGTTCAAGCTGTCGAAGTTCGACCAGATCGTGATCGCGGCGCGCGTCGCCAAGGGTGGCGTGGCCAACGCGCAGCCCGGCGATCTCGAAGGGCAGTCGAAGCCGGTCAAGACCGGCAGCCGCGACATCAACGTGCAGATCGACACCGTCGTGCAGTAACGAACGAGCGGGGCGCGGTTCCTGATCCTGTAGGCCGTGCACATGCTCGACTCGGCAGCGGGGCGATTGCCGATTCGGGATTGAGGATTCGGCACGACCCGCCTCAAAATCCGGATTCCGTAGACCGCGATCCGAGGATGGACCGGCGTCGCTTTGTCACCCAGACAGCACAGGGCGTCGCTGCTGCAGCCACGGGCGGCCTGCTGTGGAATGCCTTGCTCGGCGCGCAGACCGCGCAGGCGATGACGCCGCTGCGGCCGCCGGGAGCGCAGCCGGAACACGACTTCCTCGCCACCTGCGTCAAGTGCGGACTGTGCGTGCAGGCGTGCCCGTTCGGCACGCTGAAGCTGGCGAAGACGGCCGAGCCGGTCGCGCTTGGCACGCCGTACTTCGTGCCGCGCGATGTGCCGTGTTTCATGTGCAGAGACATTCCGTGCGTGCGCCCGTGTCCGACCGGCGCGCTGAACCGCAACATGAAGGACGTCGCCGCCGCGCGCATGGGCCTTGCGGTGATCGATCCGGAAAGCTGCCTGTCGTGGCAGGGGATGCGCTGCGACGTGTGCTTTCGTGTCTGCCCGGTCAAGGACAAGGCGATCACGGTCGTGCAGCATCCGCGCCGGCTCAGCCGCCAGGCATTGCTGGTGCCGGTTGTCCACAGCGACGCGTGCACCGGCTGCGGGATCTGCGAAAAGCGCTGCCCGACCGACGCGACCGCGATCCGTGTTGTCGATCCGAAGCTGGTGCAGGGCAAGCTCGGTGCGCATTACCGGAGCGATGGCCAGCCCGGGATCGTCGAGCCCGCACCTGCTCCGGCCGCCCCGCTCGACCCTCCGAACCGCGGTGTTTCGCGGTGACTGCGTCGCGGCCGGTGCGCCACTTCGAACCTCCGCGCACGCTGCGCGCATGGCTCTTCGTGCACCGTTACGCGATCGCGCGGCGCACGCTGCAGTTCGGCGTGCTGCTGCTCTTCTACGGCACGTTGCACTGGGGCTGGAAAGTCGCGGGCCGGCCCCTGCTCGCAGGTAATCTGTCGGCATCGAAGTTCGCCGGCGTGCTGCCGATGGCCGACCCGTTCGCCGTGCTGCAGACGTGGTTCACGCGCCATGCGCTTGCGACCGAGGCGCTGCTGGGCGCCGCGATCGTGCTCGGCTTCTATCTGCTGGTCGGTGGGCGAGTGTTCTGCGCGTGGGTTTGCCCGATGAACGTCGTGACCGACGCCGCGGACTGGCTGCGCGGCAGACTCGGCATCGAAAGCAATCTCGTGCCGATCGACGCCCGCACCCGCTACTTCGTGCTGCTGCTCGCGCTCGCGGTGTCGTTCTTCGCCGGCGTGGCCGCATTCGAGTGGGTGAGCCCGATCGCGGCGCTGCACCGGGAACTGATCTACGGCGTCGGGTTCGGACTGACCGCCGCGCTCGGCATCTTCGTGCTCGATGCGTTCGTGCTCAGACACGGCTGGTGCGGGCGCCTGTGTCCGCTCGGCGCGTTCTGGGCGCTGGTTGGCCGCGCGGGCCAGATCAAGGTCGCATTCGACGATGCGAGCTGCACGCGCTGCGGCGACTGCGTCCGGATCTGCCCCGAGCCGCGCGTGCTGCACTTTGCACAGATGGCCGCGGCCGGCCGCGTCGACCCCGGCGAATGCACGAACTGCGCGCGCTGCATCGTCGTCTGCCCGGAGGACAGCCTGCGCTTTGCACTGCGCGCGCGCACACGGCCGAAGCAGGCGGCAAACCGATGAAGCTGGCACCGGCGATCGCCGTCGCGCCGGTCGCTCGCCGCGCATCGCCGCAGCCGATCCGCGCGACGTAACTCCGATCGCGCAAGGCAGAGTTCGATACCGCGACACCTGTGCGGTCTGGCTTCGAGGCCGCGGCCGGGCCGGGCGCACCGCCGTTCGATCGCCGCTCGCGTTAAGCTCGCGCGTCGCGGGCGAGGAAGACGGCATGTTCGAGGGCAAAGCTGCGGGCTCGGCGCCGGGCGCTGACGTGATCGTGGTCGGTGCCGGCCTGTCGGGCCTGGCGTGCGCGTTCCGCCTGGTGCGCGCGGGTGTCAGGGTCGAGATGATCGAGGCCGCGCCGCGCGCCGGCGGCGTGATCGGCTCGCGCATCCGCGATGGCGTACTGATCGAGTCGGGGCCGAACAGCGCTCTCGACACCTCGCCGCTGATCGGCGAACTGCTGCGCGACGCCGGCATCGCGGCCGAGCGCCTCGACGCGAGCCGCATCGCCGATCGCCGCTACATCCTGCGCGGCGGCTAACTCGTTCCCATGCCGCTGTCGCCGCCGGCGTTCCTGCGCACGCCGCTCTTTTCCTGGCGCACCAAGCTCGGCCTCGTGCGCGAGCCGTTCATCGCGCGCTCGCCGGCCGATGCCGAAGAGACGGTGGCGGATTTCGTGCGCCGCCGCCTGGGGCGAGAGTTCCTCGACTACGCGATCGAGCCCTTCGTCGCCGGAATCTACGCCGGCGATCCGGAACTGCTGTCGGTGAAGGCGGCGTTCCCGCGCCTGCACGCGCTCGAGCAGAACTACGGCAGCCTGATCCGCGGCATGATCCTCGGCGCGCGCGAACGCCGCAGGAACGCGGAGAAGGCGAAGAACACGGCGAAGAGCTTTTCGTTCCGCGCCGGCATGCAGGCGCTGACCGACGCGCTGGCGCGCGGCGTCGGCGTCGAGCGCATCCGCTGCGGCGCGCGGGTCGAGCGCGTGCTGCGCGCAGACGGCGGCGGCTTCATCATCGAGGCCGCGAGCCACGGTGAGCGCCTCACGCGCAACGCCCGTGCGCTGGTGCTCGCCGCCCCGGCGTACGAGGCGGCACGGCTGGTCGCATCACTGGCGCCGGGGGCCGCGACGGCGCTGCAGGAGATCGTCTATCCACCGGTGGCGAGCGTGGTCAGCGCCTACTGGCGCAGCGAGGTCGCGCATCCGCTCGACGGCTTCGGATTCCTGGCACCGAAGGTCGAGCGGCCGCGCGTGCTGGGGACGCTCTTTTCCAGTTCGATGTTCGATGGCCGCGCGCCGGCCGACGTGGTCGCGCTGACGACCTTCGTCGGCGGCCGGCGCGACCCCGAGTTCGCGCGTGAAGAGCCGGCGCGCGTCTCAGCGAACGTGCGCGAGTCGCTGCAGCGTCATCTAGGAGCACGCGAGCCGCTGTGGAGCGAGGTGACGCGCTGGGAGCGCGCGATTCCGCAGTACGCGCTCGGACACCTGGCGCGCATCGCCGCGGTGGAAAGCGCCGAGCAGGCGTTGCCTGGACTTCACTTCTGCGCGAACTACCGCGGCGGCGTCTCGGTCGGCGACTGCATCAAGTCGGCGCACGCGCTGGCCGAGCGCGTCGTTGCCCAATTCGGGCGACACGTCCCTGTGTGATCCGCGTATTCCGGGCATGACGCGCGGGCGTCGAACCTGCTCGGCGTCAAAATCGCGTCACTGTCGGCTGTTATACGTGCGCGCTACGCAGGCAGGGCGCGTCGCGCGCTTCGCAGCGGTTCCGGAAGGATGTCGAATGAAGTCTGGCAACACCACGCAAGCACGTTCCACCGCAGACAAGGCGCCGCGCAAGCCGCCAGCCGCCCGCGCCGATGCGCCGGCGGCGGACAGGACGAGGAAGCGGGCCGCGCCCAAGCGGCCGGCTGCGGAGATATCGGCACAAGCGCCGAGCAAGCAGGTCCGGCCGACGCAGGAGGAGCGCGAGGTCACGATCGCCCGGATCGCGTACTTCCGCGCCGAGGCGCGCGGCTTTGCGCCGGGACACGAACTCGACGACTGGTACGCCGCCGAGGCGGAACTCGAAGCGCAGTTCGAAGTCGGCCGCTGACGCGCATCCGCGCGCCGTTCACCACGGCAACAGTCCGCCCTGCAGCGACTCGCGCCACAGCGACGTGATGCCGCGCAGGTGATCCTGCGCGATCTCGGTCGCCCGCGGGCGAATTGCGTCGAGCGCGCCGGGGTCCGCGAGGCGCAACCGCACGTCGGTGACCTGCGGGTCGTCGATCGGGTCGCCGATGTTGCTCATCAGCCAGCAGTACGCCTCGGCCGCCTCCGGAACCTCGGCGACGATCTCCTGCGCGATCCGATGCGCGGCCACGTTGTATAGCTTGCCCACGTGCGTGACCGGGTTCTTGCCGGCCGGCGCTTCCAGGCTCATGGGGCGGTACGGCGTGATCAGTCCGTTGACGCGATTGCCGCGCCCGACCTGGCCGTCGTCGCCGGATTCGGCCGACAGGCCGGTGATAGTCAGGTACACGCTCGCGGCGGCGTCGCCGTCCGCGGTGTTGACTGCGACGTCGACATCGCCGCCCGCAGCGTCGCACGCGGCTGCGCGCGCGATGCGGGCGACCGCGGCCTTCTTGTCGCGGTAGTCGTCGAGATCGCCGACGTATCGGCTGACCAGCGCGCAGGCGACGGTCAGCCGGATCGATTCGCCGCTACGCATGCCCATCACCTTGACGTCCTCGCCGATGTACGGATGCCGGGCTTTCGTCGCGTCGGCATTCAGCGCGCGCTCGACCGCGAGCACGCAGCGCTCGAGCGCATCGAGCGGCGCGTAGCCGGCACCCAACGACGTGTCGTTCGCACGCGGCGCGCCGTCGCGGCGCTCGAACAGACTCGCCAGTTCGGCCGACGTCGGGCGCAGCAGGTTGTAGATGCGCGTGTCGCGCACCGGATCGAGATGGCGGATATTTCGCGCGAGCCAGTCGCGTGCCGTGCCCGTCACCAGTTCGTCGAGCGGCACGTGCTCGGCGCCGACCGCGGCGGTGGCGCGCCCCGCCAGGTACAGCTCGATCGGCTCGACCAGTTCGCCGCCGCCAAAGCGCGGGCGCGCGGCGCCGCCGCGCAACAGCGCCTTGTCGACGTTGTAGTGCAGGACGCGGCCGAATCGCTCGAGGTAGTGGCGCGACAGCGCGACGCTCAGTGCCTCGGCGATCGCGTCGCACATCGTGTCTGGGTGCCCCAGCCCCTTGCGCTCGACGAGTTCGATCGGCAGCCGCGCGGGCGTCGGGGCATCGAGCAGCGAAATCCGGATCGGCATCGTCGAATGCGACCTTGCGCCGATCGGTGCTGCGTCCATTGAGATGCGTCAACCGGGCGGGGTCAGAGCCCGCAATTGACGCGCGGCAATTCGCGCGCAGGTTGGCTTGCGAAACTTCGATCGAGCACGCCGGAAGGAGGTGCACCGTGACGATCCAACTGAACCTGGCCGAGCAGAACCTGCTGAAGAAGATCCTCGATTCGTATCTGTCCGAGCTGAGGCAGGAGATCGCGGCAACGAAACGCGACACGTCGCCGCTGCACGCGGAAGAGGACCTCGTCAAGGAGCTGAAGAAGAAGGTTTCCGCGGCGGCGTGACGGTGCCGGTGCGCGCGACATATCGCAAACACGCTCGTCGACCGATGGGCGCGAACGACAGCGGCAGGCACGTGGAGCGCCGGCGTCTGATCGCCGCGTGCCTGGCTTGGAAGAAGCCGGTGAGCAGATGAACTGTCCCCGCGCGCCTGTGCACGCGCGCGAATGGCCAGTCTCGCTATCCGTTGATCTTCGCGCTGAAGCTGGCCAGCGGCCGCTGACCGAGGTGAACCGGTCACGGAATCGCAAGATCGTGATGGACGCCTTTGGGTCGCAAGGACTCATTGCGCCAACTCACTTCGGCGTTCCGCGAGCGATCACCATGCGCGCATGTGCGCCCGCGAGCCATCGATCGAACGCTGACCTGCGATGTTCGAGTCTGCGGACAGACTTCGCCATCGCGGTAAGCCGGTGCCGGGTCGGCAGACCACGGGACGGCGAAGCAGGCGCCCGTATCATCCCCTGCCTGTCCACGGAGCCCCGAATGCAAGTCGTCTGCCTCGATCTCGAAGGCGTGCTCGTGCCCGAGATCTGGATCGAGTTTTCCCGCCGCACCGGCATCGCCGCCTTCGCTCGCACCACGCGCGACGAGCCCGACTACGACAAGCTGATGCGCTGGCGCCTCGGCCTGCTGCGCCAGCACGGGCTGAAGCTCGCCGACATCCAGCAGACGATCGGGTCGATGAGCCCTGTGCCGGGCGCGCGCGAGTTCCTCGACGCGCTGCGCGCGCGCTCCCCGGTGATCATCCTGTCCGACACCTTCTACGAGTTCGCTGACCCGCTGATGCGCCAGCTCGGCCGGCCGACGCTGTTCTGCCACCGGCTGCACATCGACGCCGAAGGGTTCGTCGCCGATTACCGGCTGCGCCAGCCGGACCAGAAGCGGCAGGCCGTCAATGCGCTGAAGGGTCTCAACTTCCGCGTGATCGCCGCCGGCGATTCGTACAACGACACGGGGATGCTCGCGGCGGCCGACGCGGGGCTGTTCATCCACCCGCCGGAGGCGATCGCGGCGCAGTTTCCGCAGTTCCCGGTCAGCCGCAGCTTCGACGAACTGCTGCGCGCGATCGATCGGGCAGCGGAAAGGCTTTCCGCGCGTGGGTGATGTCGTCGCCCCGGCGAAGGCCGGGGCCTAATTTCGAGGTACAAGATTAGGCCCCGGCCTTCGCCGGGGCGACGGAATGAACTAACCGGCGCGCTGAAATACCAGCGTCTGGTTGTTGGCCGGCATCGCGACGCGCTCGCGCAGGGCGATTCGCACTTTCTCCGCTTCAGCGACGACATCGGCCAGCCGCCGCAATCCCCACTCCGGATTGCGCTCGTGCAGGTCGGCGTCGAAGGCGACATTGCTCGGCGCCGTCGCCTCGCCGTCGACGAGGAACGGGCCGTAGATGATCAGCCATCCTTCCGGTGCGAGGTGACGCGCGGCACCGCGCATCAACGCCGGGCACGCCCGCCACGGCGCGATGTGCAGCAGGTTCGCGCAGAAGATGGCGTCGACAGAAGGCACGTCCGCCCAGTCGGCCGCGAGGACATCGAGTCGCCGCGGCGGCAGCAGGTTCGGCACATTCGCCTGCGCGCGCCACGCTGCGATCGAGGCCAGTGCGTCTGCGTCCGCGTCGGTTGGAAGCCAGGTCCACTGCGGCAGGTGCGCGCAGAAGTGCGCCGCGTGCTGCCCGCAGCCCGCCGCGATCTCGAGCGCAGTGCCGCGCACCGGCAGCACCCGCTGCAGCACCTCGAGGATCGGCTGCTTGTTGCGCGCGGCGGCGGCGCTGTGCTGGCGCGCGTCGCGTGGCGGGCGATCGGTCAAGCGCTCAGCCGCTTAGCCGCGCAGTGCGAGGTGGTTGCTGCTGACGCGCACCTTGGCGCCTACCGCGAGCGGCGACGATTCGGTGAATGTGCGCAGCGCGCCGTCGTCCATCTTCACTTCGACGTGATACACGGCGCGTGCGCGCGCCTGCTTCTCGATCTGGTTGCCGGCAATGCCGCCGCCCACCGCACCGAGCGCGGTCATGGCGTCCTTGCCGCGCCCGCCGCCCATCTGGTTGCCGACGACGCCGCCGATGACCGCGCCGGCGACCACGCCCAGCCCGGTGCCTTGCCCCGCGACCTTCGATTCGCGCACGGCGACGACCACGCCGCAGTCGGTGCACACCGCGGCGCCGCTGCGGTCAGCCGGCGTGCGCGGCGCGGCGGCCATGCCTTTCTCCGGCGTGGCGTTCTTCGTGCTCGCGCCGGCTTGCGCCGCGGGCGGCGCGCCGGACTGCGATTTGGCACTGCTCGGCCATAGGAACTGCGCGGCGGCGATCAGCGACACAGCGGTCACCGCCAGCGCCGCGATGGCCAGCAGCGGATGCAGCGGCCGGCGTTCGGCGCGCGTGGTGTTATCGGCTTGTTCGTTGCTCATGGAACC
>JAKORH010000227.1 GCA_029777935.1 Pseudomonadota bacterium
GGACTGCTTCTTCTCGATGCCCTCGCCGACCACGTACAGCACAAAGCCGCGAACGGCGGCGCCCCTGGACTTGAGCAACTGCTCGATCGTCTGCTTGCCGTCGGCGGCCTTGACGAACACCTGGCCGAGCAGGGTGTTCTCCTTCAGGAACTTCTGCACGCTGCCTTCGGCGATCTTCTCCAGCATCGCCTCGGGCTTGGCAGCCTCGCGTGCCTTCTCCAGCGCGATGCGGCGCTCGGCGGCGACCAGTTCCTGCGGCACGCCGTCGGCGTCGAGCGCCTTGGGCTTGCTCGCCGCGATGTGCATCGCCAGATCCTTGCCGAGATCCGCGTCGCCGCCGGTCACGTCGACCAGCACGCCGATCTTCGAGCCGCCATGCACGTAGCTGGCAATGCGGCCCTGGGCCGCGACGCGCGCGAAGCGGCGGATCGACATGTTTTCGCCGATCTTGCCGATCAGCGCGGTGCGCGTGGCTTCGACGGTGGCACCGCCCAGCGGCAGCGCCGACAGCGCCCCGACGTCGGCCGGGTTCTTCTCCGCCACCAGCTTCGCCAGGTCGCGCACGAAGGCCTGGAAGTCCTCGTTCTTGGCCACGAAGTCGGTTTCGCAGTTGACTTCGACGATCGCTGCGAGCTTTGCCGACGAATCGACGTGCACCGCCACCATGCCCTCGGCCGTGACGCGCGACGCTGCCTTCGACGCCTTGCTGCCGAGCCGCACGCGCAGGATCTCCTCTGCCTTGCCCATGTCGCCGCCGGCCTCGGCCAGCGCCTTCTTGCACTCCATCATCGGCGCGTCGGTCTTCTCGCGCAGTTCCTTGACCATCACCGCGGTGATCTCCGCCATCTGCTGCTCTCCGTACTCGATTGATCCGTCCAACGATTTAGAAAAAAGGGGCTTGCGCCCCTTTCCCGAAGAAGACGTGCACGGCGGACCCAGTCGCCGCCGCAAGGCTCACGCCGCGTCTTCTTCGACCTCGACGAACTCCTCGCCGCCCGCGGCCTGCACGACGCCCTGCAGGGCCGCCGCCTTGCCTTCCAGCACTGCGTCGGCGATGCCGCGCGTATACAGCCGTACTGCACGGCTCGAGTCATCGTTGCCCGGAATCACGTACGCGATCCCGTCGGGCGAGTGATTGGTATCGACCACGGCGACCACCGGGATGCCGAGCTTGCTCGCTTCCGCCACCGCGATCTTGTGATAGCCCACGTCGATCACGAACAGCGCGTCGGGCAGCGCCGACATCTCCTTCACGCCGCCGATCGACTTGTTCAGCTTGTCGACCTCGCGCTGGAACGTCAGCGCCTCCTTCTTCGACATGCGCTCCAGGCCACCTTCCTCGATCGTCTGCTCCATCTCCTTCAGTCGCTTGATCGAGGCCTTGATGGTCTTGAAATTGGTCAGCATGCCACCCAGCCAGCGCTGGTCGACGTGCGGCATGCCGCAGCGCTTCGCCTCCTCGACGACGATTTCGCGCGCCTGCCGCTTGGTGCCGACGAACAGGACGGTGCCGCGATTGGCGGCCAACTGGCGCGTGAACTTCGCCGCCTGCAGGAAATTCTCCAGCGTGCGCTCGAGGTTGATGATGTGGATCTTGTTGCGGTGTCCGAAGATGTACGGAGCCATCTTCGGGTTCCAGAAGCGGGTCTGGTGTCCGAAATGCACACCCGCTTCCAGCATTTCACGCATGGTGACTGACATGCTGATGCTCCTGGCCAAGGTTGGGTCCAACGCGCCGGCCGTGACTCGCCACGCGCCACCGGATGGTTCGCGGGCGGGCACCTTGGTCGCAGGCGCGCGCGATTTGCCTTCGCTGGCGAGATGGTCTGCACCGCTCCCGCCGAGGCAGCCGGCTATTATACGGACTTTCCTTCCATCGCTGCCCTTCCGCCGTCTCGCCGACCACGATGGCTATCGTCATCAAGACCGCCGCCGACATCGAAGGCATGCGCGTCGCCGGCCGCCTGGCGGGCGAGGTGCTGGATTTCATCACGCCGCACGTGAAGCCCGGCGTGACGACCGGCGAGGTGGACAGACTGTGCCACGAGTACATGGTCGATGGTCAGGGCACCACGCCGGCACCGCTGAACTACGCGCCGCCCGGCTACCGGCCCTTTCCGAAGTCGATCTGCACGTCAGTCAATCACCAGGTGTGCCACGGCATTCCCGGCGACCGGCTGCTGAAGAACGGCGACATCGTCAATCTCGACATCACCGTGATCAAGGACGGCTATCACGGCGACACCAGCCGGATGTTCTACGTCGGCGAGCCGTCGATCGCCGCGCGCCGGCTGTGCGAGGTCACCTACGAATGCATGTGGCTCGGCATCCTGCAGGTCCGTCCCGGCAGCTACCTCGGCGACATCGGGCACGCGATCCAGACCCACGCCGAGAAGCACGGCTACAGCGTGGTGCGCGAATTCTGCGGCCACGGCATCGGGCGCAAGTTCCACGAAGAACCTCAGGTCCTGCATTACGGCAAGCCGGGCACGCTCGACAGGCTGGCGCCCGGCATGATCTTCACGATCGAGCCGATGATCAACGCCGGCCGGCGCGAGATCCGCGAACTCGCGGACGGCTGGACCATCGTCACCAAAGATCACTCGCTGTCGGCGCAGTGGGAGCACACGGTACTGGTGACCGAGATCGGCTACGAAATCCTGACGCTGTCGGCAGGTTCGCCGCCGCCGCCGCGCTTCGTGACCGCGACCGCCGCGCCCGCGCTCGCCCCGGCATAGAACCTATCCGGATGAACGACGTCGGCTTCGCGCTGCGCGGCGATCTGCGCGCCGAGCGCGACGCGCTGATCGCGCGCTTCCAGCGCGGCGGCTCGGTGAGCGCGCTGCTGAAAGGCCTGGCGCGTGCGGTCGATGGACTGCTGCGGCGGGTGATCGACGCCAGCGCGCTCGGCGCCGACGTGGTGGTGATCGCGGTCGGCGGCTACGGGCGCGGCGAGCTCTTCCCGCACTCGGATGTCGACATCCTGATCGTGCCGCGCACGGCGCTCGACGCCGAAGGCGGCGCGCGCATCGAGCGGCTGATCGGCACGCTGTGGGACACCGGCCTGCACTTCGGGCACAGCGTGCGCACGCTGGCCGAATGCCGCGAGGAGGCCAGGCGCGACGTCACCGTGCTGACGTCGATGCTCGAAGCGCGGCTGATCGCCGGCCCGGCCGGCATCTACGGCGAATTCGCGGGCGCGATCGCAGGCACGCTCGACCCGCAGGCGTACTTTCGCGCCAAGCTGCTCGAGCAGCAGCAGCGGCACACCAAGTACCAGGAGACGCCATACGCGCTCGAGCCCAACTGCAAGGAGAGCCCGGGCGGGCTGCGCGACCTGCAGGTGATGCTGTGGGTGGCGCGCGCCGCCGGCTTCGGAAGTTCATGGCGCGAACTGGCGGCGCGCGGCCTGCTGACGGCCGAGGAATTCCTGCTGCTGAAACGCAACGAGCGCACGCTGAAGGAGATCCGGGCGCGGCTGCACCTGGTGGCGCGCCGGCGCGAGGACCGGCTGGTGTTCGACGTGCAGGGCGCCGTCGCGGAGTCGATGGGCATCGAGGGCAGCGCCACCCATCGCGCCAGCGAGAGACTGATGCAACGCTACTACTGGGCGGCCAAGGTCGTCACGCAGCTGAACACGATCCTGCTGCAGAACATCGAGGAGCAGCTCTTCCCGCACGGCGAGGAGAACGTGCGGCCGATCGATGCGGTGTTCGTGGCGCGCAACGAGAAGCTCGACGTCGCCGACGACGAAGTGTTCCGGCGCGATCCGAACGCGATGCTGCGCGCGTTTCTGCTGCTGCAGCAGCACGCCGAGCTGAAGGACATGTCGCCGCGCCTGCTGCGCGCGCTGTGGCACGGCCGCTTCCTGATCGACGCCGCGTTCCGCGCCGACCCGCGCAACCGCGCCACCTTCGCCGCGATCCTGCAGCAGCCGCGCGGCATCGTGCACGGACTGCGGCGCATGAACCAATGGTCGGTGCTGGGACGGTACCTGCCGCCGTTTCGCCGCATCATCGGCCAGATGCAGCACGATCTGTTCCACGCCTACACGGTGGACACGCACATCCTGCAGGTCGTTCGCAACCTGCGGCGCTTCACGATGGCCGAGTTCGCGCACGAATTCCCGCTGTGCAGCCAGCTGATCGCCGACTTCGAGCGGCCGTGGCTGCTGTACGTCGCCGCGCTGTTCCACTACATCGCCAAGGGCCGCGGCGGCGACCACAGCGAACTTGGCGCGCGCGACGCGGTCGCGTTCTGTCGCCGGCACGAGGTGTCCCGGGAA
>JAKORH010000228.1 GCA_029777935.1 Pseudomonadota bacterium
ACTTCTCGTGGCTGGCGCCGCCTTTCGTCAACCACGGCATCTCGGTGGCGCTGATCAACTACGGGCTGGCGCCGGCCACGCCGATGGAGGAGATCGTGCGCCAGGTGCTGCGCGCGCACGCCTGGCTGTATCGCAACGCCGACGGCTACGGCTTCGATCCGAACCGCATTTTCGTCTGCGGCCACTCGGCCGGCGGGCACCTGACGGCGATGATGCTGGCGGCGCTGTGGCCGACATTGGCGCCCGACCTGCCGGCCGATCTCGTCAAGGGCGGACTCGCGATCAGCGGGCTGTTCGACCTCGAGCCGCTGATCTACGCGCCGTTCGTCAATGCCGACCTGCTGCTGAACTCCGAGCGCGCGCGCAAGTTGTCGCCGGCGAAGATAGTGGTGGAAACGCGCGCGCCGCTGATCACCGCGGTGGGCGCGCACGAATCGGCCGAGTTCAAGCGCCAGTCCGAACTGGTCGCAAGAGCGTGGCGCCGGAACGTGGTACGTCACCTGACCGTGGCAGGCGCCAATCACCTGACGGTGTGCGACGAACTGGCCGACCCTGCCAGCCCGCTGTTCGACGCGGCGCTCGACCTCGTCCATCGCCGCGGCTTCCCACGTTGAGCTTCGCCTGATCGCGCGACGCGGCGCGGCCTTGCCTGCGCACGCGGGCGCGATACTGCGCGTTCGTTGCGTTCCGGAGTCCACGATGCGAAGAATCCTGTGCGGCGCGGCCGCGGCCGCTTTCTGTGCGCCGCTTTACGCGGCCGATCTCGAGACGATCCAGTTGCTGTCGCAGAGCCAGTTCCGGCAGTTGTCGGAGGATCTGGGCGCGGCGCTCTCGTACAAGCCGCTGATCCCGGCCGAGCCGCTCGGCATCACCGGATTCGACTTCGGCGTCGCGGTCACGGGCACGAGCCTGCGCCACCGCGACGTGTGGCAGCGCGCCGCCGGCGGCAACAGCGTGCCCGGCACGCTGCCGATGCCGATGCTGCGGATCGCCAAGGGACTGCCGCTGAACATCGATGTCGGCGTCGCGTTTGCCACCGCGCCGGACACCAACGTGCGTTACTACGGCGGCGAACTGCGCTGGGCGTTCATTCCCGGCGGCACGATCACGCCGGCAGTCGCGCTGCGCGGCGCGTACACGAAGCTCACGGGTGTCGACCAGCTCGATTTCGACACGCGCTCGCTCGACGTATCGGTGTCGAAGGGTTTCGCGATGTTCACGCCGTATGCGGGCGTGGGCAGCGTGTGGGCCAACAGTTCTCCGAGCGGCGTGCCGCTGCTGCGCGGCGAGAGCTTCAATCAGGCCAAGGTGTTTGGCGGCCTGAACTTCAATCTGGCGGGCGGCAATCTCGCGCTCGAGATCGACAACACCGGCGGCACGACGAGCTTCGGCGCGAAGCTGGGATTCAGGTTCTGAGGTGAGTGCGTGCCGATTCGCTGCAACCCTCACCCTCGGTCCCTCTCCCGGAGGGAGAGGGATGCAAGGCCCCTCTCCCACCGGGAAAGGGGTTGGGGTGAGGGCGTGACCGGCATCGAACCACTCGGCGCTTTCACTTGCTCCACGCCGCGTTCTGCAGCACCACGTGGTAGCCGTCGGGGTCGCGAAAGCAGGCGCCGCTGCGCGCCCACCACGGGTTGTGCGGCCGCACCGCTGAAAACCCCGCGGCCTCCATGCGCGCCACCGCGGCGTGCCACTGCTGCGTGTCGGGCAGGTACAGCACCAGCAGATGTTCCTCGGTCGGCGCGCCTGGCACGGTGACGCCGCGCTCGCGCACGAACTCCAGGTGATACGGCGCGTGCGGATGGCCGACGATCAGGCCGTCGAATCCGTTGTGGTCCTCGAATTCGCCCAGCACCTCGAAGCCGAGTCCGTCGCAGTAGAACGCGCGCAGCGGAGCCAGGTCGTTGCCCGGCCGTGCCACGCGCAGCACCGGCACTCCGTGCATGGTCACGCGGCGCTCCGGCGCGAAGAAAACGGCCGCGCGGCGGCGGCCATGCACTCGGCCAGCACGCGGTCGTCGCCGACCTGGTTGGCAAGCAGCAGCACGAGCCGCGCATTGAGCTGCGCGCTCTGCTCGTCCGAGAGCCCGCGCTGCGCGTCGAGCCACGCTTCGTAGAACGCGTCGGGATCCTTCAACGTCAGGTCGGTCTTCATCATCGTTCGATCCCCAGCACCGTGCGCACCGCGTGCTCGATCTCGCCGACCGATGCATCGTCGAGCAGCCCTGCCAGATGCAGGTCGGGCCGCACCAGCGCGAGGTCAGTGCCGCTCGATCCGAGCTGCGCGGCGAGCTGGCCGTCGGCATCGATCACGGTCAGAAACGCGCTGGTGCTGCCCTCGTCGCTGCGCACGCAGAAGAAGCGCACCGGGTAGCGCTCCTCGAGCGCCTCGAGCTGCGGAGCGTCGATCGCGTCGATCTCGCCGAAGATCAGCCCGAGCAGCGCGTGGTCCGCGAACTGCAGCAGGCCCACGAGATCGCCGCGCGAGCCGTCGGGCAGTTCGAGCGCGACGTTCTGCATGTGCCCGCCGCCGCCGCTGCCCACCGCGAGCGGCGACTGCTCGTACTTCGTCGGCGTCGACAGCCGCCCGGTGTTGACGAACGCGCGCGCGAAGGCGTACTCGCGTGCCAGCGAGAGCACCGCCTCGCGCGCCCGGCGCTCGGTCGGCGTCGGCGGCGACAGGAAGCGCGTGGTGCGATCGGTGATGCGGATGTTCTGGTGCGCGGCGTAGCGCCGCTCGGCGTCGAAGCTGTCGAGGAGGCGATCCGGCGCGCGCCCTTCGAGCACCAGCGCGAGCTTCCACACCAGGTTGTCTGCATCCTGGATGCCGCTGTTGCCGCCGCGCGCGCCGAACGGGCTCATCACGTGCGCAGCGTCGCCGATGAACAGCACGCGCTGCCGGCGGAACGCATTCAGGCAACGGCTGCGGTACGCGTACGGCCCGACCCACACCAGCTCGTACTTGACGTCGGGGCCGAACTGGCGCCGCAGCCGATCGGAGACCACGCCGGGCCGCGCGGTCGCCTCGGGGTCGGCGTCCGGCGCCATCTGGTAGTCGAGACGCCACTCGTCGTCGGCCATCAGGTGCTGCCACACCGCGCG
>JAKORH010000024.1 GCA_029777935.1 Pseudomonadota bacterium
CGCTGATTACATCCCACGTGGCAGCCCGGCGCGCCCAGCGACACGTGCCCGACTCCATCGCGACGATTCGCCATCTGCTCAGCGTTCGACTCATCGTTCGCCTCGGACGCTGTCCGCACTGCGGCCAGCGAAGCGGAAAACTATTCTTGTGACACAGTAAGATCAATCGGGATCTGATAAACGACACGCGCATGGTCTCCATGCAGGGTCTGCCCGTCAGCTCCGGCGGCGCCGAGCCGATAAGTGCCGGGGCTCTGCACGACCGTACCGCCGACCGCAAAGCTGCCCTGGCTCGCAAGTGCGATCGGCGCGGACCTGTCGGTCGCGCGCGGCCATGCGCAGGCGCTGATGATCGCGGCACTTGCCAGCAGCAGAAGGAGGAGTCGGATCGGGTTCCGATGCATGTCCGTTCTTTCAGACGCCAAGCTTGCGTTCGCTCATCCACTTGACGATGGCCGGATCGCGGTGCGAGAAGAAGCTGCTGGTTGCGGTCTCGAGCTGAGCGATCGTCTGCATGTCATCGTTCGACAACTCGAAGTCGAAGACGGCCAGGTTCTCCACCATGCGCTCCTTGCGCACGGACTTGGCCAGCGCGACGATGCCGCGCTGAACCAGCCACCGCAGCACCACCTGGCCAACCGTCTTGCCATGGCGCGCGGCGATCACGAGCAGTCGATCGTTCTTGAAGAGGTTGTTCCGACCTTCGGCGAAAGGCGCCCACGCCTGCGGTTGCACGCCGAGCTCACGCATGAAGTCAACGCTATCGGCCTGTTGATGGAATGGGTTGATCTCGATCTGGTTGACGGCTGGCGTCACGCTGTTGAACGCCTCGATATCCATCAGCCGATCCGGCTCGAAGTTGCTCAGACCGATCGCGCGCAGCTTGCCGGCGCGATACGCCTCTTCCATCGCCCGCCATGAACCGTGCACGTCCGAGTACGGCTGGTGGATCAAGTACAGGTCCAGATGGTCCAGACGCAGACGGCTGAGCGACTTGTCGATGGCGGTGCGCGTGCGCTCATAGCCGGCATCCTCGACCCACAGCTTGCTGGTGATGAAGAGTTGGTTACGAGGCACACCGCAGCGCTCGATACCGCGACCGACGGCCTCCTCGTTGCGATACGACGCGGCGGTGTCGATCAGCCGATAGCCGGCTTGCACGGCGTCAATGACGCAGCGCTCGCATTCGGCCTCGTCGGCGATCTGGAAGACGCCGAATCCGAGGATCGGCATCGTGATCCCGTTGTTCAACGTTACTTCTTGCACGTAGGTACTCCTTTAGAGACAAAAGTGAGCGCAGAAAACGGCGGTCCTTCATTTCTCGGGCTTGGCGTTGAAGACATCCCGCGCCACTCCGGCGGCCGTCACCGCATTGGGCCAACCGGCATAGAACGCCAGATGCGTCAGCGTCTCGACGAGTTCGGCCTCCGTGAGGCCGTTCTGTCGCGCAAGCGCCATGTGCGAGCGAAGTTGGTCGGGACGGTTCATCGCGATGAGTGCACTCACGGTCACCAGACTGCGATCACGTCGCGACAAACCGGGCCGCGCCCACACGTCTGCGAACAGCACGTCGTCGGTGAGCTGCGCCAGTTTGGGCGCCACGTCGCCGAAAAGCCGCTGCGCTGCCGATGGCTGCGCGGGACCTTGCGCTGGGGGTTTGGTGTCGTTGGTGCCGTACTGCGTATCGCTGACTTCTTCCAGCCAGTCCACGGTCTTGCCTTCCTGCGCCTCCTGAATGGCGATGTGCGTCATCGCGCTGCCGGACGCCGCGCCATGCCAGTGGCGCGTGTTGGGTGGGATGCGTACCGCGTCACCGGAGCGGAACTCTTGCACTGGTCCACCCCAGCGTTGCACGCGGCCGAAGCCCGCGGTGACGATGAGCGTCTGGCCGAGGGGATGCGTGTGCCAAGCCGTGCGTGCACCCGGAGAGAAAGTCACCGTAGCCGCCGACGCGCGGTCAGGTCCGCTAGGCGTGAACAGCATTTCAACCATGACGCTGCCGGTGAAGTGCTGCGCGGGCGCTGCCTGCGCTTGGCGCGACGCCGCGCGCGAAATCTGCAGCTCGGGTTCGGCCGCGTCGGCGGTATCGAGCATCGAGAGCGCCAAGGCGGCGATGGCAATGAGCTTCATGTCGATCATCCCTTGGCTTTCCTGGCTCCGATTTTGTCGAGCCATTCGTTCACGAGGTTCATCGTTCGCCTTTCCTGGTCGGCTTCCATCGCGAAGGCACGGCGCAACTTCGCCTTCGGCGCATGACTTGCGAGAACCGATTGACTGTTGCCCAGTCCGTAGCCGCCGTGGGTCACGAAGGGCACCACGATCTTCCCGGCAAGATCGTGGGTAGACAGGAAAGAACGAATCACCGGCGGCGCGGTTTCTCCCCAGATGGGAAAGCCCAGGTAGACGGTGTCGTAGGCGCCAATCTCGGGAACGTGGGCCTCCAAAGCCGGTTCGAAACCTCTGTCCCGCTCCTGGCGCGCCTGTTCGACTGTGGTCAGGTAGTCGTCGGGATAGGGTCTAGCGGGCCGAATCTCGAACAGATCCGCGCCGCATGCGCGCTGGATCAAGCCAGCAACCACGCGCGTGTTACCCGAGCGCGAGAAGTACGCAACCAGCGTTCGCGACGTCGCTTCCCGTGGCGTGTTTTCGCTGCCTTCGGTCCGTGCGGCGCTGCTCAAAGGCAGCGTCGCAATGGCCGCCATCAGCGCTCGACGGTGTACTGGGGACGCTGTCATCGTGAGGTCCACAGCCTTACCGCCCCACGCGCGCCTGCAGTGCGGCGGGATAGCGATCGCCCTGGATCTTGATCCGATCGAGGGCGCCGGCAATCTGGCGCAGGTCGTCTTCGGACAGTTCCACAGTGGCAGCGCCGAGGTTCTCCTCGAGCCGGTGCAGCTTGGTCGTTCCCGGTATGGGCACGATCCATGGCTCTTGCGCCAGCAGCCACGCCAGCACCACCTGCGCCGAAGTTGCCTGCTTTGTCTGCGCGATCGCGCCTACAGCATTCACCAGCGCCTGGTTCTCTTGCCGCGCTTCGGCGGTAAAGCGCGGAACGACGTTGCGGAAGTCGTCCTTCGCAAACCTGGTGTTCTGGTCGATTGCGCCGGTGAGGAAGCCTTTGCCCAGTGGACTGAAGGGCACGAAGCCGATGCCAAGCTCTTCGAGAGTTGGCAGGATCGTCTGCTCGGGCTCGCGCCACCACAACGAGTACTCGCTTTGCACGGCGGCGACAGGTTGCACCGCGTGCGCGCGGCGAATGGTGTCCGCCCCAGCTTCGGAAAGACCGAAGTGCCTGACCTTGCCTTCACGGATCAGTTGCTTGACGGTCCCTGCGACCTCCTCGATCGGAACGTCGGGATCAACGCGGTGCTGATAGAAGAGGTCGATCCGATCTGTCTTCAGGCGTTGGAGTGATTCATCCGCGACTTGCCGGATGCGCTCGGGCCGACTGTCCATGCCCGCGTCGGGGCGCCCGTCCTTGAAGCCAAACTTGGTTGCGATGACGACTCGGTCACGAAACGGCTCCAGTGCTTCGCCAACGAGCTCCTCGTTCGTGCCGGGACCGTAGGCCTCGGCCGTGTCAAAGAACGTCACGCCGCGCTCGAATGCCGCGCGGATCAACCTGATCGCGTCTTGCTTCTTGGCCGCGGGACCATAGCCGTAACTCAGGCCCATGCAGCCGAGCCCGATTGCCGATACCTCGACGCCATTGCGTCCCAACGTTCTCCGGTCCATCTACGTCTCCTGCTGCGTTCAATCGCCACGGCAAGGATCGTGCGCGCGATGATTCCGCAGATAAAGGCGCATGATTCGCATGCCCTCTTGACAGGAATTCAGCAATGGACCGGGAAGACTGGGGAAGCCTGGCGGCGTTCGCCGTCGTAGCCGAAGAACGCAGCTTTACGCGCGCCGCAGCACGGCTCGGCGTTTCTCCTTCGGCACTGAGTCACACACTGCGCCGACTCGAAGAGAAGCTCGGAGTGCAGCTGCTCGCGCGCAGCACCCGCAACGTGTCGACAACGCAGGTCGGGGAGCGTCTGCTTGCGCAACTCAATCCAGCCATCAACGAGATATCGAACGCCATCGAACAACTCGCCCAGACCTCAGGTCGACCTTCCGGCCACGTCCGCATTAGCGCGCCTGGCGAGGCGGCGCGACGCGTGATCGCTCCAGCGCTGCCACGCTTCGTCAAGGACTATCCCGATATCGTGGTCGAAGTGCTCGTCGAACAGGCTTTCACAAACATCGTCGAGCGCCGGCTCGATGCGGGGATCCGCCTGGGAGAATCGCTCGCAAAGGACGTGGTCGCGGTTCCAGTGAGCGCACCGCTGCGCATGGCGGTCATTGCTTCGCCAGCCTATCTCAAGCGGCACGGCGTACCAAAGACACCGCGCGATCTTCGTTCCCATCGTTGCATCAACATGCGGTTGCCATCCGCGGGCACGAACTACAAGTGGGAGTTTGAGCGGGGCGCGGAGAAGGTGGATGTTGCGGTCGACGGACCGCTCATCTTCGATTCCGGAGACATGGTGATGGAAGCCGCGCTGGCAGGTCTCGGGTTGGGCTATGTCCTGGAAGACCGCGCGCTCCAGTACCGGAAGGCGGGCACGCTCGTTCGGTTGCTTGCGGAGTGGTGCCCGGCGTTTCCCGGCTTCTATCTCTACTACCCCGGCAGGCGGCAGCTATCGCCGGCACTTGCCGCGTTCATTCAAGCGGTGCGGGTCCCGAGCCAACCGAAGAAACGCCGCTGAACGAATCGCGCCAAACACCCGTTGAGCGGCAGAGTGTGTTAGGGAGGGAACTCGCGATGCCTCAATTGCCATCAGCACTGTCCGCTCCCGGGCGACAAATTCAGGCACGTCGACGGCCGCAATGGGTCGAACGGCGACGTTCAAATCCCGCAGGCGGCAGCAACAATCCAGCAGCGCGCTCCTTCCCTCATCTGACCCGATGGCAGGCAGGTTCAGAACGCCCAAACCGGACGAACCTGCCATGAGTTGTGGTTCAAAGCAGTTCCGGCCGATTCGCCTTCAGCCATTGCCGAACCTGCTGCTGCAGCATGCGAGCAGTCTTCAATCATTCATTGGCGGTGACCGTACTCACCGTCTCACCTGAATAGTCTGAAAGGTTGCGCTGCCTCCGCATGCCGTCCAACAGGCGCACCTGCGTTGGTGATGCACCGATCGTCATCGGCAACGTCTGGATCGCAGTCTGATGGTGCCCAGGCACACTGGTGAGTGGCCGCTAGCCATGTGCCAGGAGCGCCACCAGCGCCGACTGCATGAGCGACTTGTATGCCAGGTCGAACGCGTTTTCAGCGCTCAGGCCGTCGAGCTGCGCGTCGGCGGGATTGCGCTGTGCGGCGTCGAGCAATCGTTCGACTGCCTTGCGGTCTGGCTTGACTGGCTCGAGCGTCTTGCCGACCAGATTTTGCAAGCTCATCTTCGTCTCCCACGACGAATACCCGCGGTTTGCTCAAAACGTCCTGCAGGAACGCATCGTCAGGTGCTCGCGCTCTGAATTCGTCCTCGCTGAATACGCGCGGATTGACTTCGCGGCCGAGCACCCTTTCCGTCGGCGCGAGAAGCTCGACGGCGGCGCTGAAGTCGAGCGCGCCGATGATCATCACGTCCACATCGCTAGCGGCAGCCGCGCGCCCAGTGGCCATGGAGCCGAAGACGAACGCAACCCGGATGCGATCGCGCACCGGTGCCAACGCCTCTGCCAGCACGTCGGCCAGCCCGGAGGTCTTGCGCAGAATGCCGGCCAGCTCTTCGAAGACCGGACTGCGCCGATTGGCGCTGTAAAGCTGCTGGTTGCCGCGGCGCTCACGTGTGAGGAGGCCAACGTCGGCGAGCAGGTTCAACTCGCGCGTCACAGTGCCCGGCGGAACACCGGCCCGTCGCGCGACCTCACGTCCGTGCAGCGCTTCAGCGGGCCGCAGAAGAAGCAGGCCGAGGACGCGACGCCGGTACTTGGGCAGCAGCACGCCGGCGAGCGACGCAACGCGCTTTTGCGGAGGCGCGGAGCGGCTGCGCCGCCCCGCCGGCCCGTGCCGGAGGCTGGCGTTCCTGGAAGTGTGCGCCGAAGTCATGGCAACTCTCGATGCAAAAATTGCACCGATTGTCGCCTTTACAGCATCAGCTTTGCAAGGTCTCATGCAGGGGGACAAAGCCGCGTCACGCGGATTTGACTTCGCCGCCCCTGCTTGTCGTCCGCGTGGTGCAGAAAATGCACCGTCCGATGCTGCAACTGCATCCCTGGCTGTTTCTCCAATGGCAGCTTGTTGGGCTCAAGTGGTCACCTTCAGGGGCTCTGCGCCGGAAGATGCCGACAAGGAGTGACCGCGCGGCAGAGTTGACTGGCGGGCACGTCGCCCTCACCCTCGGTCCCTCTCCCTCTGATGAGGGAGAGGGAAACAAATCCCCTCGCCCGCGTCAGCGGGAGAGGGGTGGGGGTGAGGGAAGCGATTCCCGCAAACCGCCGCTTACGCCCCCATCTCTTCCATCGCCGCCGCGCGCCCGCGGGCAGCGGGCTTCTCGCCGATCACGCAGTCGGTGGTCAGGATCAGGCCGGCAACCGAGGCGGCGTGCTGCAGTCCCAGTCGCGTAACCTTGGTCGGATCGAGCACGCCCATCGCGACCAGGTCGCCGTATTGCTCGGCGGCCACGTTGTAGCCGAAGCTGCCGCTTTGCGACTTCACGCGATCGACGATCGGCGCCGGCTCCAGCCCCGCGTTGCGCAGCAGTTGCCGCAATGGTTCTTCGAGCGCGCGCTTGACGATGTCGATGCCGGCCTGCTGCGACAGCGACTTGCCCTTCAGTTCATCGAGCGCGGCGCCGGCGCGGATCAGCGCCACGCCGCCACCGGGGCCGATGCCTTCGGCCTTGGCCGCGCGCGTGGCGTGCAGCGCGTCCTCGACGCGCGACTTCTTCTCTTTCATTTCCAACTCGGTCGAGGCGCCGACGCGGATCAACGCCACGCCTCCGGACAGTTTCGCGATGCGCTCCTCCAGCTTCTCGCGGTCGTAATCGCTGGTCGTCTTGTCCAACTCCTTCCTGATCCCCGCGACGCGCGCCGCGATCTGCGCCGGATCGCCGGCCGAGCCGATCAGCGTGGTGTTGTCCTTGTCGATTTCAACCCGGCGCGCGCGGCCCAGGTCTTCGAGCGCGGCCTTCTCCAGCGTGCGGCCGGTCGTCTCCGAGACCAAGGCGCCGCCGGTGACGATCGCGATGTCCTGCAGCATCGCGACCCTGCGGTCGCCGAACCCCGGCGCCTTGACCGCGCACACCTTCAGCACGCCGCGGATCGCGTTGACGACCAGCGTGGCGAGCGCCTCGCCGCTCACGTCCTCGGCGATCACCAGCAGCGGCTTGTTCTGCTTGATGACTTCCTCCAGCAGCGGCAGCAGGTCGCGCACCGACGAGATCGTCTTCTCGTAGATCAGCACGAACGCGTCTTCGAGCACCACGCGCTGCTTCTCGGCGTCGTTGATGAAGTACGGCGACAGGTAGCCGCGATCGAACTGCAGCCCCTCGACCACCTCCAGCTCCGAGGTCATGCTGCGCGCGTCCTCCGACTTGATCACGCCCGATTCGCCGACGCGCTCCATCGCATCGGCGATCAGGCGGCCGATCTCCTCGTCGCCGTTGGCCGAGATCGTGCCGACCTGCGCGATCTCCTGCCTGGCGGAGCACGGGCGCGAGCTGGCCTTCAGCCGCTCGACCACGCGCGCCACCGCCAGATCGACGCCGCGCTTCAGTTCCATCGGATCGTGGCCCGCGGCGACGAACTTGGCGCCTTCGTTGACCATCGATTGCGCCAGCAAGGTCGCGGTCGTAGTGCCGTCGCCGGCGAGTTCCGAGGTCTTGGCCGCGACCTCGCGCACCATCTGCGCGCCGAGGTTCTCGATCGGATCTTCGAGCTCGACCTCGCGCGCCACCGCGACGCCCGAGTTGATCACCGTCGGCGCGCCGAACGACCGGCCGAGCACCACCGTGCGGCCCTTCGGTCCCAGCGTGACCTTGACCGCGTCGGCGAGGCGGTTCAGCCCGTCGCGGATGCGTTCGCGTGCGTCGTCGTAGAACAGGATCTGTTTGGCTGCCATCTCGGCCTCCACTGTGGCTCGCGCAGGGCCGCGGCGGACGCCTGCCGCGCCAACGCCCGACCCCGCTACGTCAGCATAGAAGCCGCGGGCAACTACGGACTTGCCGAAACGCAAGCTGGCCGCGGCGATCGGTGCGCGTCGAAACCCGCGCCGGGCCGCGCGGTCTATCCTTCCGCCGGGCCGCGACCCGCTGAGCCGCGAGGCGGGGAGTTGTGCCCGTGTGCAGTCCGCCGGTGCGAACGCGTATCGCCCAACGAAGGGATCGCACCGGCGCCGCGGTTTGGCTCCAATCTGCCCGCCATGAAGACTCTGATCGATTCCCACCTGCGCGCGATCGGCGCGCGCTCGACGATCCCGATGCGGGTCGTCTACGCCGACCGCACCGAATACCGCAACACCGAATCGACCGGCGAGCCGGCATTCACGCTGCGCTTCAACCGCCCGCGCGCGCAGTGGCGCACGGCGGCGTTCGGCCACATCGGGCTGCTCGACAGCTACTTCTGCGGCGACGTCGACATCGAGGGCGACCTGGCGCGCATGTTCGCGCTCGGGCTGGAGGCCGGCTTCACGAAACCCCACCCGACGGTACGCGTGCGCAACTGGTGGCACGAATTCACGCGGAACAACGCGACGATCGCGCGCGCGAAGGACAACGCGCGCTTCCACTATGGCCTCGGCGCGGACTTCTACCGCCACTGGCTCGACCGCACGCTGATGATGTACACGTGCGCGTACTGGCGTGAAGGCACGAAGACGGTCGAGGAAGCGCAGGTCAACAAGGTCGATCACGTGTGCCGCAAGGTGCGGCTTGCGCCAGGCGAGACCGTGGTCGACATCGGCTGCGGCTTCGGCGGCTTCATGTTCCACGCCGCGCAGCACTACGGCGTCAAGGCCACCGGCGTGAACACGACGACCGAGCAGGTCGACTGGGTGCGCGAGGAGATCGCGCGCCGCGGGCTCGACGCCCACCTCGACGTGCGCGAGGCGGACTTCCGCGAGGTCGACAAGCAGTACGACAAGGTGGTGTCGATCGGCGTGCTCGAGCATGCCGGCCGCGACCAGATCGACTCGGTGGTGAAGGCGCACGCCGACTTCCTGAAGCCCGGCGGGCTGGGCATGCTGCACTTCATCGGCCACATCGGCCAGTATCCGACCGAGTTCTACATTCGCCAGCACGTGTTCCCCGGCGGCTGGATCCCGAGCCTGACCGAGACGCTCGACGCGATGGACAGGCACGGCCTCGAGGTGCTCGACATCGAGAACCTGCGCCGCCACTACGTGCTGACGCTGGAGGCGTGGGCCGAGCGCTTCGAGGCGAACTGGGACCGCATCCACGCGCTGGACCCGAAGAAGTTCGACGAGCGCCTCCGCCGCATCTGGCGCACGTATCTGGTCGGTTGCGCCGAGATGTTCCGCGCCGGTAACGGCATCACGGGTCTGTTCCAGATCACCTTCGGCAAGGGCCGCCGCACGCCGCAGACCTACCCGATGAGCCGCGCTTTCCTGTACGAAAAGGCGGCGGCGGAAGCCGCGGAGCTGCGGCGTGCCGCCTGACGCGAGCCTACCCTCGCCCGCCTCAGCGGGAGAGGGGCGGGGGGTGAGGGCCGCGCACGCTGCGCGTGTCGAGCACCTGCGCGAACAGCTCGCCAGCGCCGATCGCGTCGGGCTGGCCAAGCCCACGTCCAATCTCTTCCGCGACCGCGCCGCCGTCGACAAGCGCCATCTCGACGTGCGCGACTTCGCGCACGTGCTCGAGGTCGATCCGGGCGCGGGCTGGGTCGATGCCGAGGGCATGGTGCCGTTTGACGCGCTTACCGACGCGTGCCTGGCGCACGGCGTGATGCCGGCGGTGGTGCCGGAGCTGAAGTCGATCACGCTCGGCGGCGCGCTCGCGGGCGTGGGCATCGAGGCCACTTCGTTCCGCCACGGCCTGGTGCACGACACGGTGCTCGGGTTCGACGCGCTCGCCGGCACCGGCGACGTCGTGGCCGCGCGGCCGGACAACGAGCACGCCGATCTCTTCTTCGGCTTCCCCAACTCGTACGGCACGCTCGGCTACGCGCTGCGCGTGCGCGCGCGCACGATCGCGGTCAAGCCCTACGTCGCGGTCGAGCACCGGCGCTGCGAGCGCGCCGACGAATTCTTCGCGCAGCTCGCCGCCGCTTGCGCGCAAAGCAACGAAGATGCAGCCGACTTCGTCGACGGCGTCGTGTTCGGCCGCGACGAGCTGGTGCTCAACACGGCGCGCTTCGTCGCGACCGCGCCGTATGCGTCCGACTACACGTACGGAAACATCTACTACCGCTCGCTGCGTGAACGCGAGCTCGATTACCTGACCGCGCGCGACTATGTGTGGCGCTGGGACACCGACTGGTTCTGGTGCTCGAAGAACCTCGGCGCGCAGAACCCGCTGCTGCGGCGCCTGTACGGCCGCGAGCGGCTGAACTCGCGCACCTACCAGCGCATCATGCGCTGGAACAGCCGCGTCGGCCTGCTGCGGCGGCTGGAGCGATTCTCCGGCTGGCACCGCGAGTCGATCATCCAGGACGTCGACATTCCGCTGGCGCGCGCGAACGAGTTCCTCGATTTCTACCTGCGCGAGATCGGCCTGCTGCCGCTGTGGATCTGCCCGATCGGCGCCACGCCGGACTGCGATCGTTTCGCGCTGTTCCCGCGTGCAAAGACGCCGTACGTGAACTTCGGTTTCTGGGACGTCAAGCGCACGCGCGCGCCGCATCCGCGCGGCCACTTCAACCGGCTGATCGAGCGCGAGGCGAGCGAACTGGGCGGCATCAAGTCGCTGTACTCCGACAGCTACTTCACGCGCGAGGAATTCGACGCCGCGTACGGCGGCGACGCGTACCGACGGCTGAAGGCCCGCTACGATCCGCAAGGCCGCCTTGGGGATCTGTACGCCAAGTGCGTGCTGAAGCATTGAATCGGTCTGTCACCCCGACGCACGCGATGTGTCATTCCCGCGGAAGCGGGAATCCGGCGGCTCCGAGTGAAAGTCACTGGGTCCCCGCTTGCGCGGGGACGACCGGTGGTAGAGACCGGAACCCGATGAAGACCTTCGCGCTCGCGCTCGTTCCCGCCCTTGCCCTGCTGCTGCTCGCCGCGCATTTCTACCGCTCCGGCCTGTGGCCGCTGGCGCTGGCCGCGATGGTGCTGAACGCGCTGCTCATCGTTCCGCGCGCGTGGGCCGCGCGCACGGTGCAGGTCGCGCTGCTCGGAGGCAGCCTCGAATGGCTGCGTGCGCTGGCCGCGTTCGTCGGCGAGCGCGTCGCCTTGGGACAGCCGTATCTGCGCCTGCTCGTGATCCTGCTCGCGGTGGCGCTCTTCACCGCGGGCGCGGCGCTGGTGTTCCGCGCCTATCCGATGCGCGTGCGCTACGGACTGGGCGGCCGCTTCTGACGCCGGATTGAACCCTTCTCCGGCCGGCGGCAACTCAGGGTCACTCCAGCCGCCGCAGCATGCCGCCGCGACTGCCACGGAGGCCGCACCCCACCGGAGACCGACATGAACGCCCAACCGAACTTGAGTCAGCCGCGTGGCCTGACGCTCGCCTTCGCCGCCGCGATTTCAGCCGTGGTCGCGGTCGGCTCGCTCACCGCGGTCGCCTGGCTGTTCCAGCGCGAAGGCATGCCGTTCGAGAAGGTCGTCGCCGCCGAACGCGCCTGCTCCGAGCACAAGTACGCGTCGGCGCGCGAAAGCTGCATCAACGATCAGCTCGAAGCCGCGCGCGCGCACCGATTTGCCAGCAAATGATCGAGAGCTGACCGCGGTGCAGCGCCGCGGTCAGCGCGCGCGAAACCACGCCTCCATCTCGCGTCGCACCCTGTACGCGGGCAGCGTCTCGTCCATTTTGACGTCGGCCCACGTCAGCGACTGGCCCTTCTTCACGTCGCGCAGCAGCTTCACGTTGTGCGCGAGCCCGAGCGGCAGGCCGCCGATCGCGAGCGACTTGGCCGCCTGGAAGAGCTTGCCCCACACCGTGTAGCCGCCTTCGCCGTCGAGCATCTCGCCGGCCTTCAGGTCGCGCTTCGCGGTCGCGACCACGTCGGCGTTGAAGCCGGTCGCGACACCGGTCGGCTCGCGCCGCAATCCGACCGAGGCGACCGAGATGCCCAGTTCCAGCCCGATCAGGTGCCAGCGCTTGTACAGGCACGCGTAGCGGCCGGTCGGGTCGGTGCGCACCATGTACTCCTTGAAGCAGTTGCGGACGTACTCGGTCTCGCCCTCGAACACGACGAATACGCCCATGCGGATGTCGTACGGGATCGCGCGGCCGTCCTTCTCCAGCGACGAGATCACCTCGACCTGGCCCTTCCGGTGCAGCACGCCGCCCTCGGCGATCGGCCGGCACACGAACGGGATGTCGTCGACCGATGCCGGTGGAAAAGTCAGCCCGTCGGGCGGTGCGGCGAGCCCGGTCGCGTTGCACACGGCGGTCGATTCGATCGCGGGCTTGGAGCCGTCGAGGAACGAGTTGAACATCTTCGGATTCAGCCCGCCGACCTTCGCCTGCTCGGGCGTCAGTCCGTAGTTGCCCCACACCGTGTCGGGCGTGGATTCGCAGAAGTGCGGCAGCCACTTGTGGCCGCGCCCGGCCGCGACCACCGGGAAGCCCGCCGCGCGCGCCCAGTCGACCAGATCGCAGATCAGCGCCGGCTGGTCACCGTACGCGAGGCTGTAGACGACGCCGGCCTCGGCCGCCTTGCGCGCCAGCAGCGGGCCGCAGAACGCGTCGGCCTCGACCGTCACGTTGACCACGTGCTTGCCTTGCGCGAACGCGCCCAGGCAATGCTCGACCGCGGCCGGCGGATGGCCGGTGCATTCGACGACGATGTCGAGCGCCGGGTGTGCAACGAGCGTGCGCCAGTCCTCGGTCAGGTGCGTGTTGCCGCGCGCGAGCGCGTCGTCGAGCGAGGTGGCGCCGAACTGCTCCGGCTTCCAGCCGATGCGTTCGAGACTCGCGCGCGCATTGGCGAGCGACAGATCGGCGATCCCGGCGAGGTGCACGCCCGGCGTGCGCGGCACCTGCGCCAGATACATCGCGCCGAACTTGCCGGCGCCGATCAGCCCGACGCGCAGCGGCTTGCTTTCGGCGGCGCGTATCTTCAGCATGTGGTGCAGATTCATGGCCACTCCCGGTCGACTTCGCCATTGTGCGACAACCCGATAGTGCGACAACCCGATGAACGCTGAGCAGATCGCGCGCGAAGTGAAGGCGGCGCAGGACGGCGCGCAACTGATCACGCCATTCACGGGCCGCGTGGCCGGCTTCGATCAGGCCGCCGCGTTCGAAGCTTCGCGCTCGCTGCACGAAATGCGGCTGCGCGCGGGCTGGAAGCCGGTCGGCCGCAAGATCGGCTTCACCAACTTCAAAATCTGGCCCGAGTACGGCGTGTACGCGCCGATCTGGGGCTTCATGTATGAGTCGACGGTGAGCTACGCGGTCGATCAGCACGCGACCGTTCGCATCGGTCACCTGGCGCAGCCGCGCATCGAGCCGGAGATCGCGTTCCGCTTCAAGGCTGCGCCGCCGGCCAGCGGCGACCCGGCGGCGATCCTCGCGTGCGTCGATTGGGTCGCGCACGGCTTCGAGCTCGTGCAGTCGAACTTCCCCGACTGGAAGTTCGCCGCCGCCGACACGATCGCGCAGAACGCGTTGCACGGGCATTACCTGCTCGGCGCGCCCAGGCGCGTCGACGAGCTCGGGTCGGACCTCGTTGCGAAACTCGCGCGCTTCACGGTCGCGCTATCGTGCAATGGCGAACTGCGCGATCACGGCGGCGGCGCCAACGTGCTCGGCAGTCCGCTGGCGGCGATCGCACATCTGTTGAAGGTGCTGGCAGGGCAGCCGCAGATGCCGCCGCTCGCGCCGGGCGAGATCGTCACCACCGGCACGCTGACGCGCGCGCTGCCGATTCGCCCAGGACAGACGTGGAGCACGGTGCTCGAAGGCATCGAGCTGCCGGGGCTGACGGTCGAGTTCGCGGCGTGAGGTGACGGGGGATCGACAGCGCAAACTCGGAGGGCATCGATGTTCACCGGCAAATGGTTCAACGAAACGCGCGTGGGCGACACGTTCGGGACTTCGCTGACGGTCACCGAAACGCATCTCGTGCTCGCGGCCGGCCTGTTCGGCGATTTCAATCCGCTGCATGTCGACGATGCGCACGCGACCAAGTCGCGCCTCGGCGGCCGCGTGCTGCACGGGACGTTCACGGGCGCGCTGGTGTCGGCGCCTGCCGGCATGTACTTCCACGGCACCGCGATCGCCTATCTGGAGCACAACTGCCGGTTCAAGGCGCCGGTGCGCCCCGGCGACACGCTGCGCACGACGTGGACCGTGACCGAGCGGCACGACAAGCCGGCGCACGACGGCGGCATCGTGGTGATGAAGGCGCGCTGCGAGAACCAGCACGGCGACCTCGTGGCCGAGGCCGACGGCAAGATGCTGGTCGCCAACAAGCGCTGAACGGCCTGCCGCCGGGTGCGGCCCTCGCGCGCCGTGGCGCGCATTGGCAGAACGCCGATGCGGGATCGCGCCGTTCAGCCGAGCACGGCTGTGGTGACGTACTCGATGGTCGCCTTGCGTCGACGGTATTCAGCGCGGACGGCAGCCAGTTCGTCTTCGGTGCCGGCGCCGTGGCGCGTAGGACCGAAGTGACACCACAGGCATTCGCCTGTCAGTTGCACGCAGATCGCCGCCATGCTGTTGGGCGGCCAGTCAGAACCACAGGTCGAGCAGACGCTCATATGCACCTCCAGGTTGCCGCGTCCCGCGATCGCATTCGATCGGCGGCACGCAAGTCCGAGCAGACCCTCGCTCTTCCTGTGTTGTTCGACCGCGCTGGCGCTCTGATATTTCCATGCGGCGAGTATCAATTCGTTGCGGCAGCGGGCCCATGTTTCGCGTCAAGCACTTCAGGTTCTCCGGCGCGAACGCGTGCGTCCGCATGCAGTGCAACGAGCGTCGAATGCCCACGTTGTGCGCGTGACCATGCGGGAACTTTGCGCGCGTCAATGACAACCTGGTGCGGGTGGTCTGCCGCTCACATCGCCGGCAGCGAACCTGTGCCGAGCGCGCCGGCGTTCGACACCCGTGGTCGAGGTGCGCCGAATCGCGGCGGCGAACGCATCGACCTCGAACCTGCGCGCGGTCAACAGATGCGTCGCGCGGGCCGGCACACTTTGTTCGCGGTCGAGACGCTCGTGACTTCAGTGGGTCACGACACATCCTCAGCGTCAGCGAGGATTGGCGAGAGGGCGATTGGCCCGTCGCCGTGAGGCGAGCGCCTCGCCGCCCCTCCCAGGCCGACGTCCCTATCCGAACAATCCGCCGACGCGCGTGCCGGCGATGCGGTTGACGATGAACAGGCTCACCGCGCACAGCACGATCAGGATCACTCCGAGCGCGGCCGCCTGGCTCTGCGAGCCGGCGATGTAGAAGCTGAAGATCCCGAACGGGATCATCTCCTTGCCGCCCATGGTGAGGAAGATCGTCGACGACGCCTCCTGGATCGACGTGATGAACGAGAACAGCGCCCCGACCAGGATCCCCTTCCACACCAGCGGCACCGTGATGTCGCGGAACACGCGCAGCTTGGTCGCGCCGACGTTCTCCGCCGCCTCTTCCATCGACTTGTGCACCAGCAGCAGCGACGAGTAGCTTCCGCGCACCGTGTATGGCAGCCGCCGCACCGCCAGCACCAGCGGCAGGATGAACCACAGGCCGGTCAGCGGCTCGCCGATCCACGGCAGCGGGAAGTTGAACGCGCGCACGTAGGCGATGCCGACCGCGGTGCCCGGGATCGCCAGCATCAGCGTGGTCAGCGCGTCCATCGAGCCGCGCCCCGGCGCCTGCGTGCGGCCCATGATCCACGCCATCGGCACGCCGATCAGCAGGCACATGAAGACGGCGATGGCGCAGAACACCAGCGAGTTGGTGATGAACTTCGGCGTCTCGACGCTCACCTGCTCGAAGAACTCCATCGTGTAGTGCAGCGGCACCGGCGTCAGCGCCCAGCCGCGGCCGACCGCCGCCAGCAGCACGCCGATCTGCGGGATGAGCGAGATGAACATCAGCGCCGACAGGAATCCGACCGCCAGCCAGCGCTGGACCGGGCCGAGCGGCCGGCGCTCGACCTTCGAATACGCGAGCGAGCTGTAGTCTTTGATCGCCACGTACTGGCGCGCGGCGAGCACGAAGAAGATCGCCAGCAGCACCAGCAGCGCCGAGATCACGATGCCCATGCGAAAGATGCGCCGGTCGACGAACTGCACGATGTTCAGGTACGCCTGCGCGGCGAGCAGGTCCTGCACGCCGACCACCAGCGGCGTGACGAAGTCGGCGAAGGTCCAGATGAAGACCAGCAGCGCGCCCGACACGTAGCCCGGCGTGGTCAGCGGCAGCGTCACGTCGCGGAAGCGGCGCCAGCCGTTCGCGCCCATGCCCTGAGCCGCCTCCTCCAGCGACGGGTCGACGCGCGACAGCGCATCGAGGATCGACAGCGTCATCATCGGGAACAGGTGCACGGTCTCCACCAGCAGCACGCCGTGCACGCCGTACATGAAGTTCACCGGCTCCTCGAGGCCGAACCAGTCCATCAGGATCACGTTCAGCGTGCCGGCGCGGCCGAGGATGAAGACGAAGCCGAGCACGCCGACCAGCGGCGGCAGGATCATCGGCAGCATCGTCAGGTACGAGAACGCGTTGCGGTACGGGAATTCGTAGCGGATCAGCAGGAACGCGACCGCGATGCCGACGATCGAAGTCGTGATCACCGCGCCGACGCCGAGCGCGAGCGACTTCCACAGCGAGCGCAGGTAGAACGAGTCGGCGAAGAACTCGGCGAAGTTGGCGAGCGTGACGCGCCCGGCCTCGTCGCTGAACGCGTCGTAGAAGATGCGCGTCAGCGGATAGAACACGAACAGCAGCAGGAACGCCCAGATCAGCAGGAAGCCCAGCGTCCCGAGCGATGCGCGCGGCGGTTTCATGGACTGGTCAATCGGCCGGGATCGCGACCGTGCTGCGCGCCACGCGTTCGTCGTTCCCGCGAAGGCGGGGACCCAGTGTCTCGCGAGATAAAGACACTGGATTCCCGCTTGCGCGGGAATGACGTCGAGTTGCTGAGGTTCATCGCCAATCAGGTCGCCTTCAATCCGCCGGGATCGCGACCGTGCTGCGCGCCGGGAAGCCGAGCGTTACCGCGGTGCCGGTCGGCATCTCCCGGTGGTGCCATGGGTCGCGGATGTCGGCCTTGAAGACGATGCCCGGCGCCAGTTCGACGTCATAGCGCAGCGTGTTGCCGAGGTACGCCGCGAACACGACCTTGCCGCCGGCGACGTTGTCCGCCGTCGTACTGCCATCGCCGATCGCGATGATTTCGGGCCGCACGCACACCACGCACCGGTCGCCGACACCGAACTTGCCGTTCGGTACCGCGCGCAGAGCGCCGAGCGAAGTCTGCACGGTGACGAGTTCGGCCGTCCCGGTCAGGCTCACCTTGCCTTCGATCAGGTTATTGATGCCGATGAAGTCAGCGACGAAGCGGTTGCGCGGCCGCTCGTACAGTTCCTTCGGCGCGCCGATCTGGAACACGCGGCCCTGGTTGAACACGGCGATCTTGTCCGACAGCGTCAGTGCCTCCTCCTGGTCGTGCGTGACGTAGACGGTCGTGATGCCCAGTTCCTTCTGCAGCCTGCGGATTTCGGCCCGCACCTGGATGCGGATCTTGGCGTCGAGGTTCGACAGCGGCTCGTCGAGCAGCAGGATCTTGGGGCTGAGCACCAGCGCGCGCGCCAGCGCCACGCGCTGCTGCTGGCCGCCCGAAAGCTGCCCCGGATAGCGCTCGCCCAGTCCGCTCAGGCGCACCTTCTCGAGCGCACCCTGCACGCGCTGCGCGATCTCCTTGCCGGCGAGCCGGCGCAGCTTCAGCCCATAGCCGACGTTGTCGTTGACCGTCATATGCGGCCACAGCGCGTAGTTCTGGAACACCATGCCGATGCCGCGTTCGTGCGGCGGCACGTCGTTCACCCGCTTGCCGTCGAAGCGGATCTCGCCGCCGTCGGGTGCGTAGAAGCCGGCGATCAGCCGCAGCAGCGTGGTCTTGCCGCAGCCGGATGGCCCGAGGAGGGTGAACATCTCCCCCTCCTCGATGACGAAGCTCGCGTCACTGACGACCGCCAGGGTTCCGAAGCGCTTGGTGAGTTCTTTTGCTTCGATGCGCACGCACTCTCCCCCGACTGTTCTTCTTGCGGAGCGCGTGTCATGCCCGCGGAAGCGGGCATCCAGGGAACTCCGGTGAATCCGCTGGATTCCCGCGTGCGCGGGAATGACACTCGATGGTCAGTATTTCTTCTTCAACTGATCGGCCACCGATTCAATCTCCTTGCGGTAGGTCTCGTTGACCTTCTCGTAGCGCTTCTGCGCCACATCGTCGTCGTAGATGTTGTTCACTTCGACGTCGAAATACGAGCGCAGCCCGCCGGTGAACTCGACTGCCATCTCCGCGGTCGAGCCGGGCGCGCCCTGCACGCGGTACTTGGGCGTGATCGGAAACACGCCGCGCTCCATCGCCACGCGCTGGCCGCGCTCGGTCAGCACGTATTCGATGAACGCCAGCGCGGCCTTCGGATGCTTGCAGCCGGCCAGCACGGCGATCGGTTCCGGCGTGATCCACGCGGTCTTCGGCGCGACGTACTTCAGGTCGAAGCCGGCCAGCCGGTCCTCGAACGCCATGTAGCTCGGCACCGCGAAGCCGGCCGCGAATTCGCCCTTGGCGACCACCGACGGCACGTCGCGGCTGCGCGCGGTGAAGATGCCGGTGTTGGCGCCGAGCCGCCGCAGGAACTCCCAGCCCTTGTCGTCGCCGTCGCGCTGCAGGATCACTTCGTACGTCGCGTGGCTGCTCGACGAGCGCGTCGGCGCGCACTGGGCGATCTGACCTTTCAGCTTGGAATTGAGCAGGTCGTCCCAGTCCTTCGGCGCGGCCACGCCCAGCCGCTGCAGCAGCTTCGGGTGATACACGAGGCCGTAGGGCTCGAGCACGGTGCCGGTCCAGAAGCCGCGCGGGTCCTTCAGCGGAATCGGCTTGGGCTTACCGATGCTCGCCGGCACCGCGTCGATCACCGCCTTCGGCAGCTCGAGCCTGGCGAGCAGGTTCTGGTCGGCGAGCTTGTCGAACAGCGCGCTTTCGCCGCCCCAGAAGATGTCGGCCTGCGGTCGGCCCTTCCATTCGGTGATCTGCCCGTACGCGACCGGCGTGCCGGCCGCCAGCGCGCTGGCGCGCAGCGTGACGTTCCACTTCTCCTTCGCGAACTTCGTGAAGTCGGCGAGCAGCGGATCGGTCAGCGTCTTGGCTACCGGCGTGATCAGGTTCAGTTCGTCCTCGATCGGCGCCTGCGCCAGCGCGGGCGACAGCGTAGCGAGAGCGGCGGCCGAAGCCGACGCCTGGATCATTTCCCTGCGTGTGAAGCTCATGGTGCTCTCCTCCGAGTGGACTTCAGCCATGCGGCGCGGCGTGGTGCCGCTGCAGCATCGGCACGACCGCCGTCTCGACCCCGAACGGCAGCGCGAGCAGCGCGGCGATCATACGGTCGAGTTCGGCGTCGTGGTTTAGAACCTGGTCGATCGCCCGCGTGATCGGCATGTCGACGCCGAGCCGCGTCGCCAGCGCGACCACGCCTTCGGCCGAGTGCACGCCTTCCTGCACGGTGATGCGCTCGGCCAGGATGTCGGCCAGCCGGCGGCCTTCGCCGAGCGCCACGCCGAGCGACATGTTGCGCGACTGTGGGCTGTTGCACGACAGGTCGATGTCGCCGATGCCGGACAGGCCGAGGAACGTCTCGAGCCGCGCGCCGAGCGCCAGCCCGAGCCGCACGGTTTCGGCCAGCCCGCGTGCCACCAGCGTGGCGCGCGCGTTGTTGCCGAGCTTCCTGCCGTTGGCGATGCCGCACGCGATCGACAGCACGTTCTTCATCACGCCGCCGACCTGCGCGCCGATGACGTCGTCGGACAGATACACGCGAAAGCGCGGACTTCCGATCGCGGATTCCAGGTGCTCGCCGAGCACGGGGTCGTCACACGCGAGCGTGACGCCGGTCGGCAGCTCGAGCGAGATTTCGGCCGCGAACGACGGCCCCGACAGCACCGCGACCTGCGAATCCGGCAGCGTGTCGGCCAGCACTTGCGACATCAGCGCGCTCGTGCCGCGTTCGATGCCCTTCGAGCAGGTCACGACCGGTGTGCCCCTGGCAAGCCCGGCGCGCAGCGCGGTCGTCACGCTGCGCATGTGCTGCGCCGGCGGCGCCAAAACGACGAAGCGCGCGCCGCGCACCGCCGCGTGCATGTCGGTGGTCGCGACGATTCCCTCCGGCAGTGGCACGTTGCGCAGGAAGATCGCGTTGCAGCGGTCCCGATTGATCGACTCGGCGACCTCGGGCTCGCGTGCCCACAGCGTGATGTCATGTCCGCGCCGGCGCAGCACGCAGGCCATCGCCGTGCCGAACGCGCCGCCGCCGATGACTCCGACCTTTGACATGGCTGCATGCTAGGCGCGAAGGATTGCGCGGCGGTTGATGCGGGTCAGCGGCGGGGTCGCGCGTGGTGTGCAGGTGTTGTTTCCCTCACCCTCGGTCCCTCTCCCGGAGGGAGAGGGATGCGGAGCCCCGGAGCCGCGCGCTTGCAGGCGCGCGTCGCTGCGGCGGCGCGAAGCTCGCGCTTCGCGAAACCCCGCCTCCGCCCCTCCGGAGAGGGGATGAGGTGAGGGAGAGCACTTCCGTAAACCTCAACCTTGCTTTCGCGCGGCGAGCAGCAGCCGCGCCAGCTCCGCGAACCCGATGCCCTCCGCGCCGCGCGTCACGTAAGCCGGCTTGTGCTCGATGGCAGCGGCGAACTGGGCGATGTTGGCCACCGCAATCGAATTGGGGAAGTACGCGAACATCGGCTCGTCGTTGGGCGAGTCGCCGACGAAGGCGACGCGCTCGCGCTCGGCGTCCGCATCGATGCCGAACTGCTCCCGCAGCAGCCGGCGCGCCATCGTCAGCTTGTCGTAGCGGCCGAACCAGGCGTTCACGTGGATGGAGCTGACCTTGACCGTCAGACCGTGCGCGTGCAGCCGATCGACGATCCGCTGCACCTCGCGCGGCGGCAGCGCCGGCACGTCCTCGCACCAGTCGATCGCGAGGTCGGCTTCGCGATACGCCTGGTCGGCGGCGAGCGCGGTGCCCGGCACCGCCTGCAGCACCTCGGCGCCGATCGCAGTGAGCCGCTCGCGATCGTGCGCGCGCTCGGCGTCGCTGCGCGCGTACCGGCGAGTCATCCGCCGCGCCGCGTGGTCGTAGCGGAAGTAGAACGCGCCGTTCTCACCGACGACTGCTGCCACCGGCCAGAAGCGCGCGATCAGGTCGCACCAGCCGGCCGGCCGCCCGGTCACTGGAATGACGAGCAGCCCGGCGTCGTGAAGCTGTTCCAGCGCGCGATAGGCGGACGCGGGCAGGCGCCCGTCGCGCGTGATCGTGCCGTCGATGTCGCACAGCAGCGCTTTCACCTGCGCGCGGCTGGCGCGCGGCCACAGCGATGCGCGCTTCACCGCTTGCGCTCGCAGTAGTCGAGCAGCTTGTCGAGCGTGTTGAGCCTGGCCGCGTCGGCGTCGGGAATGTCGACGCCGATGCGAGCGTGCAGCGCGACCAGGAAATTGAGCCAGTCCGCGGAATCGAGGTCCGTCTGGTCGCGGAACGGCTTGTCCGCGGCGAGCCGCGCGGCATCGATCTCGGGCGCGATCGACAGCAGCGTGTCGACGATCGCCTCCTTCAGTTCTTCGCGGTTCACGCGCTGACCTCCTTCACCAGTTCCTCGGGCGCCTGCAGCCGGTCGCGCACCGCGGCCAGGAACAGGCCGCCGCGATGGCCGTCGCTGACGCGGTGGTCGGCCGCCAGGCTGGCGCAGATTACCGGCACCGCGCGCACTTCGCCGCCGTCGACCCACGGCCGGTCGGTCACGCGGCCGAAGCCGACGATCGCCACTTGCGGCGGATAGATCACGCCGAATACCGCTCCGACGCCGCGGTCGCCGAGGCTGGTCACCGTGATCGTCGCATCGGTCAGCTCCGCCAGCCGCAGCGAGCCTGCGCGCGTGCGCTGCGTCAGGTCGAGCAGTTCGCGGTTGACGGTGTCGACATCCTTGCGGTCGACATCGTGCAGCGCCGGCGTCACCAGGCCGCCGGCGCGCAGCGAGATCGCCACGCCGATGTGGATCGCGGCCGAGGCGCCGAACGCGCCGTCGCGGAAATAGCCGTTCAGTTCCGGATACCGGCGCAGCGCCGCTGCCACCGCCTTCAGCAGCAGCGGCGCGAGCAGCAGCCGGTTCGTCACGGGGCGCTGCGCGTTCTCCTGCGCCAGCCACGCCGTCGCCGCGGCCAGCGGAACATCCTCGGACAGGTAATAGTGCGGGATCTCGCGCTTGGAGCGTGCCATCGCGGCGGCGATCACGCGTCGCATCTCCTCGGCGCGCGCGGCCACGGGTGCGGGCGCGGGCTTGGGCGGCGCCGCGCGCGCGGCAGCCTCGACGTCGAGGATCGTGATCGCGCCGTCCGGGCCGCTGCCGGCGATCGAGGTGAGGTCGATGTGCAGTTCGTCGGCGCGCTTGCGCGCAGCGGGCGAGACGCGCAGCCGCGTGGGCGGGGGAACCGTCGTGACGAGATGCGGCTCGGCAATCGCCGGCGCCGGCGCCAGCGGCTTCGCCCCTGCTTCTTTCGCCTTCAGCGCCGCGAGCGCGCGTTCGACCGCTTCGGCGCTCTCGTCCGGCGCGCGCAGCGCCGCCATCAGCGTGCCGACCGGGATCTTCGTGCCGGGCTCGATCAGCAGTGCCTGCACCACGCCTTCCTGCCAGCACTCGACGTCGATCGCGGCTTTTGCCGTGTCGACCACGCACACGATCTGCCCGCGCCTGACCGCGTCGCCGGGCTGCACGCGCCATTCGAGCAGCGTGCCTTCGTCCATGTCGGCGCCGAGGGAGGGCAGTCTGAATTCGATCATTGGATGGGCGTTGTTCACCACAGAGAACACAGAGAGCACAGAGCAGAGCTTCTGTCGGAATTCGTCTTCCTTCGTGTTCTCTGTGCTCTCTGTGGTGAATCAGTCCTCTTCTACCGCTGCGTGCACAGCGACTTCGCCGCCGCGACGATCCGCGGCGGCATCGGCAGCGCAGCCTCTTCGAGATGCTTCGGATACGGAATCGGCACTTCCTCGGTGCACACGCGCGCCAGCGGGGCGTCGAGGTCGTAGAACGCGCGTTCCACCAGCCCCGCCATGACCTCGGCGGCAAGGCTGCAGGTCTTCCAGCCTTCGTCGACGATCAGTGCGCGCCGCGTCTTGCGCACGGACGCGACCACCGTGTCCCAGTCAAGCGGGCGCAACACGCGCAGGTCGACCACTTCGGCCTCGATGCCGTCGCGCGCCAGTTCTTCCGCCGCGGCGAGCGCGCGCGGCAGGCTGCCGCCATAGGTGATGATCGACACCCTCGTTCCCGCGCGGCGCACCGCCGCGTGCGCGATGTCGACCGCGGGCGGCGGATCGGGGAGTTCCCCTTCGAGGTTGTAAAGCTGCGCGTGCTCGAACATCACTACCGGATCGGGATCCGCGAGCGCGGGTGCCAGCATGCCGCGCGCGTCCTCGAGCGTGGCCGGCGCCAGCACCTTGATGCCGGGAATGTGCGCGTACCAGACCTCGAGGCTGTGCGAATGCTGTGCGGCCAGTTGCCGGCCTGCGCCGGTGGCCATGCGGATCACCAGCGGAATCGAGAACTGCCCGCCCGACATGTGGCGCAGCGTCGCCGCGCTGTTGACGATCTGGTCGAGCGCGAGCAGCGAGAAGTTGACCGTCATCACCTCGACGATCGGCCGCAGGCCGCCCAGCGCCGCGCCGATGCCGGCGCCGACGAAGGCGAGCTCCGACAGCGGCGTATCGCGGATGCGCTCGGGGCCGAATTCGTCGTAGAAGCCCTTCGTCACCGCGTACGAGCCGCCGTAGCGGCCGACGTCCTCGCCCATGATGAACACGCGCGCATCGCGGGTCAGCGCCTCGTGATGGGCGGCGCGCAGCGCCTCGCGGTAGGTGGTGTGCGTCATCGTCACGCGGCCTTGCGTTCCTCGCCGCGCGTTGCGGCCAGATATTGGTCGACGAAGCGCGCAAGGTCGTCCCAGTCGGTGTACTCGGTGTCGCGCGCGGTGTCGGTGCTGCCGCCGGCCTTCTGCGCGATCGACTTCATGATCCGGCGCTTCAGGAAGTCGTACTGGCTGTACGTCAGCGCGCCGGCGACCAGCCGCACCATGCCGGCGTTCAGGCCGGTGTCAGCGAGGAATTTCCCGGCGAGCCGCTGCGCTTCGACGCGCCATCCCTCGTTGTCGCCGGCCATCGACAGGCTGACCGAGAAGAACGCGGTCGGAATCGCGTTCAGCCACGCGGAATTGGCCTTGATGAAATGCGCCAGCGACGACTGGTGCCTGCCCTCGTGCAGCGAGCCGCCGATGAACGCGCCGGCGTAGATCGGCGCCACCTGCGCGGCAGCCGGGCTCGCGCTGTCGACGAGGTCCACGCTTCTGCCGGCGCGGCGCAGCCTCTCGGCGATGAACTCGGCCACCTTGCGCGTGTGGCCTTCGGTGGTGCCGTAGACGACGAGGAGGGGTTTCATACCGGGTTCCTCTCACGTGGCCGGCGTGGTGACGTCGCGCGTCAGTTGCTCGACCGGCTCCCACGTGCCGGCCTCGGCGAACGCGACCGCCCCCTCGACCTCGGCGAGCGCGTCGCGGTCGATCGCGGCGAAGTCGTCCTCGGTCATCATGCCGGCCGCCTTCAGCCGGTCGGTGAAGGTGTGGATCGGGCCGTGCTGCTTCCAGCGTTCGACCTCGTCCTTGTTGCGATACAGCTCCGCGTCGAACATCGAGTGCGCGCGGAAGCGGTAGGTGTGGAACTCGACGAAGCTCGGCAGGCCGTCGGCGCGCACCGCCTCGATCGCGGCCTGCGCCGCCTCGTGCACCGCGAGCACGTTCATGCCGTTGATGTGGCGGGTAGCGATGCCGTAGCTCGCCGCCTTCTTCGTCAGGTCGATCTGCGACTCGGAGCGCGCCAGCGCCGTGCCCATCGCGTACAGGTTGTTCTCGCACAGGAACAGCACCGGCAGCCGCCACAGCGCCGCGAGGTTCAGCGATTCGTGGAACACGCCTTCGGCGACCGCGCCCTCGCCGAAGAAGCACGCTGTCACTCGCCCCTTGCGTCCGGTCATCTTGTCCGCCAGCGCCAGCCCCACCGCGAGCGGGAGCCCCCCGCCGACGATCGCGTTGCCGCCGTAGAAGCGCGTCGCGGCATCGAACAGATGCATCGACCCGCCGCGCCCGCGCGAGCAGCCTTCGACCTTGCCGAACATCTCGGCCATGATCGCGTTCATCGGCACGCCGCGCAGCAGCGCCTGGCCGTGCTCGCGATAGGTCGCGACCACCGCGTCGTCGCGCGCCAGGTTCGGCAGCACGCCCGCGGCGACCGCTTCCTCGCCGATGTAAAGGTGCAGGAAGCCTCGGATCCTGCCCGCGCCGTACAGCTCCGCGCAGCGTTCTTCGAGCCGGCGGATGCGCACCATGTCGCGCACGCGCGTGAGGCAGAACCCGCGCGCGTACTGTCTCACGTCGGTGGTGAAGCGCGACAGGTCTTCCGGTGTCATCGGCGCATCCTCAGCGATTCGGATATCCGACCGACTGCGCCAGCGTGATCTTCTGCCGCGGCTTCAATCCCGCGGCCTGAGCGAAGCGCTCGCGGTCGATCGAGGCGTACACCACGCTGCCGAGTCCCTCCGACGCGCAGTACAGATACACGTTCTGCGCGATGAATCCGGTGTCGGCCGCGGCGAAGCTGCGGCGCGTCTCCTCGTCGCCGCGGCCCATCCGCCCTTCGTCGGCGACATAGACCAGCGTGACCGGCGCTTCGCGCGCATGCGGCTGCGTACCGGCGAGGGCGCGCAGGTCGCGCGCCACGGCGAGCTTCAGCGCGTGCGCGCCGGCGTCGTACAGATACAGCCCTTCGCGCAGCGCCACGTAGACATCGATCTCCTGCGCGTTGCGCGCCGACGGCGCGGTTCGATGGCCGTCGGGACGGTTGACGCCGAATGCGGCCCACAGCAGGTTCGACAGCACCTGCGCCGGCAGCGGCTGCTCGGCGAAGCTGCGCGTGCTGTGCCGCTCCTTCAGCGCCTGCAGCAGCGGCTTGCCGCCTTCGGTCTGCGCCGGCGGCAGCGCGATTTCCTGCCCCGCCACTTCGGCGATCACCAGCAGCGCGGCCAGCAGCAGAACCCTGGCGGCGATCCGCCGCGCGCGGCGGACGCGGTCCTTCAGCTTCGGGGTCATCGCGGCGTCCATCACATCTGCATTCGCTCATCCCGCCGCGTGCGCCGGCTGCACGCGCGGCGTGCGGCGCGGCCGGCGCGGTGCGCCCGACTGCAACTGCCGCACGAACGCGTCGAGCTTGTCGCCGCCGGCCGCGACTTCGCGATCGGTCAGCGCCAGCGTGGCGACCGGTTCGCGATCCGCGAGCTGCGCCATCGTGCAGAACACGCGCCGCGCGCCCGAGCCGCCCATCGTGCAGAAGAACGCGGTGCGTCCTTGCATCCGGTGCCGCGTGAGCCAGCTTCGCACTGGGCTCGACAGGCTCCAGAACCACACCGGTGTGCCGACCACGACGAGGTCGTACGCGGCCGCATCCTTCTTCATCGGCCGCAGCGCCGGCTCGAGCCGCGCGATCGCCTCGAGCGCGCAGAACGCGTAGCCGAGCGCGCCTGCCATCGGCTGCACGATGCGGATCTCGTCGACATCGGCGTCGAGCCGCTGCGCGAGCGCCTGCGCCACGCGGCGCGTGTTGCCGGTGCGAGAGTGATAGACGATCAGGATCCTGCGCATGATGCCCTCCATATTCAGCCTGGCTGCGCGCCCGCCTCCAGCGTCGAGGTATCGCCCTCGGGCAATCCCAGCTCGCGCGCGCGCAGCAACCGCCGCATGATCTTGCCGCTGCGCGTGCGCGGCAACGCGGTGGTGAAATCGATCTCCTTCGGCGCCACCGCAGGGCCGAGGCGCTTGCGCGCATGGCCGAGCAGTTCGCGCCGCAGCGCCTCGCCCGCCTCGAATCCGGGCTTCAGCGACACGAACGCCTTCACAGCTTCGCCGACGACCGGATCGGGCTTGCCGATCACGCCGGCCTCGGCCACGGCGGGGTGCTCCATCAGCGCGCTCTCGACCTCGAACGGGCCGATCAGGTGGCCGGCGCTCTTGATCACGTCGTCGGCGCGGCCGACGAACCAGAAGTAGCCGTCGGCGTCGCGCTTGACGAGGTCTTCGGTGAGGTACAGGTCGCCGGCGAAGCACTTGCGATAGCGCTCCTCGTTGTTCAGATAGCCGCGGAACATCGAAGGCCAGCCGGCGCGCAGCGCCAGTTCGCCCTCGATGTCGGGGGTCTCGACCACGTCGACGCCGACGGTGGTTTCGCCTTGCTTGCGCCGCTGCACCACGAACGCTTCCACACCCGGCAACGGCCGCCCCATCGAGCCCGGCTTGATGTCGAACGCGGGCGTGTTGGCGATCATGATTCCGCCCGTTTCCGTCTGCCACCAGTTGTCGTGGATCGGCAGGCCGAAGGCGTCGAGTCCCCACCACACGGCTTCCGGGTTCAGCGGCTCGCCGACGCTGGCGACGAAGCGCAGCGCGTCGAAGCGATGATTGCGCGCGAGTTCGACACCGGCCTTCATCAGCATGCGGATCGCCGTGGGCGCCGTGTACCAGACGCTCACGCGCTGCTGCTGCAGGATGCGGTACCAGCGCTCGGCATCGAACTCGGCCTCGTCGACGATCATCGTCACGCCATGCACCAGCGGCGCGATCACGCCGTAGCTCATGCCGGTGACCCAGCCGGGATCGGCCGTGCACCAGAACACGTCGCCGTCGTGCAGGTCGAGCGCGTACTTGCCGGTCGCGTAGTGCGTGACGACCGCCTCGTGCACGTGGATCGCGCCCTTGGGCTTGCCGGTGGTGCCGCTGGTGAAGTGCAGCAGCGCCATCTCGTCCGGGCGCGTGGCGACGGTGTCGAACGCATCGCCGGCCGCATCGAGCAGCGGATCGAGCGCGATCGTGCCGGCGGGCGCGGGTTCGCCGCCGTGATCGCCGGCCAGCAGCACGTGCGCGAGCGTCGGCATCTGCGCGCGCACGGGTGCGACCTTGCGCTCGTACAGCAGCCGCGTGGTCACGAGCGCGGTTCCGGCGCCGAGATTGACGCGCGTGGCGACCGGCTCGGGCCCGAACGCGGAGAACAGCGGCGACACCGCGAGCCCCGCCTTCAGCGCGCCGAGCACCGCGATGTACAGCTCCGGAATGCGCGGCAGCAGCAGGAACACGCGGTCGCCGCGCTGCAGGCCGATTGCCTTCAGTGCGTTGGCGCAGCGGTTCGTCAGCGCCGACAGGTCGGCATACGTGAACTCGATCGCGTCGCCGTCGGCGCCGAGCCAGCGGATCGCCACACGCTCGGCGCGCGCGCCGCGTGCATGGACTTCGACCGCCTCGTGCGCGATGTTCAGCGCGCCGCCGGGCAGGCCCGCGAGCGCCTTGCGCGCCTCGGCCCACGAGAACGCCGTGCGCGTCGCGGCCCAGTTCGCCAGATGTGGCGAAACGCGGAACGAAGCGGGATCCTTGCGGATGACGGTCGGGCGCATTCAGTGGGCGGCAACCGTAAGGGCGCAGTTGCTGCGCTCATTCGCACGTTAGGAGCGCACCTCCGAAGTTGATTGACCGCCATCAACTGCGCGTCGCCGATCGCGCGGACGCGGGCTAAGAGGTTCTAAGGCTCGTACGGCGTCAGCCGCTATCCGAACCCCGCTTCGCGCTGATGCCGCAGCGCCAGGATCTCCACCCGCGACCGTGGCGCGTTGAATCGATACAGCGCCACGTAGCCGCTGCGTCCGTGCGAGATCAGCAGTTCACGCAGTTCTCCGTGAACTGGACGGCCGATCAGTGGGTGTCGTTCGAGCACGCGCACGGCATCGATGATCAGTTCTGCCGCTCGGCCGGCCGCCGTCGGATCGTTGCGCGCGATGAAATCGAACAGCCGGTCGAAGTCGTCGAGCGCGCGATCACTGTAGAAGATCGCCGGCATCGCCGGTCAGCGGCCGCTGGCGTGCTTCGAGGCGCGTTTGACCGGCGCTGGCCGGCGCGCAACGCGCCCGGCGGCGCGCGCAACGATGTAGGCGTGCACGTCCTCGGCCGCGTAGAGCGGCGCACCGCGGTCGATTCCGGCGGCGGCGCGGCGCGCGTCTTCGATGAATCCGGATCGCAGTTCTGCGAGCGTCGCCTGCGCTTCGAGCGCCTCTACCATCCACGCGTGCGCGGACTTGCCAGCCGCCCGCGCCAGCGGCGCGATGCGTTGCTTGAGCTCGTCGGGCAGCTTCAGCGCGGTCGGCGTGGTCATCGTGCGACTCCGGTCGAATCGGTATTACGAAAGTACTACTTGGCGGCGGAGCTGTCAAAACGGCAGCCAAGGGCTGGCGCCGCAGCGCACCTCAACGCGCCAGGAACTTCTCCACCAGCCGCACCCAGTACGTCGCGCCGAGCGGAATCAGTTCGTCGTTGAAGTCGAAGCTCGAGCCGTGCAGCATGCACGGCCCGAGGCCGTGGCCGGCGGCACGATGCGAGCCGTCGCCGTTGCCGATGAAGACGTACGCGCCGGGCTTGGCGCGCAGCATGAACGAGAAGTCCTCCGAGCCCAGCGTCGGCTCGATGCCGCGCATCACGTTCTCCGGGCCGACGATGTCGTCCATCACGCCCGCGGCGAACTCCGCCTCGCGCGCATGGTTGACGGTCGGCGGATACGTGCGGTCGAACTGCACCGCGGCGGTCGCGCCGTGCGCCTCGGCGGTGAGTTGCGCGATGCGGCGCATGCGTTCCTCGATCAGGTCCGTCACGCGGTCCTCGAACGTACGCACGGTGCCGGCGATCGTCGCGAAGTCCGGCACGACGTTGGTGGCGTCGCCGGCCTTGATGATCGTCACCGACAGCACCGCGGCATCGATCGGCTTCTTGGCGCGCGTGATGATCCCCTGCAGCCCCTGCACGATCTGCACCGCGACGAACACCGGGTCGGTGCCCAGGTGTGGCAGTGCCGCGTGCGAGCCCTTGCCGGTGACCGTGATCTCGAACTGGTTGCCAGAAGCCATCATCGGCCCGGGAGTCAGTCCGAACTGGCCGACCGCGAGGTTCGGCCAGTTGTGCATGCCGAACACCGCGTCGCACGGGAACTTCTCGAACAGACCGTCGTCGATCATCTTTTGCGCGCCGGCGCCGCCTTCCTCCGCGGGCTGGAAGATCAGGTGCACGCTGCCGTCGAAGGGCCTGGCCTCGGCCAGGTACTTCGCCGCCGCGAGCAGCATCGCGACGTGACCGTCATGGCCGCAGGCGTGCATACGATGATCGTGGCGCGAGCGGTGCGCGAACTGGTTGGTCTCCTGAATCGGCAGCGCGTCCATGTCGGCGCGCAGGCCGATCGATTTCCTCGATTTGCCGTGCCGGATCGTGCCGACCACGCCAGTGCCGCCGAGCCCGCGATGCACGTCGATGCCCCATTCGGCGAGCTTGCCGGCCACGACATCGCTGGTACGGAATTCCTCGTAGCGCAGCTCGGGGTGCGCGTGGATGTCGCGCCGGATCGCCTGGATCTCGGCACGAAACTGCACGATGCGGTCGATCATGTTCATCGCGTTCTTCCTGCCCGGTTGAGAAAGAGGGGAGTGATGCTAGTCCGTTCGACCGATCGCCTCCTTGGTCGATGCGCTGCGCCGCCGGCGCGGATCGAGTGTATGTTGCCAAGCGCGGATCGTCGCGCTGTTGCCGCGACGCGCGCATCCGTAATTCATCGCGGGAGGTCGTCATGGACGTGGGTGACAAGGCCACAGGCGCCGGCGTGCCGCTTTCGATCGTGCTGAAGCCGACCCGGGCGGGCCAGGACGAACTGGCGCATCCGGCGGCGGGACTGAGCCTTTCACAACGCAAGCTGCTGTCGCGGGTCGATGGCCGGCGGACACTCGATAGCCTGATCGGCGCAGAGCCCGGGCTGACCGGCGAGCGTGTCGCGCGCGACGGCCTGCGGCTGCTGTCGCTGGGCCTGGCGTCGACCGACGAGCCGTTCCAGGCGCCGATGACGATCATGCGTCCGCTGACGGTGACGCAGACGACCGTGGCGCCGGCGCCCCCGTCGGTTCGGGTGCGTGCCGAGACGCTGCAGCGACCGTCCACGCGCATGCGCGCGCCGGCGCCGCGCAAGCGCGGCGTGCCCGCGTGGGCGTGGATCGGCGGCGCGGCCGCGGTCGCTGCGATCGGCTTCGGCGTGCTTGTGCTACGCACGCCCGCGCGTGCGCCGGTCACTGTGGCCGAGACAAGAGTTGCACCACCGCCGGCTGCGACCGAAGCGCCCGTAGCAAAGGCAGCAGCGGGCGCTGCGTCGAGCGTGGTTGCGCCGGTGACGCCGCCGCCTGCGATCGCGCCGCGCGCCGCGGCCGAAGCGCCGCCGCCGCCGCCCGCGGTCGAGCCGCATCCGATCGCCGCGCCGCAGAAACCCGCCGTCGCGATCGAACGTGCGCCCGCCCCGAAAGTCGGACGCGAAACGCGCGCGAGTGCCCCGGTCGAAGCGGCGCCGACGAAATCAGCGACGGTCGCAGCGGTGGAACCGTCGGCGCAGCGGCGGACATCAGCCCAGTTGCAGACGGCACAGCAGCCGCAACCGCAATCGACGCAACCGCAGTCCACGCCAACGCAATCGACGCCGTCGCGCGTCGAATCGCTGCCGCCCGCGCCGGTGCCGACGACGGCGGGACGCACTGCGCCGGCGGACGCCGCCGCGCCCGCGGCCACGCCCGCGCCGGTGATCGCGGCTGCACCCGCGACTCGCCCTGCAGCGCCGCCGCCGAGCGGGCCGCGCGCGCTGTTGCCGCAGGAACGCGAGTTCGGCGCGGTGGTCGGCGACTCCGAGCAGTTGGCGCGGCAGGCCGCGGGGCTGTCGCCGATTCAGCGCACGCCGCCGATCTATCCGCGCGCAGCGGTCAAGGAAGGCGTGACCGAAGGCGCGGTGCGCGTGCGGCTGACGATCGCCGCCGACGGCAGCGTCGAGCGCGTCGAAACCAGCGTGACCGACCCGCGCTATCGCGTGTTCGAGCACGCGGCGCGCGCTGCGGCGATGACGTGGACCTTCGTGCCGGGCGCCGCCGGGCGCACGCACGAATCGGTCGTGCAGTTCCGCGCGCCCTAAGTCGGATAGGTTCCGGGCACGAGGATCGAGCGGTCGACGTCGACGACGCGCGTGCGGCCGCAGAACCCCATCGTGGTGTCGAGTTCCTTGTAGAGGACCTCGAGACTCTTCGTCACGCCGGCCTCGCCGAGCGCACCCAGCCCGTACAGGAACGCGCGGCCGATCATCACGCCGCGCGCGCCGAGCGCGATCGCCTTCAGGATGTCCTGGCCGGTGCGGATGCCGCTGTCGAGCCACACCTCGATCTTGTCGCCGACCGCCTCCGCGATCGGCGGCAGCGCGCGAATCGAAGAGGGCGCGCCGTCGAGCTGGCGGCCGCCGTGATTGCTGACCACGATCGCCTGTGCACCGCTTTGCGCGGCGAGCCGCGCGTCCTCGACTTCCATGATGCCCTTCAGGATCAGCGGCCCGTCCCACAGCTTGCGCACCCATGCCACGTCGTCCCAGTTAAGGCGCGGATCGAACTGCTTCGAGGTCCAGTCCGACAGCGAGCTCATGTCGGCCACGCCGCTGACGTGGCCGACGATGTTGCCGAACTGCCGCCGCCGCGTGCCGAGCATGCCGAGACACCAGCGCGGCTTGGTCATCATGTTCAGGATGTTGGGAACCGTGAGCCTGGGCGGCGCGGACAGTCCGTTGCGGATGTCCTTGTGACGCTGGCCGAGCACCTGCAGATCCAGCGTCAGCACCAGCGCCGAGCACTTGACCGCCCTGGCGCGCTCGATCAGCCGCTGCATGAACGC
>JAKORH010000229.1 GCA_029777935.1 Pseudomonadota bacterium
CCCTGTGCGACCAACTCGTTGAGCGCCGCCTTGCATCGAAGCCGCTCGTCTTCGAGGAAAGCGCGCTGTACGCGCCGCGCGTCGTCGGTGGCGGGCGCGGCCATGCTCAATGCGGCAGCGATGGCCAAAGCGTCGCCGGCCAGGCTTGCTGGTGGCATACGATTCCGTCCGAGCCACGACCCCTGCGCCACACCGCGCGCGCGATTCATCAGTGGCCCCCGCCGAAATCGATGCACACGCGGCGCTCATCCCCGCAGTACTGCTGTGCGCCGCGGTGGTACCAGAGGCCAATGCGGCCCTCCCAATCGCCGTTGCGCTGTTTCTCGCACGCGAGAATCGCGTCAGGCTTCTTCAGCGTTTCGCGCTGCGGGTCGGTGAGGTGCTCGCCGGCGTCGTGTAGGGCCTGAAGGTCCTCCTTCGGCTTGTTACGCCACACGATGAGCACGTTGTCCACCTGATCAGTGATCGCGCCCGAGCCCTTCGCGTCGAATTTGCTCGGCATGGATGCGTGATCGCTCGGCTTGCGGACGTGGTGCACCAGGTGGATGTGCAGGCCCGTGTCGCGCGCGATCGCGGTGAGCTCGTCGACTACGTTCTTCTGCGCATCGTAGTCCTCCTCGCCGCGCACAATCTTCATAAGGCTGTCGAGAATGACGTGCTGTGCCTTGAGGCGATCAGCGGAGTAGCGGCACACCTTGTAGACCGTCTCCGGCCGCACGGTGCCCTGCTGGTCGTAGAACCACAGGTGCCCGGCCATCCAGTCGAGCATCTCGCCGACGATCTCGGGCGTCGGCTCGGGCCCCATCGAGAACTGGCGCGCGTAGCGCTCGAGCTGTTTGACCGGCTTCATCTCGAACGAGCCGATGCACACGCGCTGCCCCTCGCGCATCCAGCCGAGCGTCGCATTTCCGACCAGCATCGACTTGCCGCTACCGTTCGTGCCAATCCACAGCGTCACCTCACCGGGGCGAAACGCGATGCCGTGCGCCTTCGCCCACGGGAGTTGCGGGTGAACGGTTGAATGCGACTCGAACAGCGCGCGCACCGTCGCCTCGCGGTATGCCTCCGCGGGGATCACCTTCGCGTGCGCTTCGGTGTCCGCCATGTATGCCGCGAAGTCGTCGCCGTCGATGAACACGGCTCGTGGGGGCTGCGTCAGATCCATGCGGTGAAACCTTCTTCGGGTGTCCAGCGAGCTGAGCCGTCCGGTGCGGCGAGCGAGGCGCGCACGGGGTCGAATTCGATCGCGCGCAGCAGCACCGGCGCGCCCGCGTCGTAGCGATCGGCGAACACGACGACGTCGAGGCCCAGGATGAAGCGAAGGTCGAGCGTCTCCGGCACGTCCGAGGGGCCGACGAACACCTGGCCGCGCGAACGACCATCGTCGCCTCGCCACACGAAGTCGGCCGTCGTAAGGCGAGCGCTCTCGCCGTCCGCGGCCAACGCGATGTGCACGATCTCGATTGGCCGCCCGCACACGCGCCATGCAGTCAATTCCCGCGCGCCCTTCACAGCGCACCTCGCGTGGGGTCGTCGAATTGGCGGTGGGTCGGCGGCTGGTGACCGTTCACACGCTCTCGCGCAACCCACGTCCGGAAGCTCGCGTCCCAATCAAGTCTCACACCGCGTTGGCCGGGCATGGCCACGTAGTAGTCGGCGAAGCGCTCAATCGTCTCCGCGATGTCGAGTTGCGGGCGCTTGTTCCTCGCCCACGCGAGTGTCTCGTCCGAGGGCTTCCAGCCGGCAGGCAGGCGGCAGCCGCGATTTGCGGATGCTCTCTCTGCTTTTCTCTGGCCTCTGGCCTCTGGCCTCTGGGTTTTATCCTCGGCCTTATCGTGCGGCCGATCCACGTCGCTATCCGAGGGGTTAACCCCCTCGTCGTCGACACCGGTCGAGCCACCGCGCGCGCCCTTCAACCTTGGGTTTCCGCCCAGGCCGCCATTCAGGCGATCGCGCTCGCGCTTCGCGTGGTCGCGCACCATGCGCCGCGACACGATGCGGCCGTGCTCGTCCCGACTGAATACACCGTGGCTCTCGAGCTCGGCGAGCGCTGCCGCTACGGTGTCGGCGTCGGTGCGCGCCAGCGAGGCGATCTGCGCGGTAGACGGCACGTTGCCGCGCACGACCAGGTGTCCGTAAGGGTGGGCCTCGTGCATCAGCGCGAGCAGTTCGATCCACAGCCCACGGGCCGCGAGCGAGCACATGCCCAGCGCCGGGTCAGCGCGCCAATCGCTCGGATAAAACCTGAGCCATGGTAGGGCCGCGGCTCGGCCATCTGGTCGATCGGACATAACGATCACCGAGCACCGATGTGCGATCGAGGCTCGCGTCGTGAGTCGCGCGCGGCCGCCAGCAGCGCGCGCGCCACGTCGCGCATGCCTTCGCCGACGACTTCGGTCGGCGCGAAGCGCGCGGCGCGGATTAGCATCTCGGCCAACGCCTCCGAATCGCGAGCTTCCGCGCGACTCGGGCTCGGAAGCGAGCGGATGCGCGCCGTCACGCTTCGCCTCCAAGCGCACGGATCAGTTCGCGGGCGGCGCTTATTGGCCAGACGTTTCGGCGGCCGACGCGCTTTGGCCGCGGCAGTTCGCCCGTCCGAAGCTTCTCGTAGACCGTCGACCTGCCGTGCGGCACCCGTGCCAGAATCGCCTCGAGGCCGACGCCGCCGCAGTCGGGTAACGGCGTGCGCGCCGCTTCCCGAATGCGCTCACGGCGCCGCTCCCGCGCTGCCGATCGTGCCGCAATGTCCCGTGCTTGCTCGCCCATGTCCCGAACTCCCGTGGTGCGTAGTGGACATGTTCGGGCGCAACGGGCGCCGTTGCGAAGGGAAGAAAACTACCCTTATGCGCTGGATTTTCTTCCCTTCTCGGCGCGCGCGGAGCGTGCCTTGCGTGCGCGCAAGCGAGGTCGCACGTGATCCGCTGGCAGCGGCTCATGTTCCCCCAGCACGGCCGCTGCGAACGCGCATACGAGGGGCATCTGGCGGGAGCCGAAGTAGCGCTGCAGGTCCCAATCAAGGGCGACGACGACCATCGCTGTGATGTTCACCTCACCGGGCTGCACCTCCCGCGCGGGCCGCCTCGCGAGATCGTCGGCATGGGACGCGAGCATGCGCATCAGATCGGTGACCGCTGGCTGAGCCGCGCAACCGTCGATCTCATATGCCAGCGCTTCGGGACGACTCAGCAGCGTGGTCGCCGGCAATGTCGAGTTCGCTGCGCCCAGCGTTTCATTGGCGTCGACCGCGCTCGCTGTCGCGCGAAGCTCGCCGGCGAGCGCTCGCAGTCGCTCTCTGTGGTCTGCCTCGCCACGCTTCCGCGCCTCATCGACGCGTTTCAGCAGTTCTCGCACGTCGAGCCATATTTCGTACTCGATCGGGAGCGCTGCACCGTGGGCGCCTGTGCTCGCGCGTTCTGCGTGCCGGTCCTTGCTCAGCATCGAGACGGCGCGCCACGCTCGCTCCATGTAGGGCTCGGTCAGCAGCCGATGCAGCACGACGAGAGCGCTTGAACCGGAATTGTCCGTGCTGGCGTCGCGCGCTGCCAGCCGCCGCAACACCTCCGGAGCCCACCGCCCGAAGCGATCGTTGTTCATTCGCCAACCGTGCGCGCCCTGTGACGGACGCCGCGCCAGGCTGGCCAGGGTGTGCCAGCTCTTCGCCCTCGGGATCAGCCGCGGGCTAGGCGCGGCGAAGTCGTCGCCGGTCTACACTGTCGGGCGCTCGCCGTATGCAGCCGTGACCACCGCCTTGAGGGCGTCACGCGCGTCGTTCACCCGGCCCACGTCCGACGCGAGATCGAATGCAGCCTCGAGCAGCGACACGACCGAATTGTCGGGATCGTCATCGCTGCGTACATCGCGCAGCGCGGCGCCCACGATTGCGATGATCTGGTCGATCTGCCGCAGGTGCTCCTTCAGCAGCACGATGCCGTTCCCAGCTGCCGTGATTGCCGCGCTGGGCACGGAATACGAGGCGGCTGCGTAGCGAGCCTCACGACGACCGAGCGCCGGCTGCGGCGCATGCGGCGTATCGTTCGCCGAGGATGCGGACGGTCGCATCAGGCGCGCGATCGCTTGATCTACGACGCGAAGCCGTTGAACGGCCGACCAGGCAACCGACGCGATGTCGTCGGCATACAAGCTCGGTTCGCTGCCCCGCCCCTCGAGCTGCATCGCGTGCTCGAGCACCGACAACTCGCGCATGACCGTCTGGATGTGAACCTGAGCCGCGTTCCCGAGGCTCGGGCCACTGAGCCGCTCGTTCAGGATGAAGAGATCACCGTCGTTGGCGCGCGGCGTCTCGGTGGGCGTGGTGGTACGGTTGTGGTCAGCCATGGAATACCTCTGTGTCAGGTGCTTCGTGGTCAGGGGCGGCCGGTGTTCGTGCATCGGCTCGCCCCGCTCTGCCGGCGACCGGCCGGCGCGGTGCTACTTCGTCTCGCGGCGGCTCCGCCGCCTTCGCATCACGCGGAGCTCACACGCGCGAGCGTGAGCACCTTCCCGACCTCGCCCGCTTCGAGGCGCTCGAGGTGATCGGCGTAGGCTTGCAAGAGGCGGCGGCGCTCGGGGATGAGCTCAGAGCGATCGTAAGCGCGGGCAACTTCGGTGCCGACCTCGTGCGCGAGCTGGCGCTCGACGATCTCCGATGCGAATCCGATTTCGCGCCCGATCGTCGAGAGCAGCGTCCGAAACCCGTGCCCCGAGTGGCGGCCGTCGAAGCCCATCGCCGCGATGGCGGACAGCACGCTGTTCTCGCTGATGCATCGCTCGGGGTGCCGGGCTTGCGGGAAGACCCAGCGCGATCGCGAGTGCATGGCGCGTAGGCCGCGGAGCACGTCGACCGCCTGAGGTGAAAGCGGCACGTGGTGATCGCCTGCCGCGTGCTCACCTCGAACGCGCACCTTCATGCGTTCCGCGGGCACTGTCCACAGCGGCTCGTCGCCGTCGAGCGCGATCTCCTGCCACGTGGCGCGGCGCAGCTCGCCCGTGCGCAGTCCGGTGTACGCGAGCAGCCAGGTCGCGGACTTCACGATCGGATCGCCGGGATACGCGCGCATCGCACGCAGCAGCGCGGGCACGTCGGCAGGCGCGACGCACGGGAAGTGCCGGCGGGGCCGCGCCTTCAGCGCGCCGCGCTTGAGGCGCGCGAACTCCTTGCTGACCGGCGTCACGCGGTCGGCGACGACCCATCCGCGCAACGCAGCGAGCTGCCATACGCCCGCGAGTCGCTGGCGCACGCGCGCGGCCGTTTCGATCTTGCCGGCGTTCAGCATGCCGGCGAGCAGGTCGAGGATGTCGCCGCTCGTCACGTCGGCGATCGCACGCCGACCGATGACCGGCAACACGTGGTCGCGGAGCGACTGCCACACCTGGTCGGCGTGATCCTTCCCCCAGCCCGGGCGGAACGTCTCGAACCAGCGCTCCGCGGCGACGTCGACGGTCATGCGCGCGCCGTTGGCCGCGGCACGCTTCGCCGCCCGCTCGTCGCGCAGCGCGTCACGTGCGCGCCGCGCCGCCTCGAGCTGCTCCGTGATCTCCGCGCGCTTGCGTTCGACCGACGCCCGCCGCGCCGCGACAGGATCGTTCCCCGCACGCAACGTGTCGCGGATCTCTGCGCAACGCGCTCGGGCCTGCGCGAGCGTCATGCGCGGCTTGCCGGCGTCGTTCTTCCCCAGGTAGACACCGATCGCGAACGTTCGGTGCTTGCCGTTCACGCGGCAGTTGAGCCGCCAATACTTCGCACCGTCGGGTCGGATGAGAAGCGACAGGCCGTCGCCGTCGAAGAGCTTGCGCGGCCGCGCGCCCGCCGCTGCTTGGCGGACCTGCACGTCGGTGAGTGGCATGGAACTGCCTCCAGATACCCCACACGAACAAACCGGGCTCCAGATACCCCGCCAGATACCCCGAGCCGCGAACGGCTGCGAATGGCGCATACTGGACGGCGCTGGACTAATGCCCGGCACCCTAACCCGTTGAACTGCAACGGGGAGGTCGTCGGTTGCGTCCGGTCACAAGACCGTGTTGGACGCTATCGGTACTCTCTGGACGAACAGTAGTGGCGGAGAGGGCGGGATTCGAACCCGCGGTACGGGATTACCGTACACACGCTTTCCAGGCGTGCGACTTAAACCACTCATCCACCTCTCCGGAACCCTCGATTCTAGCAAAAGGGTCCCCTCGCCCGCCGTCACCCGCGCCTGAGGTTCGGGTAGCGGATGTGCTCGACGAGGTCCAGCGTCTGTCGCGCAGGAACGGGCGTGAGCCAGCTCACGATCGCGATCAACGCGAAGCCCAGCGGCACGCCGAAGACGCCCGCGGCCACCGGCTGGATGTCGAACCACAGGCAGTCCTTCAGCGGTCGCGTGACATGGAAAACGTCGCGCAGCCACGGGTGCGTGGTGGCCATGTAGTAGAACGTGATGCCCAACCCGCCCAGCATGCCGAGCGTCGCCCCCAGGCCGGTCGCGCGCTTCCAGAACACGCCCAGCACCAGCGCGGGGAAGAAGCCGGCGGCGGCGAGCGAGAACGCGGCCGACACCATGAAGAGGATGTCGCCCGGCTTCTGCGCAGCCACGAGCGCCGCCGACACGGCGACCACGAGCACGAGCAGCTTCGACAGCAGTACGCGCCGTGCGCTGGGCGCGTCGGGGTCGAGCACCTTGTAGTACAGGTCGTGCGACAGCGCGTTGGAGATCGTGAGCAGCAACCCGTCGGCGGTGGAGAGCGCCGCGGCGAGCCCGCCCGCGGCCACCAGCCCGGAGATCACGTACGGCAGCCCGGCGATCTCGGGCGTGGCGAGCATCACGATGTCCTGGCCGATGCTGATCTCCGCGCGCTGCACGATGCCGTCGCCGTTGACGTCGGCGATCGAGAGCAGCGACGGGTCCACCCGCGCCCACGATTGCACCCATGCGGGCAGCGCCGCGAACGAGGTGCCGACGAGGTCGTTGTACACGACGTACTTCACCAGCACCGCGAGCGCGGGCGCCGTCACGTAGAGCAGCACGATGAAGAAGAGCGACCACGCGACCGACGTGCGCGCCTCGCGCACCGACGGCGTGGTGTACGAGCGCACGAGCAGGTGCGGAAGCGCGGCGGTGCCGACCATCAGGCAGAACATCAGCGCGATGAAGTTCTTGCGCTCCACGTTGCGCGCTCGCTCGTCCTTGCCGGGAAACGATTCGCCGTGGCGCGGCGGTGGCTCGGCACGCGCAGCGAGCGCGCTTTCGCGATGCCACGTCGCACGTGCCTCGGCCTCGTGCTTGGGGTAGCGGGCGATCGCGTCCTCGGCTCGACGCATCGCCTCGCCCTGCGAGTTCGCGCGCGCATCGGCGAGCTGCGCCTCGAGCTCGAGCCGGCCTTCCACCCACGCGCGCGCCGGGTCGCGCAGCTTCTCGTCGGCGGCCGCGGCGCGCTGCAGGAAGATCTCGCGGACCTGCGTTTCCTTGGGGTCGTTGAGCAGCCGCTCCTCGATCTGCGTGACCTTCTTCAGCTGCTGGCCGTACGCGATCGTCGGCAGCGGAACGCCCGTCTGCTTCATCGACAGCCACACCACGGGGATCAGGTACGCGATGATGAGGATGATGTACTGCGCGACCTGCGTCCAGGTCACCGCCTTCATGCCGCCGAGGAACGAGCACACGAGTACGCCGGCCAGCCCCAGGAAGATGCCCACCGAGAAATCCACCCCGGTGAGTCGCGTGGTGATGAGGCCCACGCCGTAGATCTGCGCCACCACATAGGTGAACGAGGTCGCGATCGTGATCGCCACGCCCACCACGCGCGGCACGCTGCCGCCGAAACGCGCGCCGAGGAAATCCGGGATCGTGAACTGGCCGAACTTGCGCAAGTACGGCGCCAGCATCAGCGACACCAGCACGAACCCGCCGGTCCACCCCATGATGTAGGCGAGCCCCGAGTAGCCCTGGTGGTAAAGGCCGCCGGCGAGCCCGATGAACGAGGCGGCCGACATCCAGTCCGCGCCCGTCGCCATGCCGTTGAAGAGCGCCGGCACGCGACGGCCGGCCGCGTAATACTCCGCGGGATCGTTCGTGCGGCAGATCACGCCGATCGCCGCGTACAACACGATCGTGGCAGCCAGGAACACGTGGCCGATCGTCTGGCGCGGCATGCCGGCCGCCTCGAGGAACGCGAGCGTGGCGACGAAGGCGGCGAAGCCCAGCGTGTACAGCGCGTAGATGCGCTTGAGTCGCCGCTGCGCGAGCCGCGCCGGCGAGACCGCGTGCGTGGCCGCACTCACTCGTCGGGCTCCGCGACGCCGTAGTCGCGATCGAGGCGGTTCATGCGCCACGCGTACACGCAGACCAGCACGAGATACACGAGCGGCGCGCCTTGGGCCGCGACGTAGAACGCGAACGGCCAGCCGAAGAAGTCGAAGTTCAGGTCGCGCGCGTAGAACGTGACGACGAAGCTCGCCCCGAACCACACCACGAGCAACGCCCAGGTGAGCCGCACGTTGCGCGACCAGTACTCGCGACGACGCTCGATCGGGTACACGTCGTGTGGCCGACGTTGTCGGTGTGGGGGATCGGTGGCGTGCGCGGTGCGCCGCATGCCGCGCACGCCGAGGGCTCAGGGGCTCGCTATCGCACTTCCTTCAGCTGCTCGAGGATCGCCGGATTCTCGAGCGTCGACACGTCCTGCGTGATCTCGTCGCCCTTGGCGATCGAGCGCAGCAGGCGGCGCATGATCTTGCCCGAGCGCGTCTTGGGCAGGTTGTCGCCGAAGCGGATCTCCTTGGGCGTGGCGATCGGGCCGAGCTCCTTGCCGACCCAGTCGCGCAGCTCGCGCGCGACCGCAGCGGCGGCTGCGCTGTCGGACGGGCGCGCGCCCTTCAGCACGACGAACGCCACGATCGCCTCGCCGGTGAGGTCGTCGGGGCGACCGACGACCGCGGCCTCGGCCACGCGCGCGTTGGCCACGAGCGCCGACTCGATCTCCATCGTGCCCATGCGGTGGCCCG
>JAKORH010000230.1 GCA_029777935.1 Pseudomonadota bacterium
GATCCAGAAGAAGCTCGCCGACATGCAGACCGAGATCGCGCTCGGGCTGCAGGGCTGCCTGCGTCTCGGCCGCATGAAGGACGAGGGCACGGCGGCGGTGGAGATCACCAGCATCATGAAGCGCAACTCGTGCGGCAAGTCGCTCGACATCGCGCGCATGGCGCGCGACATGCTGGGCGGCAACGGCATCTCCGACGAGTTCGGCATCGCGCGCCACCTCGTGAACCTCGAAGTCGTCAACACCTACGAGGGCACGCACGACATCCACGCGCTGATTCTCGGGCGCGCGCAGACAGGAATTCAGGCGTTCATGTAGCCGCGCAGGCAGGTTGTGCCGAGCGATTCGGCGCAACCTGTCTCAAGCCGCCGGGTGCCGTTCCCGCGCGAGCGGGAATGACACATCGAATGCCGTCGCCCCGGCGCAGAGCCTGCCCCGGCAGGTCCTAAGCCGGGGCCGGGGCCCAAGTTGAACGTCGAGGATTGGGTCCCGGCCTTCGCCGGGACGACTAACTTCGCCGTCATTCTTGCGCAGCGCCAATTCGTCGACATACGCCGTCGCCCCGCGCAAGAGGGAAGCCAGCGGAGCCGCATCCACTGGATGCACTGCTCTCGCTGGCATGACTCCTCAGGCTCAGGTGGACGATCTGCTGGCGTCGCTCGGATCGCCGATCGATCCGGACAACTTCAATCCGGCGCCGTCATTTGGCCCGGTCATTTGGCGGCGCTCAGCGATCCGAGGCGCTTGCGCGCATCGGCTGCGCCGGGCTCCGCCAGGCCGAGTTTGAGCGCGCGCTCGAACGCGGCCTTCGCCTCCGACGTCCGGCCCTGATCCATCTGAACCAGGCCGAGATGGAATTGACTGTCGGCGAAGCCCGGATCCGCAGACGACGCCTGCTCGAAGGCTCGAACCGCATCGGCGGCTTCACCGCGCGCGCGATGCACCCAGCCGAGCGTATCCAGGAACACCGGATTGCGCGGTTGCTGCTCGGTCGCCTGCCTGGCGAACTTCAATGCCTCGTCCAGGTTCCCCTTCCGCTCGACCAGCAACCACGCCAGGTTGTTCAGCGCCAACGCGTTGCGCTGGTCGCGCCTGATGGTTTCGCGCAACTCCGATTCGGCGCCGTTTTGATCGCCGCTTCGCAGCAGCAGGTTGGACAGCCGAAGGTGCCCTTCGGCGAAGTCGGGAAGATCGCGCGTGACGCGCCTCGCCTGGTCGAGACTGGCCGCCATGTCGCCGCGCGCTGCCAGTATCTCGGCGCGATCGAGCTGAAGCTGAGGCAGTTTTGGCGCGAGCTTGATCGCAGCGTCGATGCTTGCCTGCGCCTTGTCATATGACCGCTGTTCCGTGTGCAGCCGGGCCAGTGCCTGCAGCGGCGCGAAGTCCTTCGGCGCCAGCGCGGCTGCCTTCTCGAGGGAACTGGCCGCCTCCTGCGGTTTCGCCGCGAGGGACAGCGCAACGCCGAGTCCGTAGTGAGCGAATGCGGAGTCGGGCCTCAGCTCCACTGCCCGGCGAAACTGCGCAACCGCTTCCGACGCGCGCCGCTCTTCCAGATAGAGGTCCCCGAGTTCGATGTTCGCCGGCGCGACGGCCGATCCGAGTTGCAGCGCACGCTTGAAAGCGGCTTCAGCGCGCATCGCATCATGCCGGCCGCGATAGAAACGCCCCAGCCCGATGTGAACGGCGGGATTCGACGGGGCGAGAGATTCGGCCTGATTGAGCAGGGATTCGGCGTCCTGGGTCCGCCCCTGCCGCGAAGCCACGTCCGCGAGTCCGAGCAGGGGCTCGGCGGCCTTCGGATCCAGCTTGTGCGCAGACTCGAATTCCCGCTGTGCGGTCGCGAGGTCGTTGCGCACCAGCCCCTGGACGCCGCGGCGGAAGGCCGCAGAGGCAGGCGAGCCTGAAGGCGCGCCGAGTTCCTTGCCCGAGTCGCGCAGGATCGGCGCAGCGTTGGATCGGTCGCCGGCAGCAAGCGATGCGCCGATCAGCAGCACGGCCATAGCCGCCACGCGAATCACACGGTAAGAGGGAACGATGGGACAGATCCGCATTGGCTTGCTCCGATGGCATCGCGTCGCGCCCATCATCGCATGACGCATCGCCCTGGCGCCCAAGAAAAAGGCCCGTCTTCCTTCGAAGACGGGCCCCTCTTCCGAAGAGACGATCGAAAAGCTTATCGCGTCACATTCGTGCGACGCCGTGCAAGGCCGACGCCCAGCATTCCGAGGCCGATCAGCGCCAGAGTCGCGGGCTCCGGCACTGTGGGCGGCTGGCAATCCGGGCACGTCACCGTCGCTTCACCGGTGACCTTGAAGACGGCGAGGAAAATGTTGTCGTCGTGAGACGGATTCAGCGTGTCGATCTTGATCGCCGTGTCACCGGTCGTGATCTGCGGAATCAGGTTGTAGCGCTCGTGATCGTTGGCGATGCTCGGCAACATCGGCGAGAAAGGATCGGTGTCGCCGCCTACGGTGATCAGGTTGCCGTTGGAAGGAGTTGCATCGACGCTGTCGTCGTTGCAGCCGGCGCTGTTGGTGATCACGGTCGAATTGACGGTGACGGTGGACGACTGGCCGCTGTCGAGGCAGTTGAAACCATCATAGCTGAAGCCGATGCCCAGCCGCATTTCGGCCGTGAAACCGGGGGCGGTGGGATCGAGCGCGCTGGCGAAGTTCAGCGTCGCCGTGTCTCCGCTGGACGCGGAGAAACCGTCGAGAATGGCGATCGTCCGCGTCGGGCCGCCGGTGTTCAGCACGATCACCAGCGCCTCACCATCCTGGAAGGTCGACGTTTCAGTGATGCGGAACGTGTAGACGCCGCCCGGCCCGCCATCGATCACCGGCTTGACGATGCTGGTGACGTCGGCGCGAAATGCCTGGAGAATGCCTACGTTGATACCGAGCGCAGTCGAGTAACTGACTGCATTTCCATTCAGCGTTCCCCCGACAGCCGCGGAACCGCCGTAACTGGACGTGTAAAGATACGCGGCGGCCACGGTCGCGCCGGCGGCAATCGGTCCGGTGCTGATGTCACCGGACTGGGTGGTCGAACCCCAACCGGACGTGGACACGTCGTACCCGCCCACAAAAGTCTGGAACGTCGACAGCGAGGCTGCGGCCGGAGCCGCGAAGCCGATTCCGGCCACCGCGCTGGCTATCAGCAATGCGTTTCGAAGCGGCTTCATCTGGTCTCCCTCCTTTGGAATCGCGATGGCGATCGCGCCGCTTGGAGGTGAGCATCAAGCGTGCCATGACGCGCAAGCACTTGTATTTCCTGCTATTCGATGTGCCAACGCCGATCCGAGCCGATCTGGCTGTAAACAATTTCGACGCCGCAGTCGATCGAACCCCGGGCTTCCGGGGCATCGGCAGCGGGAACGTCGGCGAGCCCGCCGGGTTGTTGCGACGCAGGACCGGCGGGAGCGCGGTGAAGGTCGGCCAAGGTCCGGGCAAGTCATCGACGATTGGATGACGACGCCCACGCAGGAATGCGTCGGTCGCGCGCAAGCGGGAATCCGGAGCGACTTGCGGCGCACGGCACTGGATCCCGACCGGGGCCTTCGGCGGCTTCCGCCCGCGGGTGAACTTCAACGACGGATCGATCTCTTCAGACTCTGGATACGCGGCACTTGCGGTCGCCGCGCGGTTGTATCGAGGCCCGATTGGAGGCAGCGCTGCTAGCTGCCGCGGCGGGGAACAGGTTCGAGACCGCGGGTCGAGACAGAGCGCGCGCGCAACGCTGCGCGCGCGACGCGCCGGTCACGGCACGTTGGCGACGATCTTCGCGAATTCGTCGGCCGCGTAGGCGCGCATCGTCTGCGTCTTGACGTTGCCCATCGAACCGGTCTTCAGCAGGAAGGCCGTCACCGCCTCTTCGCTGCCTTCGACGATCGCAACGAGGTCGTACCTGCCGACGGTCCAGTACAGGCTCTTGAAGTTCACGCCGAGCTTGGCGGCCAGCGCCTTGGCGGCGTCGGCGCGAGCCGGCGACTCCTTGATGTTGCGAATGCCCTGTTCGGTGAAGCTGAGAAGACTGATGTACGTAGCCATCGTTGCCTCCATCGAAGTTGTGTTCGACGACCCGACGCCGGCGCGCGGCGCGAGTGGCGCCGTCCGGCGGCGGCGCCAGTGATACTCGCGCTCAGGGGCAAGTCAATCGCCCGACGCGAATCCGGCAGGCGGCTCAGCGCGCCTCGAAGCCGAGGCGCAGCCGCAGTTCGAGCGCGGCCTCCCCGCCGAGCAACGCGACCAGCGCCGCCGCCTGCTGCGGGGCGCGAGCCGAGACCGCGATCGCGGCCGAATACACGGTGGCGAGTTCGTACTCCGGCGGCAGCGCGCCGATCCATTGCACGCCTCGCGTGGCGAGGATCTCGGTCTTCTGCGTGCAGCCGATCGCGTCGGGGTGCGGCGACGCGGCCAGCGCGCGCATCGCGGTGGCGCCGTTCGGATGCGGACGCAGCCGAGGGGCGAGTTCGGCGCGCAGGCCGAGCGCGTCGAGCACCTTTGCGAAGTGGATGCCGGCGGTGGCGCGCTGCGGATCGGGAGAGTGGATCTCGCTCGCGGCACGCAGCGCGGCGCGCAGTTCATCCACTGTCGCCACCTGCGCCGGCGCGGCGCCCGCCTTCAGCGCGATGCCGGTGCGCACCACTCCCAGGTCGATGCGCGTTTCCGGCAGCACGCGGCCGGCCCGCGCCAGCGTGTCGATCTGCGTACGCGTCAAGATGATCACGTCGGCCGGCATGCCCGCGTCGAACTTCTCCAGCATGGCGCCGACGGCGCCGAACGTCGCCTCCAGCGTGCAACCGCCTTCGCGCTCGAAGCGCTCGCGCAGCGCGCCCACCAGCCCCTGCGCGGCGCCCGCACTCAGAAGGTGAAGCTGCATCAGTCGACCTTGATCTTCGCGGTCTTCACGACGTTGGCCCACTTGGCGATGTCGTCTCGCAGGTAGCGCTCGAACTCCTCGGGGCTCATCGTCATCGGCACGGCGCCCTGCTGCACCCAGCTTGTGCGCACGTCGGGCTGGCTGACAACGCGCGTGACCGCAGCATTGAGTTTCTCGATGATCGGCTTCGGCGTACCGGCCGGCGCCATCAGTCCGAGCCAGATCGTTGCCTCGTAGCCGGGCACGCCGGCCTCGGACACGGTCGGTACGTCGGGCAGGATCTCCGAGCGCGTGCGGCCGGTGGTCGCAAGCGCACGCACCTTGCCCGCGCGCGCCTGCGGCGCCATCGTCGTGATGGCATCGAACATCATCTGCACCTGCCCGCCGATCACGTCGGTGCGCGCACCCGAGCTGCCCTTGTACGGCACGTGCACGATGTCCACGCCCGCCATCGCCTTGAACAGCTCGCCGGCCATGTGATACGGCGTGCCCGGGCCCGACGACGCATAGTTCAACCCGCCGGGTTTCGCCTTCGCGAGGTCGAGCAGTTCCTTCACCGTCTTCGCGGGCACCGAAGGATGCACGACCAGCAGCAGGTCGGAGTAGTTGACCGGCGCGATCGGCGCGAAGTCCCGCAGCAGCGAGTACGGCTTGCTGGCGAACAGCGATTCGTTGACGGTGTGCGTGTTCGACATCATCAGCAGCGTGTAGCCGTCGGGCGCGGACTTCGCGGCGGCCTCGGTGCCGATCAGCGAGCCGCCGCCGGGCCGGTCCTCGACCACGAAGGGCTGGCCCAGCATCTCCTGCAGCCGCTGGCCGAGAAAGCGCGCGTAGACATCGGCCGGTCCGCCGGACGCGAACGGCACGATGATCTTCACCGTATGGGCCGGGTACTCCTGCGCGCCCGCCGCACCGGCGGCGCAGAGTGCGGCCAGCAGGGCGAGCAGGCGAATCATCGAACGGTGCCACATGGCGATCCTCGGTGGCGTTGTTGATCGGCCGGGCGGCAGCGACGCCCGCGTTTCCGCGCGCCGGCGGCTAGTGACCAGCGGCAGGCGCCGCGGAGGAATGGTGATCGATGATCAGCCAGCGCCCGCCGTGGTTGCGGAAGACGAAGCTGAAGCGCGCCGGGCGGACGATGTCCTTGCCGTCGCGGGTCTCGGAGAAGGTGTAGGTGCCGGTGTCGACCGCCACATCGCCATAGATGCGGATGCGCTGCTCGCCGAGCACGGCCTTGTACGAGGGCGGAACCTTGTGCAGGAGATCGAAGTACTCACGGATCGCGGCCGGGTTGTCGCGCAGTTTCGGCGAGCGCGTGCCCCACAGCACGGCGTCGGAGTCATAGAACGCGAGCACGCGCTCAATGTCGTGCGCGGTCATGGCGTCGGCCCACGCCTGCGTCGTCGCAGCGACATCTTCCCTTGGACCAGCCAATGCAACGAGCGGGATGCCAATGACGAGGAAGAGCGAAGCACGGCGAAGGCTGCGAATCATGGACCGATCCTCCTTCTGTGATTTGGGCCCTCCCCGGGTGCGCACGCTACACCCGTTGCTGCAGCCGCGGCACGAAATTGCGCTACTCGTCACCATCGATCGGCGAACGCGTTCCCCGCCCGGGCACTTAAACTTGCAGGCATGAAGCGTCGTTCCTTCCTGCAACTCGTTGCCGCTGCATTCGCGGCGAGCGGCGGCGCCGTCCGTGCCGCGCCATCTGCATTTCCACGTACGACCGCCGTGCCCGGCGGCGTCGCGCGCATCCTGCTCGGCAAGTCCGACAGCGCGCCGCGTGTGCACCTCGGCGCCGAGCGCGTGCTCGTGCTGCGCGACGGCGGCGAATGGGTCGCACTGGTGGGCATTGCGCTCACAACGCAATCCGGCGCGAAGCTCGCCGTCGAAGCGCAGCGCGCCGATGGCAGGATCGAGCACCACGAAATCGCGGTCGGGCGCAAGGCGTATGCGACTCAGCACCTGAAGGTCGCGCCGGGACAGGTGGAACTGTCGCCGGAAGACCTGGCGCGCTACCAGCGGGAGCGTGCGCATCTGGCCGAGGTGCTCAGGACCTTCACCGACACTCCTCCGGCGACGCTCGAACTGCTTCAGCCCACGCCGGGCGTGCGTTCGAGTTCGTTCGGGCTGCGCCGCTACTTCAATGGGCAGGCGCGCAGCCCGCACTCGGGCATGGACATCGCGGCCGCGGAAGGTTCGCCGGTCATCGCCGCGGCTCCCGGGCGCGTGCTCGACATCGGCGACTATTTCTTCTCCGGGAACCAGATCGTGCTCGACCACGGCGAAGGGCTGCTGACGCTGTATGCGCACCTGAGCGGCGTCGACACACGCGCCGGCGACGACGTCGCCGCCGGCGCGCCGATCGGCAAGGTGGGCGCGACCGGCCGCGCGACCGGGCCGCACCTGCATTTCTCCGTCTATCTCAATACCGTCGCAGTCGATCCGGCGCTGTTCCTGCCGGCGTAGCGCCGCGTTTCACAGCGCGCGCCTGATCGTAATCGCCCCGCGAATCTGACCGACCGTGTAGCCGGTGCCCTGGTCGTTCGAATAGTGCTGCGCGAGCTTCTCCTTGGTCGCCAGGCCGATGTTCTCGGCGTTGCCGTGGCAGTTCAGGCACAGCGGCTGCACCGGCAGCGCTTTCATGTAGCGGTAGACCTGGGCGCCGTTTTCGACCACGACCTCGCCCTTCTCCAGCGTCGCCGGGTTCTCGCCCGCGGCCGCGCGGCGATCGAAATCCTGCAGCACGGCCCGCTCCCACACGTCGGGGACCGCCTTCGGGTTGCGGTTCTTCAGGCTGACGCGGCGGATCTGCCAGCCGGTCTTCTCCGAAGCTTCCCTCGCCAGTTGCGGCGCCTTCTCGCGGCACACGTCGATCGCGCCTTCGGGGCCTCCCTTGGCGATCTCGTCCTGCAGCACCGACAGCAGGCGCGGCGGAACGCTCGACGCCACGCCGCGCGCTTCTTCGAGCAGCTTGCCGTCGTCGGCGGTTGCGCTCGCCGCGACGAGCGCGAGCGCAAGTGGAACGAACCTGCATGCAATCGAGATCTTCATCGAGTTACCCCTGATCGTGATGGAAGGAATGCACCCGCGCGCAATGCTGCGCGCGCGCCGCGGCGAAGACTTATAACCTATCCGTGAATAATTCGTGCGATGCGTTGTCGCCAGAAAGCCCGGCTGCAAGGCGCCCGGCGCAGGACAGTAGCCCGGCCTACGGCCAAGCCGGGCAACGCCGCAGCCGGGCTTTCTGGCGACAACCCGAAGGGACGGGCCGCTTTGGCTCGCATTGCGTCGTTGCTCGTCGCTTATTTGGATTGACC
>JAKORH010000231.1 GCA_029777935.1 Pseudomonadota bacterium
CCGAGCAGCGACACGAAGTCGATCTCCGGGTTCATCAGCAGGTTCATCGCGAAGTTCTGCTCGCGGTTGCGCGCGGTGATCCCCCATACCGCGTTCTTCAGGTGCGCGTAGTCGCGAAGCGTCTGCAGCACCGCGGTCTTGCCGTTGAGCTCCTTGACCTGGGCGGCAAGCGGCATCTCGCCTTCGTGGTACACGAACTGGTTCAGCGCGAACGACGACACCAGCGGCCCGCTGATGCGGTAATACGTGTAGCCGCCCTGCTGCCACGACTCGATGCCCTTGCCGTGGCGCTCCCAGAAGTTGTCGGGCAGCTGCAGCACGCCCGTGTAGAGCAGGTCGGTGTCCTCGAGGACCTGATCGTTGAAATAGTCCTCGGCCGGCAACCCGAGCGCACGCGCCTTGATGCGCATGTTGATGTCCTTGGACACCAGCACGACCTCGTGCTCGGGATGCTCGTCGGTGAGCGCGCGCACCACGCCCAGGATCTGGTTGTCGGCCTTGCCCACCGGCAGCCCGGACGGCAGGATCGATGCGACCGCCTGCGTCTGGAAGAACAGCCGGCCCGTCGCGTCGCGATGGCCGAGCGCCGACAGGGGGATGCCGTGATCGATGCTGTCCTTCGCCTCGGCGATCAGTGCATCGAGCGAGCGGCTGACCTGGCGAGCGTTGCGCGAGACTTCCGACATCCCCTTCTTGTGGTTGTCGAGCTCCTCGAGCGTCATGATCGGCAGGTAGACGTCGTGCTCGGCGAACCGGAACAGGCTCGTCGGGTCGTGCATCAGCACGTTGGTGTCGACGACGAAGAGCCGCCGCCGCTCGGGAACTCGCTTGGCCGCCTGCTCGTTCTTCGCGCCGCGCGCCTGACGGTGCGGTGCGCCTGCGGGGACGGCCTCCGGCGTGCCGCGATCGGCCTGCGGATGCGCGGACGCGTCGCGCGGCGCGCGCGCGTGCATCGTGACGACGCCTGCGCTCGGCCGTGTGTCGCCCCCGTCGCCCGGCGCCTGCGTGCCCTGCGGCGTCGCGAGCGCCTCGACGTGCGCCCCGCCGGTATCGTTCCTCGTCACCTCGCGCGGCGCCTTCGTGGCCGGTGCGCGTGTCGCACGCGCCTGCACGGCGCTGGTGATGTCCAGGAGCGTCGCCGGTTTGTTCGGGGCTTTCGGAAGCGGCATCGTGTTTCGTCGTCGTTTCGGGGGTTCAAGCGAGGCGCATGCCCGAGCGCGCGCAAGGCGCGCCGCGAGGTGCGTACGGTCGGGAGGATCCGGGGCGGGGCGCAGGCGCGCACGGCGGTGCGCACGAACAGCGCAGCGCGCAGGACGCGCCGCGCGTGCGTGACAACAACGGCGCGTTCACCGAACGCCGTGCCGTCAAAGCGATTTGACGAACTCCAGCACGTCGGCGGCGTGATTGGGCACCTTCACGCCGCGCCACTCGCGCGCGAGCTTGCCGGCCGCGTCGACGACGAACGTCGAGCGCTCGATGCCGCGCACCTGCTTGCCGTACATGTTCTTCATCTTGATGACGTCGAACGCCGAGCACAGCGCCTCATCGGGATCCGAGATCAGCTCGAAAGGCAAGCCGAGCTTGTCCTTGAAGCCGGCGTGCGACTTGAGGCTGTCGCGCGAGATGCCGTACACGAGGGCGCCCGCGCGCAGGAACTGCGGATGCAGGTCGCGGAACTCGGCCGCCTCGTTGGTGCACCCCGGGGTGTTGTCCTTCGGATAGAAGTACAGCACGACAATCTTGCCTTTGCCCCCGGCCGACGACACTTCGCCGCCGGTCGACATCGCCTTGAAGGCGGGGGCCTGCTTGCCAACCGTGACGCTCACGCGCGACTCTCCGATGGGACGGTGATCCGAGCCCACGATAGCACAGCGCCATGCGAGGTCCAACGCGCGTCCGGCGCGGAACGACCCGCGGTGTCGCGGGCGGCCACCACGTGCCCGGCGCAGCGCGAGGCGTGCGGCGTCGCGCGCCTCGCGACGGGCCGCAAGCCGTTGCCTCAGCAGGGCAGGAGCGCCGCGATCACGCGACGCCCCTCGGCCATCAGGATGTTGTAGGTGCGGCATGCGGCGGCAGTGTCCATCGCTTCGACGCCGATGCGTGCGTCGGTCAGCCGCGCGTACAGTCGCGGATGCGGAAATCGCTGGCGTGCGCCGGTGCCCAGCACCACGAGCTCGGGCGCGCGCGCGAGCAGCGCGTCGAAGTCGTGCTGCGACAGCGATTCGAACGAGTCCGGCGTCCACGGCTCGACGGGACCTTCGGGCGCGATCAGCAGCGGTCCCTGGTGCCGCTCGGCGTTCACCTGGATCCACCCGTCGCCATACGCGGTCACGGTGTTCAGGTTCGCGTTGCGTTCCGGATGCAGCTTCATCGATAACTATCTGAAAATGTTACGATAACACTTTGTGCGCCGCGTCGCCGCCGTACGGTCGGTGCGCACGTCGACACGCGCGGCCGCCGCCCCGGCGCCCGCTCGGTCGATCCACACGGAGCCTGCGTTGAACGCCCCGAAGATCGAACCCCTGCTGAAGGCGCCCGCCTCGGGCACGCTGCGCCCCGTGCTCAAGTCCGCCAAGCTGGCCAACGTCTGCTACGACATCCGCGGTCCGGTGCTGCAGACGGCCAAGCAGATGGAGGAAGAGGGACACCGGATCATCAAGCTCAACATCGGCAACCTCGCGCCGTTCGGTTTCGAGGTGCCCGACGAGGTGCGCCACGACGTCGTGCTGAACCTCGGCAACGCCTCGGGCTACTCGGACTCGCGGGGGCTGTTCGCCGCACGCAAGGCGATCATGCACGACACGCAGCTGAAGGGCATCGCGGGCGTGCAGCTCGACGACATCTTCATCGGCAACGGTGCCTCCGAGCTCATCGTCATGGCGATGCAGGGGCTGCTCGACACCGGCGACGAGGTCCTCGTGCCGGCGCCCGACTATCCGCTTTGGACCGCCGCGGTGAGCCTGTCGGGCGGCACGCCGCGTCATTACCTGTGCGACGAGGGCGCCGGCTGGCTGCCCGATCTCGACGACATCCGCGCGAAGATCAGCGAGCGCACGCGTGCGATCGTCGTCATCAACCCGAACAACCCCACGGGCGCGCTCTATCCCAGGGAGCTGCTGCTGGAGGTCGTCGAGCTCGCGCGCCGGCACGAGCTGATCGTGTTCGCCGACGAGATCTACGACAAGACGCTGTACGACGGCGCGGTGCACACCTCGATCGCTTCGCTCGCCGACGACGTGCTGTTCGTGACGTTCAACGGCCTGTCGAAGAACTACCGCGCCTGCGGCTATCGCGCCGGCTGGATGGTCGTGTCGGGCGAGCAGAGCCATGCGCGCGACTACGTCGAGGGCCTCGGCATCCTGGCCTCGATGCGGCTGTGCGCGAACGTGCCGGGTCAGTACGCGATCCAGACCGCGCTGGGCGGCTACCAGAGCATCGACGATCTCGTGGGCCCCGGGGGGCGGCTGCGCCGCCAGCGCGATCTCGCGCACGAGCTGCTGACCTCGCTGCCGGGCGTGACGTGCGTGAAGCCCAAGGCGGCGCTGTACCTGTTCCCGCGCTTCGACCCTCGCATGTACCCGATCGAGGACGACCAGCAGTTCATCCTCGAGCTGCTGCGCGAGCAGCACGTGCTGCTCGTGCAGGGCACGGGCTTCAATTGGCCGCACACCGATCACGTGCGCATCGTGTTCCTGCCGAACACCGACGACCTGCGCGACGCGTTCGGCCGCATCGAGCGCTTCCTGCATCACTATCGCAAGCGGCACGGCACCGAATGAGGCTCGTCTTCGTCTGCACGCGCGTCGGCGAGGCGGCACGGTGAACGCGATCCGACCGATCCACGTGGGGCTCGCCGGCATCGGCACGGTGGGCAGCGGCACCTGGCAGGTGCTCACGCGCAACCAGGACGAGATCCGCCGTCGCGCCGGACGGGGCATCGAGATCCGCTCGGTCGCCGACCTGGACGTCGCGCGGGCGCGCACGCTCGTGGGCGAGGGCGTGCGGGTGGTGGGCGATGCGTTCGCGCTGCTCGACGATCCGCACATCGACGTGATCGTCGAGCTGATCGGGGGCACGACCGTCGCGCGGCGGCTGGTGCTCGAGGCGATCCGGCGCGGCAAGCACGTGGTCACCGCCAACAAGGCGCTGCTGGCGGTGCACGGCAACGAGATCTTCGCCGCCGCGCAGGACAAGGGCGTGACGGTGGCGTTCGAGGCCGCGGTCGCGGGCGGCATCCCGATCATCAAGGCGCTGCGCGAGGGGCTCACCGCCAACCGCATCGAGTGGATCGCCGGCATCATCAACGGCACGACGAACTTCATCCTCTCGGAGATGCGCGACAAGGGGCTGCCGTTCGAGTCGGTGCTCGCCGAGGCGCAGCGCCTGGGCTATGCCGAGGCCGATCCCACGTTCGACATCGAGGGCGTGGACGCTGCGCACAAGGTGACGATCCTGTCGGCGATCGCCTTCGGCATCCCCGTGCAGTTCGATCGCGCGTACGTCGAGGGCATCTCGGCGCTGCAGAGCGAGGACATCCGCTACGCGGAGCAGCTGGGCTACCGCATCAAGCTGCTCGGCATCACCAGGCGTCGCCATCGCGACGGCGAGCCGATCGGCATCGAGCTGCGCGTGCATCCCACGCTGATCCCGGCCAAGCGGCTGATCGCCAACGTCGAAGGCGCGATGAACGCGGTGTGGGTGAAGGGCGACGCGGTCGGCCACACGATGTACTACGGCAAGG
>JAKORH010000025.1 GCA_029777935.1 Pseudomonadota bacterium
ATGTGACGGCGGCGCTCGTCGAGCGACAGGTTCATGTTCGTGACATAGCGCGAGGTGTTGAACACACCCCATTCACCGCCCAGCCAGTAGACCATCGCGAGTACGTGCAGCCAGCGCAGTACCCCGTGAGTCGTGACATAGAATTCCATGGCTCACCCCGCCCCTTGCGATGCGCGGCATGATGATCGCGGGCTTTGCGGCCGGACAAGTGTAGAAACCCGTACCCGCCACCTGCCGGAGGCCGGCCGCCAGGCAGGCCGCCGCGCCGGTCATCACGCAGTCGATCAAGGGCTAGAATGGCTAGATGCGTCAGGTCGCGCCGCTGGTCCTTGCCCCGCTCGCCGGCGATGCCGCCGCCGGCGTGCTGCGGATCGGCGGTGATCTCGACGTGGCACGCCTCGGCTTCGGCGCGATGCGCATCACCGGCGATGGCATCTGGGGCGAGCCCGCGAGCGCCGACGCCGCGCGTGCGCTGCTGCGACGGTTACCCGCGCTCGGCATCAGTTTTATCGATACCGCCGATTCGTACGGACCTGAAGTCAGCGAACGCCTGATCGGCGAGGCGCTGCACCCGTACCCGCCCGGCCTCGTCATCGCGACCAAGGGCGGGCTCGTGCGTCCCGGGCCGAACGAGTGGGTGTCGGATGGGCGGCCCGCTCATCTGCGCGCCGCCTGCGAAGGGAGCCTCGCCCGCCTGAAGCTCGAGCGCATCGACCTCTACCAGTTCCACCGCCCCGATCCGCAGGTGCCGTTCGAGGATTCGATCGGCGAACTCGCACGCCTGCAGCGGGAGGGCAAGCTGCGCCACATCGGCGTCTCCAATGTCAGCGTCGAACAGTTGCGCCGCGCCCAGGCGATCGTCAAGGTCGTCGCGGTGCAGAACCGCTACCACCTCGTCGACCGGGCGTCGGACGACGTGCTCGAGGTCTGCGAACGCGAGGGGATCGCGTTCATTCCGTGGGGGCCGCTCGCGCAACGCGCGCGGGCGGGCGAAGCGCCGGCCGCGCCGGTGCGCGCGCTGCAGGCGATCGCGCGCGAGCGCGGCATCGATGCCAATCAGGCCGCGCTCGCGTGGCTATTGACGCGCTCACCGGTCATGCTGCCGATACCGGGCACGTCGAGCATCGCGCATCTCGAGCAGAATGCCGCGGCAGCGGGTCTGCGGCTGAGCGAAGCGGAAATGCAGCGGATCGGCTGAAGGGCGCGAGGTCTGCAGCCGGCGTGCCGCCGCAGCGCTAACGTGCCGTGCGCGAGCTCGCGATGCCGGCGATGCGCCACTGGCCCGCATCGAGGCGCAGCAGATAGGTCTCCGAAAATTCGCGACTCGTCGCGCTGCCCGTCGTCGGCTCCGTGACCGTTCGCATGCGCGCCCAGACGACCGCGAGCGCGCCGTCGACGTGCGTCGTGACCGCCTCGACGCTGCGCGCGTAGCTGCGGCTGGTGCCGTAGAGCACCGGCGTGATCGTGCGCCAATGCAGCGCGAGATCGCTGGTCAGGGGTTCCTTCATGCCCGGCGCGGCGGTGAACGAATGCGCCGAGCCGAAATTGAAGTTCACGGCACCGGGTTCGAGATGCGCGAGGGCGGTGTCGAGTTCGCGCGCCGAAATCGCCGCGTTGAAGTCGCGAACGACGGCCTCCGGCGCCGCCGTCGAATCGTTCTTTGCCGGCGCGCAGGCGGTCAGCGTCGCGAGCAGCAGCAGGCAGGGCAGCGCCACGGAACGCGCAAGTATCATTCCCGTCTCTCCTCGATGCGCACACGGTGCCGGCGCTGCGCACATTCTGCCTGCGCGCTCCGGCGTGCTGCCATACGTGTCGCCCGCCGCCGCCGCCGGTGTCCTGCTTGCGCCACCGCGCCGTGAGCGCGACAATGTGGACTAAATTGGTCCCCTATAGCAGCCCGTGGCTGCGAAAGAACAGTCCCATGCCGGAAGCCAGCTCCCCATCCGCCGCACACCTCTTCGACGCGCGCGGCGTCGCACGCCGTTTCCGTCACTCGGCCATCTTCGGTGCGCTGGGCGCGCTGCAGCCGGGCGAGGCGATGCGGTTCGTCAACGATCACGACCCGCTGCCGCTGCTCGACCAGCTGAAGCAGCGCTTCGGCGAGCACATTTCGATCGAGTATCAGCAGCGCGAACCGGGCGCGATCGTCATCGATTTCACGATCGTCGCCTGAGCGCAGTGCCCGGTACGGCCGGGCAGTCAGGTGCGCTCTACCGCTGGTCGGCGCAGCAGCCCTCCAGATCGGCGACCGGGATCGACGCATCGCCGACTGGGCGCGCCGGCATACGCCCGTATTCGGATCGCAGCGCTGCGTTCCTGTGACTCGATGCGGATTCCGGTGCACCGCTGGCGCTGCATGCGACCATTCCGCAGGTACTGAATCCTCAGAGTTCCCACAACTGGCGCAGGGGCACAGCGAACAACTTGTCGTCGATCCTGATGGTGGCGCTGCCGTCGTAGAGCACCACGCCCGCAGTGAAGTGCGAGCCTGCCGCATCGCGGAGCTTGCGCAGACCCCTGAAGTCCGCGTCAGTCGCCGTGGCGGCGGCCTTGACCTCGACGCCGGCGACAGCAAAGCTGCCCTGCTCCAGCACGATGTCCACTTCGAAGTCATCGCGGTCGCGATAGTGGAAGAATTCGACGGGTTCGGCACGCCAGCTTGCCTGCCGGCGCAGCTCCTGCAGCGTGAAGGTTTCCAGCAGCGGGCCAAGCCGCTGCCGATCCTTGTCGAGCGCAGCCGCATCGATGCCCATGAGTGCGCACGCCAGTCCCGTATCGGCCATGTGGAGTTTCGGCGTCTTCACCAGTCGACTGAGTCGATTGCTGTGCCAGGGCGCGAGCCGCTCGAGCAGGAAGATCCGCTCCAGCACGGTGACGTACTCGTGAATCGTTTGCCGACTGATCCGGAATGGTGAGGCCAGATCGGACACGTTGATCAGGCGCGCCGTATGTGCCGCGGCCAGGGCCAGCAGCCGGGGCAAAGCTTCGAAGGAGTGAATGCGCGTCACGTCGCGAACGTCGCGCTGGATCTGTGTTTCCACTCTGCTTTGCAATGCCGCGCTTGCCGAGTACGGCGCCGTGCACGATCTCGTCGATGGTGTCGATTACAAGACCAGCAACTTTGACGGCCGGTTGCGAAAGCAGCGCCTCCAGTTCCGGCAG
>JAKORH010000232.1 GCA_029777935.1 Pseudomonadota bacterium
CGGCAGACCCATGGGCTGACCCTCAGCTTGTGGCAACTGCTCGGCGAGGTGCGCGCCACGCTGTTTCAGCGCCCCGCCACCGAAACCGAAATGCTGCGACGACGAAGACAGCAGCACGCCGAATTCGCCCGCCTACAACCCGCCCTGTTCGCATGAAAATTATCCCGGACAGCAGTGCGCGCAAGCGGGAATGACATCAGACTGCTGAAAGGTTCATCGACCAATCAGGCGTCGCCGGATAGCGCGGACGGAGGGCATCACCCGCGCCGCGCCTTCTCGATCGCTGCAATGTCGATCTTGCCCATCTCCATCATCGCCTCGAACGCGCGCTTGGCCGCGGCGCGGTCGGGGTCGGAGATCGCGTCCACGAGGGCGCGCGGCGTGATCTGCCACGACAGGCCCCACTTGTCCTTGCACCAGCCGCAGGCGCTGGCCTCGCCACCGTTGTCGATGATCGCGTTCCACAGGCGGTCGGTCTCGGCCTGGTCGTCGGTGGCCACCTGGAACGAGAAGGCTTCGCTGTGCTTGAACGCCGGCCCGCCGTTCAGGCCGAGGCAGGGGATGCCCATCACCGTGAACTGCACGGTGAGCACGTCGCCCTGCTTGCCGGAGGGGTAGTCGCCCGGCGCGCGGTGCACCGCGCCCACCGAGCTGTCGGGGAACGTCCTGGCATAGAACTGCGCGGCATCGAGCGCGGTGCCGTCGTACCACAGGCAGATCGTGTTCTTCGGGGTCATGGGCATTCTCCTGGCCGGTGAATGTACCTGCAGCGTCCCCCTAATTCTCTCTTAATTCTCCCGTCGCATCATGACGGCGATGCAGCGCGTTCGCAGCGTGCGGACGCAGAAGACCGAGCCCACGGAGCGGTCCTGTGCGTGAACGGAGAAACGTGATGAACGATGCAACCAAAGCTGCGCTCGCCAAAGTCCCCGAAGTTTCACTGGCGTTCTGGACCATCAAGATTCTCGCCACCACGCTCGGGGAGACCGGCGGCGACGCCGTCACGATGAGCATGTTGCATGCGGACAAGTACGCGCACAACGGCGGATATCTGATCGGAACCGGGATATTCCTCGTCATCTTCATCGCCGCCGTCGCCGCGCAGATCGTCGCGAAGAAATTCAACCCGTGGAACTACTGGATCGCCATCGTCGCGTCGACAACCGTCGGAACGACCCTGGCGGATTTCGCCGACCGATCCATCGGCGTGGACTATCCCGGAGGGTCGCTGATCCTGTTCTCGCTCCTGATCGCCGCGCTCGCGATCTGGCGCTGGTCGGAAGGCACCGTCTCCGTCAACACGGTCGCCACGCCCCGCGTGGAAGCCTTCTACTGGGTCACGATCCTGTTTTCGCAAACCCTCGGCACGGCGCTCGGCGACTGGATGGCGGCGACCGACCGCTATGGGTTGGGGCTCGGATACGAAGGCGGCGCGCTCGTCTTCGGCGCCGGCCTCGCCGTCGTCGCGGCGCTCTATTTCTTCACGCGGGTCTCGCATGTCACGCTGTTCTGGGTCGCCTTCATCCTCACGCGCCCGCTCGGCGCGACGCTTGGCGATCTGCTCGACAAGCCCCACGCCAGTGGCGGCATGGCGCTCAGCCGCTATCTGGCCTCGCTGGTCATCTTCGGCCTGATGGTCGTGCTCGTTCTCGTTCTGCCGCAGCGCGCCGGCGCGCATCCGGCCTCGGCCAGGGACAGGCTGAAGTGATCGGTTCCCGATGATCGCCGCTCGGCGATCGGCAGTTCAGCATTGGCAAGGCTCGCCCTGCGCATGACCAAAGTGCCGCGCAACTCGTGCCGATCGCCACTGCCCGCGTGGCGCGACGTTCTCTAGATTTTCATACGGCCGCAACGCAAGTCCGCGCGGACGAGGTAACCCGTGTCAACGCGCCCCAAGGATGCAGCCGCGCCGCCGTCGGCGCGGCGCGCGCTGGCCGACGGCTGGAGGCTGGCGCGCCCGTTCTGGTCGGCGCGCGGCGAACGGCGTGCGTGGGCGCTGCTCGCCGCCGTCATCGCGCTGACGCTCGCCATGGTGTGGCTGAACGTCCAGTTCAACAACTGGAACAACCGCTTCTACGACGCGCTGCAGAACCACGACCTCGCCGCTTTCTGGCGCAACGTGGCGGTGTTCTGCGCGCTGGCGGCGGCGTTCATCGTGTCGGCCGTGTACCAGCAGTACCTGCAGGGATTGCTGGTGATCCGCTGGCGCACGTGGCTCACCGATCATCTGTTGCACGGCTGGTTGCGCCCCGGCACCGCGTATCGCCTCGGCATGTGCAGCGGCGACGCGCCGGACAACCCGGACCAGCGCGTCGCCGAGGATGCGCGCGCATTCGTCACGTTGTGCCTCGACCTGATGCTAGGTCTGCTCAATGCCGGCGTCACGCTGGCGTCGTTCATCGCCATCCTGTGGCGGCTGTCGGGGTCGCTGCTGCTGCCGATCGGCGCCGGACTTCGCATCAGCGGGTACATGGTGTGGGTCGCGCTCGGCTATTCGCTCGCCGGCACGTGGATCGCGCAGTGGCTCGGCTTTCCGCTGGTGGGGCTGAACTGGCAGCAGCAGAAGGTCGAGGCGGATTTCCGCTACACGCTGGTGCAGGTGCGCGATCACGCGGAGGCGATCGCGCTGGCGCGCGGCGAAGCGGTCGAAGGCTTGCGCCTGCGCAGCCGCTTCGAGGCGATCCGCGCCAACTGGCTCGCGCTGATCCGCGCCATGAAGCGGTTGACGTGGTTCTCGGCCGGCTATGGCCAGGTCGCGAACGTCTTTCCGGTGTTGGCCGCCGCTTCGCGTTACTTCTCGGGTGCGATGATGCTGGGCGGACTGATGCAGACGGCGCAGGCCTTCGGTCAGGTACAGGGCGCGCTGAGCTGGCTGATCGGCGCCTATCCGCAGTTCGCGAACTGGCGCGCCACCGTCAACCGGTTGAGCGGATTCACTGCGGCGCTCGAGCACGATCGCGCGGGGCAAGCCACGCGCGGCATCGCGCACGCCGCGGCGGCGGGCGATGCGCTCGACCTGTCGGCGCTCGCGGTGCAGGCGGACGGCCGCGACATCGTCACCGTGCCGCGGCGACGGCTCGAAGCCGGCGATCGCCTGCTGATCGCCGGGCCGTCGGGCAGCGGCAAGAGTTCGCTGATCCGTGCCATCGCCGGCGTTTGGCGCGACGGTCGCGGCCGCGTCGAACTGCCGGCCGCGGCGACGTTGATGTTCGTGCCGCAGCGGCCGTACCTGCCCGAGGGCACGCTGCGCGAAGCGCTGGCGTACCCGCGCCGGCCGGAGGAATTCGCCGCGGCGACGATGACGCAGGCGATGATGGCCGCGGGTCTGACGCGCTACGCGGACGAACTCGACGTGCGCGCGCGCTGGTCGCACATCCTGTCGCCGGGCGAGCAACAGCGGTTGCATTTCGCGCGCGTGCTGCTGCATCGGCCGGACTGGGTGTTTCTCGACGAAGCGACTTCTGCGCTCGACGAAGCCGCCGAGGAAAGCCTGTACCGTCAACTGCAGTCGGCCTGCCCGGCGATGACGATCATCAGCGTCGGGCACCGCTCGACGTTGAAGCGGCTGCACGACGATGTCTGGACCATCGGCGTCGCCAACGCGCCGAGCCGCGTGGCCGCACCGCGTCCGGCCACAACCGAGTTCGCGAACGGCGTCACAGACAGGCACCCCGCGGCGCCACCCGCGCGGTAGCGCAGCGCGCGCACCGCGCGCAATCCCGCGATTCGATTTCGCGGCGCGTCGCTCGAGGGCGTGACTTCAGTCACCCTGAAGTCATCGCGGTCAAACCCGCGCCGCAGCGCGCGGTCGAACCAGTCGGGAGTATCGATGAAACATACGATCTGGCTGGTCATCGAACTGGCATTGATGCCGCCCTTCGTGATGTTCGCCGGCATGGCGGCGGCAGGCGCGTTGAGGTCGGCAGTCGATTTCGAAGTGATGGGTGTGATGCTCGCGGCGGCGGTGTTCGCCGGCGTGATGGCGATACGCGCCCTGCGCCGCGACGAGCCCAAGACCTGACGGTGGCCTAACGCTGGCCTAACCCGGCGTCCGCATAATCGCGTATCGACATACCGAAGAAGGGCGGATCGTGCGCGTGCTGCTGGTCGAAGACGACCGGATGATCGGCGACAACCTGAAGAGCGCGTTGCGCCAGTCGGGCTACGCGGTCGACTGGGTCCGCGACGGCCGCGCCGCCGGCGACGTGCTCGCCAGCGAGCGCTTCGATGTCGTGCTGCTCGACCTCGGACTGCCGCAGCGCGACGGCCTGGAGGTGCTGGCCGCGCTGCGCGCGCGCGGCGACGCCACACCGGTGGTCGTCGTCACCGCGCGCGACGCGGTCGATGCGCGCGTGCGCGGCCTGGATGCAGGCGCCGATGACTATCTCGTGAAACCGTTCGAACTCGACGAACTGCTGGCGCGCATTCGCGCCGTCGTGCGCCGCCATGCCGGTCGCGCGGAACCGGCGATCGAGATCGAAGGTGTGGCGCTCGACCCGGCCGCACGTCAGGTCACGCGCGACGGTGCGCCGGTACCGCTGTCGGCGCGCGAGTACGCGGTGCTGGAGGCGTTGATGCTGCGGCCGGGTGCGATCCTGTCGCGCGCACAGCTCGAGGACCGCCTGTACGGCTGGGGCGAGGAACTGGAAAGCAACGCGATCTCGGTTTATGTACACCAGCTCCGGCGCAAGCTCGGCGACGGCTTCATTCACACGGTGCGCGGCATCGGCTACTACGTCGGTGCGCCGCGCGGCGACGGATGATCACGCCGACCCGCCCCGGGCGCGAATTCCCGAGCGCGCAGCGCGAGGGTAGCCGATGACATCTCTGCGCACGCGGCTGCTGGTCTTCCTGCTGACGCTGGCGGCGGTGGCGGCCGCCGTGGTCGCGACGATCACGTATCGCACCGTGCTGAACGAAGCCGATCAGCTTTTCGACTACCAGTTGCAGCAGATGGCGCTGTCGCTGCGCGATCACAGCCTCGTCTTCGGCGAGGACCGCGTGACGCTGCCCGACGCGTCGTTCGACTTCGTCGTGCAGGTGTGGACCGGCGACGGCACCATCACCTACGAATCGCAGCCGCTGCCCGGCCTGCCGCGGCAGGCGGTGCTCGGCTACTCGAACGCCACGATCGACGGCGCGCCGTGGCGCGTGTTCAGCGCAGCCGCGCACAACCGCGTGATCCAGGTCGCGCAGCCGCTCGCGGTGCGGAGCAAGCTCGCGGCGGCCGCGGCATGGCGCAGCGTGGTGCCGCTGGCGATCACCGCGCCGCTGGTCGCGCTCGCGGTCGGCTGGCTGGTGCGTTTTTCGCTGGCGCCGCTGGCGAACCTGGTCGCCGCGGTGCGCGCGCGCGACGCCGAAGCGCTGGCGCCGCTGCAGATCGCCGGGCTGCCGGCCGAGATCGCGCCGCTGGTGGGGGCACTGAACGCGCTGCTGGCGCGGCTGGCCTCGTCGTTCGACGTGCAGCGGGCTTTCATCGCCGATGCCGCGCACGAACTGCGTTCGCCGCTGACTGCGCTGAAGCTGCAGCTCGATCTGCTGAAGCGCGCACCGGACACGGCGGCGCGCGCGCAGGCGATCGAGCAGCTCGGCAGCGGCATGGAGCGGCTGCGGCACCTGGTCGAACAACTGCTCGCGCTCGCCCGCGCCGAGCCGGGCGGTGCCGCGCCCGCCATCGCCGACGTCGATCTGGCCGAGTGCGCGCGCCAGGCCGCGGCCGACTGCGTCGCACCGGCGCAGGAGCACGGCGTCGAGCTCGAGTTCGACGCGCCGCAGCCGGTCATCGTGCGCGGCGACGCCACCGCACTGCGAATGCTCGCGCGCAACCTGATCGACAACGCGGTCCGCTACACCGCCGGCGCGCGCGCACGCGTGCAGGTGCGCGTGCTCGACGGCGGCGACGGTGCGGCTCTGCAGGTCGACGATTCCGGCCCCGGAATTCCGCCGGCCGAGCGCGTGCGCGTGTTCGACCGCTTCTATCGCCGCGAGAGCGGCGCCACCACCGGCAGCGGACTGGGCCTGGCGATCGTGCAGGCGATCGCGCAGCGCCACGGCGCGCGCATCGTGCTCGGCGACGCGCCGCTCGGCGGGCTGCGCGCCGAGGTGCGCTTCGCGCCCGCACCGAAGGAGGCCTGACGATGCCGCCCGCCGTCCAGTGGCTGATCATCGCCAACGTCGTCGTCTACCTGCTCGAGATGAGCGTGGGCCCCGGGCTGATCGACGCGTTCGCGCTGTGGGTCGAGCCCGGCGCGCCGTTCGCCGTGCTGTCCGCGCCCTGGCAGCTCGTCACCTACAGCTTCCTGCACGGGAGCATCGCGCACATAGCGTTGAACATGTTCGGCCTGTACATGTTCGGCTCCGACGTCGAGCGCGTTTGGGGCGCGCCGCGGCTGCTGCTCGGCTATTTCGCCGCGGTCATCACCGGCGCGCTGGCGCAGGTGCTGGCAGCCGCGCTGTTCGGCGCGGCGGGTCCGGTGATCGGCGCTTCGGGCGGCGTGTTCGGGCTGATGCTCGCGTTCGGGCTGATGTTCCCGCACCGGCAGGTGATGTTGCTGATTCCGCCGATCCCGATGTCGGCGCGCACGATGGTGTTCGTGTACGCGGCGGTCGAACTGTTCTTCGGCGTGACCGGCACGGCATCCGGCGTGGCGCACTTCGCGCACCTGGGCGGTCTCGTCGGCGGCTGGCTCGTCTACCGCTATGGCTGGCGGCTGGCGCGCAACCGGTGGCGCTGATGCGCAACCCACGCGGCGGCGCACGCGATCCGCACGCGCTTCGGCGCCGGGCCGCGGTCCGGCAACCCGATCGAGGGCAAACCTTAGAACCTATCCGCGAATGATTCGTGTGTGCGACGGGCCGCTTTGGCTTGCAGTGCTAGGCGCGAGGAGCGCGGTTTGGTTCATCCAAATGAGCGATGAGCAACAACGCAATGCGAGCCAAAGCGGCCCGTCCCTTCGGGTTGTCACCAGAAAGCCCGGCTGCGGCGTTGCCCGGCTTGGCCGTAGGCCGGGCTACTGTCCTGCGCCGGGCGCCTTGCATCCGGGCTTTCTGGTGACAACGCATCGCACGAATCATTCGCGGATAGGTTCTTAGGAGGGCACATCGTGAACGATGCCGTGCAGGCAGCAGCGCATCTCCCCGCGCGCGAGCACAGCGTGCCGTGGTTCTGGCCGCTGGCAGCGGCGATCGAGCTGGAAGAGGCCGGGATGCGACTGTTCCGGAACAACCTGAAGTACGCCGCCGAGGTCGCGCGGCTCGCCGCGCCGCCGCCGCCCGAGTGGGCCACGCCTCACCGCGTCGCGCTCGACCTCGACACGATGCGCGTGCGTGATTTCTCGCGCGGCGCAGCCGCCGACGATGTTCCCGTGCTGGTCGACGCACCCTACGCCGGGCATTCGGCCACGATCGCCGACTACGCGCCGGACCAGAGCCTGGTGCGCACGCTGCTCGACGCCGGACTGCCGCGCGTGCTGGTGACTGACTGGAAGTCCGCCACCGTCGAGATGCGCAACTACGACATCGACAAGTACCTGTCGGAATTGAACGCAGTCGTCGATGATGCGGGCGGCGCGGTCCATCTGGTCGGCCTGTGCCAGGGTGGCTGGACCTCGGCGATGCTCGCGTGCCGCTATCCGCACAAGGTGCGGTCGCTGGTGCTGGCCGGTGCGCCGATCGACACCGACGCCGGCGACGGCACGATCAAGCGCATGGCACACCGCTTGCCTCTGAGCTTCTACGAGGAACTGGTCGCCGCCGGCGGCGGCCGCATGCTCGGGCGCTTCATGCTGGCGGGCTGGAAGAACATGCACCCGGACCAGCAGTACGTCGACAAGTACCTCGACCTGTACCGGCATCTCGAGGACGAGAACTTCATCGCGCGCACCGAGCAATTCGAGCGCTGGTACGAATACGCGCTCGACCTGCCCGGCCGTTACTACCTGCAGGCGATCGACGAGTTGTTCAAGCGCAACCTCTTCGCCCGGGGCCAGTTCGCCGGGCTCGGCCGCACGCTGGATCCGAAGGATGTCGCGGCGCCGCTGTATTTGCTTGCGGGCGAACGCGACGACATCACGCCGCCGCCGCAGGTGTTCAACGCCGCCGGCCTGTTCGGCACGCGGCCGGCGCGGATCGAGAAGAAGCTCGTCCCGGGCGGGCACATAGGACTCTTCATGGGCAGCCGGACGCTGCGTGAGGCCTGGCCGGCGATCGGCAAGTGGATTCGCATGCACGGCGGAGCTGCGAGCTGAATCCCTGAAGTTCGTTTAGCAAGCGCCGGAAGTCAGGTGCAGACGGGTTAGGCATCGCGCCTTGCTCGCGCCTTCGCGGGCCAGACTCGGAGCAGGCAATGCTTGGCTGCATGCGTGAAGTCCTTGTCTGTTGTGAGAAGCGTCAGATCGTGGCGGATGCAGAGTTGCGCAAGCAATGCGTCGATGGTGCCGATCTGAACACCTGCTTTGCGACATACATTGCGCAAGCTCGCCGCGTTGATGTGGTCTTCCCGATCTGGCTGAAGCAGCGGTAAAGCAGCGAAGCGCTGAACAATTTGGGCCTGCGCCTTGGGGCCGGAAAATCCTTGCAAAAGCTCTTGGAGGACCAGGCCGGTGGTGACGACAACCTCTGAGCCGAACAGTGCGTCCTTCAGTTCCTGCACCTCAGGATCAGCCGCCTCGATGTCCCGGCGCAGAGCCAGGGACCAGACGCTTGTATCGACGAGAAGCGTCATTTGCGGCGAGACCGCTCAGCCTTGTAGTCGAACGACTTGTCCCACTCGAGCTTACCGAGAAGATCGGCCACGCGCCGCTGCTCCCGGCGAGCAATGAACTCCTGCAGCGCCTTGGTCACGACGGCCTTCTTCGTACGTTCGCCGCTGACTTGCACCGCGCGGTCCAGCAGATCGGGATCAATTGCGAGATTGGTTGCCATGTGCGACTCCTTGTGTAGAAGTCTACACACTCGCGGGGACGAACGCTGCCAGCCCTCGCCCAGTCGCTCGTAGCGCGATGCCTAACGTAGAAATGACCGGCGAACAGTAGGCGGGCGAACGCCCGCCGATAGGACGTCCGTGTCGATTGCCAAGTTAGACCTCGCGCTCACCCCGGTAGCCCCGATCCAAGCACAAAACACAGTGGATCGAGAGTGAGCTTGAACAGTTGCTCGATGCCGCCATGACTCACTCGGCCGATGAGCGTCTCTATCCCGGCGGATGACTCCAGATCAAGTGAGACAACGTATTGCAGTGACACGTCGACGATTCTGCGGGGCGATGTCCCGCTCTCTGTTGATCCGATGAGTTGAAGGTGGCGGCTCCTTTCACCTGCATGTGAACATGCAGGGCTGCCAAGCAAAGAAAGGAGCCACCGAAATGAAGTCTCGCACGAAGGCAAAGCCGTCGTCGGCGCGCCTGGCCGAGGATGTTCACGTTCAACTGTCGCTGCCCGTGGCCGGAGTCCTGCGCGACG
>JAKORH010000233.1 GCA_029777935.1 Pseudomonadota bacterium
CGTCGTTGGCAGGCTTGGCCGTAGGCCGAGCTACTGTCCTGCGCCTGCCGCCTAGCATCCGCCGGCTTCTCGTCGAAACGCGATCCGTCGCGGATTCCGAGATAGGTTCCAGACAAACCGCCTGACGAGGGAGCCGGAATGAGCCGCGAAAGGATGTTGCGTCGCCTGGCCGAGGAAGCGACTCGACCGCTGGGAGACTTCATGCGCCAGCCCGCCGGCGCGTCGCTCGCGGCGGTGGACGCTGCGCCGCCGGAGATCTACGTGTGGTTCGAGAACACGGCCATGCGGCGGCGCGGCGGCGGACGCGGCATTGCGGGCCTGCCCGAATGCCTGCTGCCGTACGCGTGCGGCATGCGCGTGCTCGAACACCGGTACGCCGACGGCCATGTGCACCTGCTCGCGGCGGCTCGCATCCAATGTCACGAGCGCTTCGGCGAGTGCATCGCCGCGCTCTACACCGCCGCGCTGTCGATCGGCACGATCGCCTGGATCGGCACCGGCGCGCAGTACGCGAAGGCGTGGCGGGAAATGTACTCGTAGGATCGAATCACTCCTCATCGACCGCACGCACCACTCGGCCGGCGACGGCCTTGCGGTGCTCGGCCTCGACGCGGTTGATGTAGCGCTGCAGCCCGAGCCGCGCCTGCGGCGCGATGCTCATGAATTCGCAGCCGATCCGGCTTTCGCCTTCGCGCTGGGCCAGTTCGATCGAACGCACGCGCAGCGCGGCGGCGATCGGGCCTTCGCCGAACAGTTCGATCACGCAGTCCGGCAGCTCCATGCCGAGGGCGAACGGCCGTTCACCGCTGCCGCAGGCGAGCGCGAGCCCGCCGCCGCTGATATCGAGCACGCGCCACGTGGTGGTGACATCGGTTTCCGGGTCGTGCACTTGACAGTGCACGGGCCGGCTCGCAAGCGGTCGCACACGGAAGAACTCGCGCCGCTGCATGCGGATCACGCGCTCCGGCAGCCGCACGCGCAACGCGCCGCGCCCGTCGAACATCGTCTCCTCCGCTCGCACGGCCTCGAACTGCAGCTTCACGCCATGCACGAATGACACGAATACCAGCCGGCGCGCCTCCAGCAGCCGGCGCTGCACCGCCGGGTCGGGCGCGGCGTCGACCACCAGTTCTTCGAAGTCGGGGTTGACCGACAGCAGCGCGGTCAGGAAGAAGCCGCCGCCCGCGTCGTAATAGACGTTGGTCAGCACGCCCTCCTCGATCATCTGCCGCAGCAGCGCCAGCACCTCGACGCGCGAATACACCGCATAGCGCTCGAGCGCCGGCGACTCGGGCTCCGGAAACGGCGTGGTCATGCCCATGGTCGTCAGAAGCCGTGAAGAAATCGTAGCGAGCGCCCCGAGGTTGCGCCGAGGAGCGGAGGCGTACAGAGTCGTACGTTGAGCACCGGAGGCGCAAGATCGGGGCGCGCAGTAGATTTACTCACGGCTTCTCAGCGCGCGGGGTCGTTGTCGAGCAGATCGCGGCGATGCGCAGCGATGCGTTCGACGAAGTTGCACACCTTCTCCAGCGCCGTGTCGGCGATGTCGACGAACGTGCAGCCGAAGCGCCAGCCGGCCAGCCCCTCGGCGCGCTCGACGTTGCGCACCAGCAGGTCGGTCGTGAGCTCGCCGTCGGTTTCGAGATCGAACTGCACGTTGACGAGTCTCTGGCCGATGGTATGCGCGTCGCGCGCGCGACCCAGCAGCGCCACCCCGCCGGCCGAAAGATCGAGCACCGTGAAGCGGTCGAGCGTCGGCCGGTTGGCTTCGCCGCGCACCATGCACTCGAGCGGACAGACGCGCGAAGGCTTCACGCGGTCGTGCGCACGCCGCTGCAGGCGCAGCAACTGCACCGGCAGCGACACGCGTACGCCGCTCGCGCCCGGCAGCGCGACCGCGCCGGCGGCGACCGCCGTGAACTGGACTTTCACGCCTTCGACGAAGCCGACTGCGGTGAGGGCGCCGCCCCGCGCCAGCATGTCCTGCTCCATCTCGCTGACGGCGACCAGCACGACCTCGTCCTGAGCCGGTCGCACCGAATGCACGTGCGCTTCCGCCGGCAGGAAGCTGCCGTCGATGAAGCAGGTGACGGTGACGCCGGCGTCGCGCAGTTGCTCGAGCACCCGGACGATTTCGGCACGCGAGGCGAGCACGTACGGCGCGAGTGCGGGCGAAGTCGCTTCCGGCAGCAGCGAGGTCTTCAGCATGTCTCCCCTGTCCGCACCGCCCGCGCCGGCGCAGCGCGCCCTTCGATCCTGTGTACCCAGGCCAGTACTTCGGCGACCGCAATGTACAACGCCGGGGGGATGTGCGCATCCAGGTCGACCTGCATCAGCAGCGCGACCAGCTCGCGCGATTCGTGGATCGGCACCCCCGCCTCGCGCGCACGCGCGATGATCGCCTCGGCCAGTCGCGCGTCGCCCTTGGCGATGACGCGCGGTGCCAGCCCGCGGGACGCTTCGCGCTGCGTGTAAGCGAGCGCGGCCGCGCGTCGTTGCGCCGGTGCGTCCTGTCGCGCCATGGCTTCCGCTCGCCGCCATCAGTCGGAGTCGACCGCCTGCAGCGCGGCGGGAACGAGGCCTCGCGCGGCCAGTTGCGCGGCGAGCTGCGGCAGCTCGCGCGCGATGCCCTCGCGCCGCGCGCTCCGCACCGTGACCGCGACGGCTGTTCCGACCAGGCGCACGTGCACCGCCAGCGCCCCGAGGTGCGGCAGGTCAAACGCCAGCCGCGCGCTGAACGCGGCCGGGGTTTCGCCTTCGCCGCAGCCGCCGCGCGACTCGGCGTCGGCGTCGCGCTCGCGCGCCAGTTCGATCGTCGCGGTCTGGCCCGCCCACACCGGGCCCTGCAGCACGATCGCCTCGTGCGCCAGCACGTCGAGTTGAACGGCGGAGCGCGCCGTTGCGGGCGCCATGCGCGCCTCGTCGCGCAACTGCGGCGGCGGCGCGCTGCCCTCGTCGTGCGCCCACGCGGCCAGGTGAGATTCGAAGAAGATGCCGCTGCCTTCGACCGCGCGGCGCAGCCGCTGCGCGGCCCCGCCGCTGTCGGCGCCGGGCTCGAACAGCGGCGCGCTGAAAGCGGCGTGCGCCGGCCGTGCCGGCGCGCGCGCGCGCGCACGCTCAGGCTCGATCGGCGCCGCGAGGACACGCGCCGCGGCGCCGGCGCTGGCATCGATCAGCCTTGCGGTCGCGACCGGATCGACCGGCGTCGGCACCGCGCCGGCGCTGCGAGGCTCCGTCGCGCCAGCCGCGGCCGGGCTGCGCTCGAGCGCTTGCGCGATCGCGTCGCGCAGCGCGGCGGGAATCGCGATCTGGCGCTGGCCGAGGTCGATCCGCGCCTGTCCCGAGCCGGCCGGCACGATCAGCGTGGCACGATCGGCCGGCGCGCGCGCGGCCAGCTCGCGCGCCAGCTCGGGCGTGGCGCCGACCGACTCGACGATCGCGGCCAGCGTGCGCACGCTGAGCGTCACGCGCTCGCCCGGCGCTCTCAGTTCCACGGCAGGCAGCCGCTGTGCGGCGCTGACGAGCGCGGTCAGGTCCATCGATGACTACGATCCGGCGGGCTTGCGCGGCGCGCCGGCGTCGATCAGGTGTTCGAGCTGCGCCAGCCAAGGCTCGGCGCGCGCGCGCATCTCGGCGTCGTCGGCGAGGATGTCGCGCAGCAGCCGCACGCGCACGCGCTGCTGATCGGCGTCGAGCTGCTCGAATTCGGCGGCGGCCTCCAGTGCATCGATCTGCGCGCGGCAGCGCTCTTCGAGACGCTCGACCTCGCCCCAGTCGCCGCGCCGCGCCGCAGCGAGCATGCAGCGGCTGGCGAGCGCGATCGCCTCGTAGCGATGGATCAGCCGCGGCACCTTGTGCTCGGCGTCGATGAGGAACAAGCCGTCGTCGGGTGCGCACATACGGGGCGTCCGCTCGGCAGCGTCAGGCAAGCACCGCGAGCCGGCGCGCCGGCGGCGCGGCATCGTCCGCCAGGCGCGCGGCGGGCGCGGCGGGGCGGATCTGCGCCCATGCCGAGCGCAGTTCGGCGAGCAGGTGCGCGACCTCGTCCAGCGCGGCCGCGTCGTTGCGCAGATTCGCCTGCAACAGCCGCATGATCATGTAGTCGTACAGATCGAGCAGGCGGAATGCGAGCTGGCCACCGGCGCTGCGATCCACCGCGGCGCGCAGCCCTTCGTCGACGATTTGCAGCGCATGCGACAGCGCCTCGCCCTTTTGCGCGACGCGGCCCGCCGCCATGTGTGCGGCGGCCCGCTTGATCGCTTCGAGCGCGCCTTCATACAGCATCGCGATCAGCCGATGCGGGTCGGCGGCGGTGACGCCGGTTTCAACTTCGACCTTGCGATAGGCGCTAACGGCAAATCCGGTCATGGGCTTCCTCGCTCGGCATGGGCTACGCCATTTCTATCGGCGTGGCATCGACCGCGATTGAGCCGGAATAGATGCCGAATTGCCGCGCAGCGTCGCGCTTAGTTGTTCTTGTTGTTGCTGTTGCTGCTGTTGTTCAGGTTCGGCAGGCCGGCCAGCGCATTGGCCAATGCATCGCTCTGGGCCTGGCGCGACGTCAGCAGCGCGTCGAGCTTGCTGTATTGATCGGTCAGGCGCTGCTTCACCCGGTCCAGGTTCTCCTGCATCTGGGTCTGGCGATCGGTCAGTTGGCGGATCGAGGCCTGCAATCCCTGCTGCCGCGAAGTCAGCAATCCATTGACGTCGGTGAAGCTGCTGACAAGCTTGCCCAGGCGAACTGCGAAGCCCTGCTCGGAGTCCGTGGTCGACGTCGCGGTGAACAGCCGCATCACTTTCCCCGAGTCGGCCGCGAGCGCCTGCGCGAACTTGCTGTCGTCGAGCTTCAGTGTGCCGTCCTGCTGGAAGGAAATGCCGACGTCGGCCAGCCGCGTCAGCTCGCCGCTCGCGCCCGTACGCGTGCCGAGCGCCACCGATCGCAGGCTGTTCTGCAGCGACCACATCGAAGAGTCGCCGGTCAGCACCGCGGCCTGCTTGTTGGTGGCGTCGTAACGGGTCAGCGTGTCGCCGAGCTTGTCGAGCGCATTGAACGCGTTGATGAAGTCGTTGACGGCGCTCTTGATCGCGTTGGCGTCCTGATTGACCGCGATCTGCGCATTGGTCGTGGTGCCGGACGGTGAACCGGGCGCGGGTGCGTTCACGAGGTTGAGCATCACGCCGTCGATCGCGCCCTGGACCACATTCGAGGCGGACTTCAGATCGATGCCGTTGATGTTGAAGAGCGCGTCCTGCGCGGTCTGCTTCGGCGTGGCGAGCGCCGCCAGTTCCGCCGTTCCGCCGCTCACCGAGATGTTGAACGCCTTCGCACTGCCCGTGTCACTCGCGGTCAGCGCCAGCCGCGCGCCCTGGCTGTCGCTGATGATGCTAACACGGACCGCGACGTTCAGGCTGTTGATCGCGCCGGCGAGTTCGCTCAGCGTGGCCGGCTGGCCGCTGCCGCCGAAGTCAACCGTTCCGAGCGTGCTGCCGTCGGCCGCGGTCAGCGTCAGGCTGCCGGCGCCTACCGACGCCGTCCCGCTCGCAAGCGGGTCCGAGGCGAACGACTGCGCGCGCGCGAGCTGGGTGACCGTCACTGCGTACTGGCCCGGTGCCGGCGTTCCGGTCACGGACGCCGTCGCGGCGTCACCGCTGGCGGTGGCCTGCGCGGCGCCGAAGGTGCTCGTGCTGCGCAGCTTGTCGAGGGCAGACTGCAGCGTGGACAGCGCGCTCTGCACCTGGCCGAACGCGGACAGGCGCGCCTGCACCGCCGACTGCTGCTGCTGAAGGCGCACCAGCGGCTGGCTCTCGACCGTCATCAACTGGCTGACGAGCGATGCGACGTCGATGGTGCTGCTGCCGGTTGCGCTTACGGCCATGGTCGGAACTCCGCGCCGGTCGATCAGGCGTCGCCGGAGACGAGGGACCCGATCGGGTGGCCCTGCGCCAGCGCGTGCGCAATCGCCAGCATCTGCTTGGTCGGGATCTGGCGAATCACTTCGCCGGTGCTGGTATCAATGAGTTTGACGATGACACGGTGCGCGGCATCGTCGAATTCGAACTCCAATTCCCCGCCTTTTTCGGCGAGCGCTCGATTGGCCGCCTGCAGAGCCTGTTGTGCGTCGGCCTGCGCCTGCGCCGGCTGCGGCGCCGGTACGGCGATCGCGGGTCCGCCTCGCGGCCCGCGTGATGGCGCGGGGCTGGCCGGCAGGACGCTGGGCTCGATTCTCATCACAGCGGTTCGATAGATGCGGGGGCTTCGCCGGATTGTTCGGCAGCGAATGCCGAATCTTTAGTCCGGCGCAATGGGCGCACCAAGAAGAAAGGGCCGCTTGAGCGGCCCGATCTTCCCTGTTTCCCGTTTCGCGGGACGCCGGCGTGATCAGCCCTTCAGCAGCGCCAGGACCATCTGCGGCGCCTGGTTGGCCTGCGCGAGCATTGCGGTGCCGGCCTGTTGCAGGATCTGCGCGCGCGTCAGGTTGGCGGTCTCGGCCGCGTAGTCCGCGTCCATGATCCGGCTGCGGGCAGCGGTCTGGTTCTCCGCGCCGACCTGCAGGTTCTGGACCGTGAATTGCAGGCGGTTCTGGCCCGCACCGTAGGTGGCGCGATCGGTGTTCAACGAGGTCATCGCGGTGTCGAGCGCACCGATGGCCGTCGACGCGTTGGCGGCACTGGTCAGATCGCCCGGCGCGGCCAGGTACCCGGTCGCGTCGGTTGTCGTAATGGACAGCGTTTCGCCCGAGTTCGCGCCGACCTGGAACGCCTGGGCGCCCGCGCCGGTCGAGACGACCTTGACGCCGTTGAACTGCGTGGTGTTGGCGATGCGCGTTACCTCCGTCGCCAGCGCCTGGTACTCGGTGTCGAGGTTGGCGCGGTCGGTCGAGCCGTTGGTCGCGTTGCTGGCCTGCACGGCCAGCTCGCGCATGCGCTGGAAGATTCCGCTGATCGTGTCGAGCGCGCCTTCCGCGGTCTGCAGCAGCGAGATGCCGTCGTTGGCGTTGCGGATCGCGACGTTCATGCCGCGCGCCTGCGAGTCCATCTTGGCGGCGATCGCGATGCCGGCGGCGTCGTCCTTCGCGCTGTTGACGCGCAGGCCTGACGACAGGCGCTGGACCGCGGAGGCCATCGCGCTCTGCGACGTGGACAGATTGCGCGCGGCGTTCAACGACATCAGGTTGGTGTTGATGCTTGCCATTTCAGAGCTCCTGTTCAAGTTTGACCAAAGCAGCCGCTATCGGATCGGCTGTTTCACCTTTCCCCCTAGCGGCTGCCAAGCGAGTGGCACCCTCGGGGCCACGCGGTCCGGAATGGAAGCCTGTCGGTGCCGCGTTGACTGGCTTATCGGAGACGGCGGCGGCGAACTTTAGGCAGCCATCCGGCCGCGCTGCCCGCCGTCAAGGTTCCGGTGCGGGTGAAAAGCGCTGCCTTTCGGCCGCAATTCGCCGCTCATCGCCCGCGTAGGAAGTCGGCCTACAGGCGCGTCGTCCGCGTGCCGACACAAGAATCAGTGATCTGCCGATTTCCGGTAATTCGAGCGATCGACACAATGGCCTCATCACAAGAGCCATCGATCGAACGCCGCCACGCCTGAAGGAGTGACCCGAAATGAACACGTCGCCCAACGAGCAGCTGCTGGAAGAAGTGCGCGAGGTCAACCTCGCCTACCTGGTGCTCGCGCAGCACATGATCCGCGCCGACAAGGCGCAGGCGCTGTACCGGCTGGGGATCAGCGAGGAGATCGCGGGCGTGATCGATCAACTGACGCCGGCGCAACTGATGCGGATCGCCGGCGCCAGCCAGCTCATCTGCCGCTTCCGCTTCGACGACGACATCGTGTGGAGCCTGCTGACCAGCCACAGCAAGTCCAAGGCCGCCGGCACCGGCGCCGTCGCCGGGCTGCACGCCAATATCGTGATGGCAGGACAGCTCTCCGACGCCGCCTGACTGTCGCCGGAGCCCTGTCCCAGGGAAGGTAAGGAACGAGGGGCTCGGCTGTTCCAGTCTCGCGCTTGCAGGCGCTCGCCGCTCCGGCGGCGCATCGCTGACGCGACGCGAAACCCCGCCGTCGCCCCCTCGTGCTCCCCCAGCCAGCCCTACGAAATCCAAATCTTAAGACTGAGGTTCGTCATGCGAATCAAGAGCATCGTCTCCGAAAGCCAGCAGATCCAGCGAGCGATCGCGCTGATCAAGCTCGGCGCGCGCCTGCAGGTGCTGGAGTCGGAGACCGACCTGTCGTACGAGCGGCTGCTGCGCCTGTACAAGGAAGTGCAGGGCGAATCGCCGGCACGCGGCATGCTGCCGTTCTCGACCGACTGGTTCATGACGTGGCAGCCGAACATCCACTCGTCGCTGTTCCTCAACATCTACGAGTACCTGAACAAGTCCACCGAACTGGAGGAGATCGACACGATCATCAAGGCCTACCAACTCTACCTGGAGCAGGTCGGCGCGCAGCAGATCGAGCCGATGCTTTCGGTCACGCGCGCGTGGCGGCTGGTCAAGTTCGTCGACGCCGGCATGGTGCGGCTGACGCCGTGCTGCAAATGCGGCGGCAAGTTCGTCACGCACACCTACGACCTGAACGACCACTACGTGTGCGGCCTGTGCGAGCCGCCGGCGCGCGCCGGCAAGGGCAAAGGCGCGGCGCGCAGGCTCGAAGAGCTGGCCGCGTAGTTCATCCGTCTTCCTCCGACCTTGCCCGGCCGCGCGCCGGGCTTCTTTTTGGCTGTCGCTCCAGCCAGCGGCTTCAAAGCAATCCCTCATTCCCCGCCTTCTCCCGCTGATGCGGGAGAAGGAGCGAACGACGCTGACAGCGCGAGATGACCTCGCTTGACGCGCCAATTCGCCGCATCGGCGCAAGTCACTGGCGCGCAAGGGGATCGCCGTTCACGGCGCGCTGCGCGCGGTTCAAGTTCGGCCGCTGCGCTGCCGAAACACGGGAAGCGCAGCGCCGGGCCGCAGTTGCGTCGTGCCCGCGCGTTGCATGACGGAAGGTTGACGCGGAATGTTCGTACTCATCGGTTATGTCGTCGTGCTCGCCTGCGTGCTCGGCGCGTACGCCATCACCGGCGGCAACTTCGGCGTGCTCGGGCACGCGGTGCCGCACGAGATGCTGGTGATCGCCGGCGCCGCGGTCGGCGCGTTCCTGGTCGGCAACTCGAACAAGACGATTTCGGCCACGCTGAAGGCGCTGCCGCGGGTGTTCAAGGGCTCGAAGCAGTCGAAGGCGCGCTATCTCGCGCTGATGGCGCTGCTGTACGACATCCTGACCAAGGTGCGCAAGGAAGGGATGATGGCGATCGAGTCCGACATCGAGGAGCCGAAGAAGAGCGCGCTGTTCCAGAAGCACAAGTTGATCGCCGCCGACCACCACCTGCTTGAGTTCGTCACCGACTACTTGCGCATGATGGTGTCGGGGAACATGAACCCGCACGAGATCGAAAGCCTGATGGATCAGGAGATCGAGACCCACCACCACGAGGCGGTCGCGCCCGCGCACGCGATCCAGAAGATCGGCGACGCGCTGCCGGCGTTCGGCATCGTGGCGGCGGTGCTCGGCGTGGTGAAGACGATGGCTTCGGTCGGCAAGCCGCCGTCGGAGCTGGGCGCGATGATCGCGAGCGCGCTGGTCGGCACGTTTCTTGGCATCCTGCTGTCGTACGGCTTCGTCAGCCCGCTCGCTGCGCTGCTCGAGCAGAAGGCCGACGAGGAGGGCAAGGAACTGCAGTGCGTGAAGGCCACGCTGCTCGCCAGCCTGCAGGGCTACGCCCCCGCGGTCGCAGTCGAGTTCGGTCGCAAGGTGCTGTACTCGACCGAGCGGCCGACGTTCATCGAGCTGGAAAAGCACGTCAAGCAGAAACGGTGATCCATGGCCTCCCAAAGCGAAAAAGCCAAGAGCACGATCGTCATCAAGCGCATCAGGAAGAGCAGCCACGGCGGGCACAGCGCGGCGTGGAAGATCGCGTACGCGGACTTCGTGACCGCGATGATGGCGTTCTTCCTGCTGATGTGGCTGCTCGGCTCGACCACCAAGGGCGACCTGAAGGGCATCGCCGACTACTTCGCCTCGCCGCTGCAGGTCGCCATGCTCGGCGGCTCGGGCTCGGGCGACGCCACCAGCGTCATCCAGGGCGGCGGCGCGGACCTGACACGCGCGGCCGGGCAGGTCAGGAAGGGCGAGAACCTCACGCGCCACCGCACGCCGCACGAAATGCGCGCCGAGCTGGAGAAGCTCGAACGCGAGCGCATGGGCAAGCTGAAGGAGCGGCTCGACACCGCGATCCTCGCCTCGCCGAAGCTCTCGGAGTTCCGTAACCAGATCCGGGTCGAGATCACGCCGGACGGCCTGCGGGTGCAGATCGTCGACGACCTGAACCGTCCGATGTTCGCGCTGGGATCGGCCGCGGTGCAGCCGTACATGCGCGAGATCCTGCACGAGATCGGCAAGGTGCTGAACGATGTCGACAGCAAGGTCGCGTTGTCGGGCCACACCGACAGCGCACAGTACGCCGGCGGCGAGCGCGGCTATTCGAACTGGGAGCTGTCGGCCGACCGCGCCAACGCCTCGAGGCGCGAACTGATCGCCGGCGGCATGAGCGCCGACAAGATCGTGCGCGTGGTGGGGCTGGCAGATTCCAGCCTGCTGGTGAAGGAAGATCCGAAGAGCCCGCTGAACCGCCGCATCTCGATCATCGTGCTGAACAAGATTGCCGAGGAAAGGCTGAATCGCGCCCATGGCGAGATCGAGGCCGGCACGGCCGAGGACGTCGAGAAATCCGTGTCCGGCGACTCGCCCGCCGAGGCGCCCGTCACGCAATGACGCTGCTTGAAGTCATTCCGGCGCACGCGGGAATCCGGCGGCGGCAATGCAGGCTGGATGCCCGCGTCCGCGGGCCTGACAGCCCACGGCGTCGCCACCTTTCCCGCTCCTTTTCCTCCGATTGACGTGCCCCGCGCTGCCGCAGACTCGAAGCGATTGCGCCCCGCTGCAACGGAGTACCCATGACCGCCGAACCCCGCTTCCTGATCGTCGACGACTTTTCCACAATGCGGCGAATCGTGCGCAACCTGCTGAAGGAGATCGGCTACGGCAACGCCGAGGAAGCCGAGGACGGCGCGGTCGCGCTGAACATGCTGAAAGCCGGCAAGTTCGACTTCGTCGTGTCCGACATCAACATGCCGAACATGAACGGCTTCGAACTGCTGAAGCACATCCGCGCCGAGGAAAGCCTGAAGGGCCTCCCCGTGCTGATGGTGACCGCGGAGGCGAAGAAGGAGGACATCCTGCTCGCGGCGCAGTCGGGCGCGAACGGCTACATCGTCAAGCCGTTCACCAAGGCCACGCTGGAAGAAAAGGTGCAGAAGATCCTGCAGAAGATGCAGTAGCCCGGAGAAGAACATGAAGATCAACGACGCGCCGCTGGCGCAGCTCGCCGCGCAGCAGCGGCACGGCAACCCCGAGACGGTGCACCAGCGCATCGGCCATCTGACGCGCACGCTGCACGACGCGCTGCGCGAACTGGGCTACGACCGCGAACTCGCGAGCGCGCGCGAACATCTGCCGGACGCACGCGACCGTCTCGCGTACATCGCGCGCCTGACGGGTGACGCGGCGGAGAAGGTGCTGAACGCGGTCGACTCCGCGCGCAGCGTGCAGGAGGACCTCACGCGCCGCGCAGCCAGCCTGGACAAGCGCTGGGCCACGGTGGCCGCGCACATGGCGGGCGCGGAGCGCGCCACGCCAGCGGGCGCGGAACTGGTCGCGCAGACGCGCGAGTTCTTCGCTTCCGTGAGCGGGCAGGCGTCCGCGACGCAGGCGATCCTGACCGACATCATGCTGGCGCAGGACTTCCATGACCTGACCGGACAGGTGATCCGCAAGGTCGTGGCGCTCGCCACCACGCTCGAGGAGCAGTTGCTGAAACTGCTGATCGAAACCACGCCCGTCGATCAACTCGGGAAGGTTGAAGCCGACCGGTTGCAAGGCCCGGTCGTCAGTGCCGCCGCCCGCGACGACGTCGTCACCGATCAGGCACAGGTCGACGAACTGCTGGCGTCGCTGGGATTCTGAGCCAAGACCCGGTGTCGTTCCCGCGCAAGCGGGAATGACACATCGAGTGCCGTCGCCCCGCGCACGCGGGAACCGAGCGATGCCGCATCCACTGGATGCCCGCTCAATCCTCAATCCTCGATCTTCAATCCTAGCTGTGCCCCAGCACCGGATGCGGCCGGTACGGCGCTTCGAGCTGCGCCATCTCGTCGCCGGTGAGCTTCACGTCGAGCGCTGCGACCGCTTCCTCGAGCTGCCACAGCTTGCTTGCGCCGACGATCGGCGCGGTGACGCCGGGCCGGGCGAGCAGCCACGCGTAGGCGAGCTTCGCATTCGACACGCCGCGTTGCTCGGCGAGCACCGACAGGGCATCGACCACGGCGAAGTCGGCGTCCCGGTAGTAGAGCTTGTGGGCGTACTCGTCGGTCTGCGCGCGCGGGGTCGCGCCCTGCTCCTTGTCGGCGCGTGCGCGGTTGCCCGCGAGGAAACCGCGCGCCAGCGGACTCCACGGAATCAGTCCCACCCCCTGCGAGCGGCAGAGCGGAATCATCTCCCGCTCTTCCTCGCGGTAAGCGAGGTTGTAGTGGTTCTGCATCGACGCGAACCTGGTCCAGCCTTGCCGCTCGGCGGCGTGCTGCATGGTCGCGAACTGCCACGCCCACATGCTGGAGGCGCCGAGGTAACGCGCCTTGCCGCTGCCGACGACGTCGTGCAGCGCCTCCATCGTCTCCTCGATCGGGGTGTCGGAGTCGAAGCGGTGGATCTGGTACAGGTCGACATGATCGACGCCGAGCCGCTTCAAGCTCGCATCGATCGCCGCGAAGATGCGCTTGCGCGACAGTCCGCTCTGATTGGGCCGTTTCGGCGCCGGCGCCGCGAAGCTGCCCTGGAACGCCGGGTCGACCGGAAAGTAGACCTTGGTGGCGATCACCACTTCATCGCGCGGCGCGAATTCCCGCAGCAGCCTGCCGGTAATCTCCTCCGACAGGCCGGCCGAATACATGTCGGCCGTGTCGAAGAAGTTGATGCCGAGCTCGACCGCGCGCTGCACGATCGGCCGCGCCGCGGCCTCGTCGAGCACCCACGGCCGCCACCGCGGCGTGCCGTACGTCATCATGCCGAGCGCGATACGCGAGACTTTCAGCCCGCTTGCGCCGAGGTTCGTGTATTGCATGGGGAATTCCTTTCCGGGTCGCCCCGGCGCAGGCCGGGGCCCAATTTCCGGCACCGCAGATTAGGCCCCGGCCTTCGCCGGGGAGACGGCCGCGGTGTCGCCGGCGACGTTGATCACATGCCGAGCAGCCGGCCGAGCCGTGCGATGTAGTCGCCGGCCTTGACCGCGTCGTCGAACAGCTCGTCGCCGAGCGCGTGCAGCCGCGCACGTACGCCGAGCAGCCCGCGGCGCACCTCGGCGTGCGCGACTTCGCCGGCGGCCAGCGTGGTGCGTAGCTGCTCGACCTCGCCGCGCAGCTCGCCGATGCCAGCCTCGCCGCGACGCGCGCGCTCGAGATCGCGTTCGAGCGCCTCGACCAGCCGTTCGACTTCGTTCAGGTCGATCCGCTTGCCTTCGTCCTTCATGGGAGTTCCCGCAACGCCTGACGGCGCGAGCAATGCTATCAGGCGCAAGCCGCGAGTAGCCGCGCCAGCGCCTGATGCAGGCGAACAGGCGTGCGTCGGCCGCCGCGCGTGATCATCGGCGGCGGCGGCGGGAAAGACTCGCCGCTGCCGTTCGGCCGCAGCGCCTACACCGGCATGTTCATGATCTGCTCGTACGCCTGGACCAGCTTGTTGCGCACCTGGACCGCAGCCTGGAACGTGAGCTGCGACTTGTTCATCGCGATCATCGTTTCCTCCAGGCTGACGTTCGGGTTCTCGAGCTGGAACTGGCGCTGCAGCTCGGCGGCGTCGTTCTGCGCGCGGCTGACTGTCTTCAACGCCGCGTCGAGCGAGGCGGCGAAATCGGCGCCCTTGCCGGCCGGCGCCTTGCCGCCGAGCGCGCCGATCTCGCTCGCGGCCGGGACGCCGACGGTGGGGCCGTTGATCGACTTGATGTCCATGCTCTCCTCGCGCGTCGTTGCCGGCCACAGTACCGGCCGCCGCCAACGGGCGGCGGCACGAAATGCGGTCCGATCCGGCCGCATTTCCGCGCGTTTGCCCGCTGTAGGAAATCGACCGACAGGCAAGCGAACTACGGCGCGATTCGCCCGCCTTTTCCGCGCTTTCGGGCCCTCAAGTCGACCGAATAATGTCCCGGTCGAGATCACCGGCGGCGCATCGCGCGCCGCCACTCCGAATCCACGGACATGGACAACACGGCAGTCGTTCAGAGCACGTTGCAGCCCGCGTCCGGCCCGTTCGGACGCCATTCGCCGCGCACGGTCGGGATGCTGCTGGTCGGCGCGGCGGCGATCGTGGCGCTCGTCGTCGCGAGCTGGCTGTGGAGCGCCAGCCCCAGCTACCGCGTGCTGTTCACCAATCTCTCCGATCGCGACGGCGGCGCGGCGATCGCGGCACTGTCGCAGATGAACATCCCGTACCGCAATGCCGACGGCGGCACGCTGCTGGTGCCGGCCGACAAGGTGCACGAGGCGCGGCTGAAGCTCGCGTCGCAGGGCCTGCCCAAGGGTTCGATCGTCGGCTTCGAGATCATGGAGACGCAGAAGTTCGGCGTCACCCAGTTCCAAGAGCAGGTCAACTACCAGCGCGCGCTCGAGGGCGAGCTGTCGCGCTCGATCCAGGCGCTCGACCCGGTCGCGAGCGCGCGCGTGCACCTCGCGCTGCCGAAGCAGTCGGGCTTCCTGCGCGACAAACAGCCGCCGACCGCGTCGGTGCTGGTGCAGCTTCATCCGGGCAAGACGCTCGACCGCACGCAGGTGGCCGGCATCGTGCACCTCGTTTCCTCGTCGGTGCCGGAGCTCGCTCCGAAGAACGTGTCGGTCGTCGACCAGCAGGGCAACCTGCTCGCCAACCAGCGCGACCACGCGCCGGGGCTCGACGCCGCGCAGCTCGACTACGTGGCGCAGATCGAAGCGACGACGATCAAGCGCATCGAGGACATCCTCGAGCCCATTGCCGGCCACGGCAACGTGCGCGCGCAGGTGACCGCCGATGTCGACTTCTCTCAGGTCGAGCAGATGGCCGAAACCTACGCGCCGAACCAGGGCACGGACGCGAAAGCCGCGGTCCGTTCGCAGTCGACATCCGATGCGTCGCAGCCAGGAGCCGCCACTCCCTCAGGCGTGCCCGGCGCGCTTTCGAACCAGCCGCCGGTGCCGCCGACGGCGCCGATCAATGGCGCCGCGCCGCCGCTGAATCCCGTGCAGGCACAGGCGCCGGGCAGCACGCGGCGCGAAGCGGTGACCAACTACGAGGTCGACAAGAACGTGCGCCGCATGGTGGTCGCCTCCGGCCAGATCAAGCGCCTGACGGCGGCGGTGGTCGTCAACTACCGCACGGTCGCTGCCGCCGCCGACGGCAGGGCCACCAGGGGTGCCGATGCGAAGCCCGCCGCGCCGAAGAGCGAAGCGCTGTCGGACAAGGAGATGCAGGCGATCAACGCGCTGGTCAAGGAGGCGATGGGCTTCAACCAGCAGCGCGGCGATTCGGTCAACGTCGTCAACGCGGCGTTCTCGCAACCGGAGTTCGCCGCGCCGGAGCCCACGCCGTTCTGGAAGCAGCCCGATGTCGTCACGCTGGCGAAGGAATCCGGCAAAGCGCTGTTGTTCATCGCGCTGACGCTGACGGTCGTGTTCGGCGTGGTGCGGCCGGCGCTCAAGGCGATCGCCAGCACGCCGCGCGTGGTCGCCGCGCCGGCGCCGCAGCAGGCCCCCGCGCACGTGCCGGGCCAGCAAGCGACGCCGCTGGAGCAGATGCGGCAACTGGCGCGCAATGACCCGGCCACCGTGGCCAACGTGGTCAAGTCGTGGGTCGGGCAGGAAGGGAGATCGTGATGCCGCCAGCGCGCGAGTCATTCCCGCGCAAGCGGGAATTTAGTGGCATCAGGAGCCACTGGGTCCCCGCTGGAGCCTGAACCGGACATGCCATGAACGAAGACACCGGACTCGACGACGCCGCGATCCTGCTGATGTCGGTCGGCGAGGAGCAGGCGGCCGAGGTGTTCAAGTTCCTCAGCCCGAAGGAAGTGCAGAAGCTCGGCGAGCGGATGGCGCGGCTGAAGACCGTGCCGCGCGAGAAGATCGAAGCGGTGGTCGCCAACTTCAA
>JAKORH010000026.1 GCA_029777935.1 Pseudomonadota bacterium
CGCGGGATCATCACGTTCCTCGACACGCCGGGCCACGAGGCGTTCACCGCGATGCGCGCGCGCGGCGCCAAGGCGACCGACATCGTGGTGCTGGTGGTTGCCGCCGACGACGGCGTGATGCCGCAGACCAAGGAGGCGATCGCGCACGCGAAAGCCGCCGGTGTGCCGATCGTGGTGGCGCTGAACAAGATCGACAAGCCCGAGGCCAATCCGGAGCGCGTCAAGCAGGAACTGGTCGCCAACGAGGTCGTGCCGGAGGAGTATGGCGGCGATTCGCCGTTCGTGCCGGTGTCGGCCAAGACCGGCAAGGGCGTGGACGATCTGCTCGAGCACGTGCTGCTGCAGGCCGAGGTCCGGCAGTTCACGGCGGTGAAGGATGCGCCGGCCAAGGGCCTGATCATCGAATCGAAGCTCGACAAGGGCCGCGGTCCCGTCGCCACCGTGCTGGTGCAGTCCGGAACGCTGAAGCGCGGCGACGTCGTGCTCGCGGGTTCCGCGTTCGGGCGCGTGCGCGCGATGCTCGATGAGCACGTCAAGAACATCGCCGAGGCGGGACCGTCGATTCCGGTGGAGATCGTCGGCCTGTCGGACGTGCCGTCGGCCGGCGACGAGCTGATCGTGCTCGGCGACGAGCGCAAGGCGCGCGAGATCGCGCTGTATCGCCAGGGCAAGTTCCGCGACACCAAGCTCGCCCGGCAGCAGGCGGCGAAGCTGGAGAGCATGTTCGAGCAGTTGGGCGAGGCGGGCGCCAAGGCGCTGCCGCTGATCATCAAGGCCGACGTGCAGGGCTCGCAGGAGGCCCTGGTGCACGCGCTGACGAAGCTGTCGACCGACGAAGTCAAGGTGCAGGTCGTGCACGCGCAGGTCGGCGGCATCACGGAAAGCGACGTCAACCTCGCGCTCGCGAGCAAGGCGGTCATCATCGGCTTCAACGTGCGCGCCGATCAGCAGGCGCGCAAGCTCGCCGAGACGCACGGCATCCAGATCCGCTACTACAACATCATCTACGACGCGGTCGACGACG
>JAKORH010000234.1 GCA_029777935.1 Pseudomonadota bacterium
CCTTGTCCTGGTGCTGGCTCGGCGGCTCGTAGTAGTAGGTCGTCATCACGAGCTCGGCCTTGTCGCTGAAATGCAGATTGCGGATCAGCCGCGCCAGATCGGTCAGCGGCTCGCCGGTCGCGGTGCGCACCACATGGCCGCCGCGCAGGTCGAGCTCGCCTTCCGCGCATTCGAATTTCTTCGCCGCGGCAGCGAGGATCTTGGCCTTCGCCTTGCGCGCGGCGCCGATCGCCGGGTTGCCGGCGATGAAGGTGGTGCGCGACGCGTGCACGCCGACATCCCACGGCGTGATGTCGGTGTCGTTGTTGACGACCGTCACCGACGAGATCGGCAGCCCCAGTTCCTCGCACACGAGCTGCGACAGCACCGTTTCCGAGCCCTGGCCGATCTCCGAGGCGCCGGTGATCAGCGTCACGTGGGCGAAATCGTCGATCTTCAGGATCGTGCCGCAGCCGTCCGACGGATAGATCTTGGCGCCGCCGCCGACGTGCAGCATCGATGCGATGCCGATGCCTCGCTTGATCGAACCCGGCTTCGTTCGCGCGGCGATGTTCTCGCGGCGTTTGCGTGAGTAGTCGCTGCGCGCCGCGGCGGTCTTCAGGCACTCCTGGAAGCCGCAGCTCTTGAACGTCATGCCCTGGCCGGTGACCTCGCCCGGCACCTGTGCGTTCCTGAGGCGAAACTCGAGCGGGTCCATGCCGATCGCGTCGGCCATCTTGTCCATGTGCTGCTCGACCGCGAAGGTGGCCTGCAGGTTGCCGTAGCCGCGGAACGAGCCGGCATACGGGTTGTTCGTGTACACGGCGGTCGTGTGGTAGTCGCAGTGAGGCACGCGGTACAGCGACGAGAACGTCTGCATCATCACGAACGGCGTGGTGGCGCCCCACGACGTGTACGCGCCGTTGTCGTGCAGCGTGTGCACCTGGCGGAAGGTCAGCGTGCCGTCGCGCTTGCAGCCGGAGCGCAGCGTCAGCAGCACGGGCTGGCGCGTCGGCGAGGCGAGGAACTCCTCCTCGCGCGTGAACACCATCTTGACCGGACGCTGCGCCGCACGCGCCAGGAACACGCAGATCACCTCGAACGGATAGATGGCGAGCTTGGAGCCGAAGCCGCCGCCGATCGGCGGCTGGATGATGCGGATGCGCGCCGGGTCCATGTTCAGGTACTCGGCGAATTCGCGCCGGTGCAGGAACGGCACCTGCGTGTTCGAGTACATCAGCAGGTTGCCGCTGGCGTCGAACTCGGCGATCACGCCCGACACGCCCATGCAGCAGTGCGTGACGTAGTGCAGCTTGAACGTGTCCTCGACCACCACGTCGCTTTCCGCTTCGCCCTTGACCACGTCGCCGTGGCCGTAGTCGAAGCGCATCGCGATGTTGTCCTTCCTGCCGGCGAACGCGATCGGCGTGTTCGGTTTCAGGTGCAGGTGCGAACCGTCGGCGCCATGCGGCTCGGGATGGATCAGCACCGCGCCGGGCTGGATCGCGTCGACCGCGTTGCCGAGCACCGGCAGGTCCTCGTAGTCGACACGGATCAGCTTCAGCGCCTCTTCGGCGATCTCGACCGAATCGGCCGCCACCGCGGCGATCTCGTCGCGCACGCTGCGCACGCGGTCGCCCTTCAGCGGCAGATGGTCCTTCGCCACGCCGATCGGGCGCTGGTCCGGCACATCGGCGGCGGTCAGCACCACGTGCACGCCCGGCAGCGCCTTCGCCGCGGAGGTGTCGATGCGCAAAATCTTCGCGTGCACGCGGGCCGAGCGCAGGATCTTCGCGTGCAGTTGCCCCGGCAGGTTGATGTCGTGGATGTAGCGCGTCTTGCCGCTCGCCTTCTCGGGGGCGTCGAGCTTGGGGATGCGCTTGCCGATCAGCGTGTCGGGCGCGATCGCGGCGGGCTTGTCTGCGACCTTCATCCTGCGACTCCTTCCTTCGCCGCGCCCGCCGTCACCACCGCGTCGACGATCTTCTTGTAGCCGGTGCAGCGGCACAGGTTGCCCTCGATGCCGCGCTTGACCGTCTCCGCATCGGGATGCGGGTGCTGCGACAGCAGATGCGCGGCCTGCATCATCAGCCCCGGCGTGCAGAAGCCGCACTGCACCGCGCCGTTGGCGACGAACGCGGCGCGCAGCGCGTCGGCGCGCGCATCGCCCGTCAGCCCCTCGATCGTGGTCACGCGCCTGCCGTCGCAGTCGACCGCGAACATCAGGCACGAGTTCACGGTCTCATCGTCAACTACGATCGTGCACGCGCCGCACTCGCCTTCGCCGCAGCCGTACTTGGTGCCAGTCAGGCCGATCACGTCGCGCAGCATCGCGAGCGTGCTCATGCCGACCTCCACCGTCACCTTGCGCTGCACGCCGTTCAGCGTGAACGCGATCTCATGCTTGAGCGACATCGTCCAGCATCCTTTTCGTCATGTTGCGGATCAGTTCGCGCCGGTACCACGCGGAGGCGCGCACGTCGTCGATCGGCTTGACTTCCTCGAACGCGGTCTGCGCGGCGGCGTCGATGGTCGCGCGGTCGAGCCGCTTTCGTTCCAGCGCCGCCTCAGTCCGCGGCGCGCGTACGGGGGTCGGCGCCACGGCGCCGAAGGCGACGCGCACGTTCGACAGCATGCCGTCGCGCGCGACCGCGGCGATGCCGATCGAAATCGCCGAGATATCCAGCGCCGGGCGCGTGCCGAACTTGTAGAAGCGCGCGCGTTGGCCGCGCGGCGGCAGCGGGATGCGCACGCCGGTCAGCAGTTCGTTCGCTGCGCGCTTCGTCCTGCCCGGTCCGACGAAGAATTCGGACAGAGGCAGCCGGCGCGTGGCAATCGTGCCGTCGGGCTTGGTCGCCAGTTCCACTTCGGCGTCGAGCACCAGCAGCGGTACCAGCGTGTCGCCGGCCGGGGATGCGTTGACGATGTTGCCGCCGAGGGTCGCCGCGTTGCGGATCTGGTCGCTGGCGAAATGGTCGCCCGCTTCGATCAGCACCGGCAAGTGCTCCGCTATCTGCGGATCGCGCATCAGCTCGGTCACGGTGACGAGCGCGCCGATGCGGATCGCATCGCCGTCGCGCGCGATGCCTTTCAGCTCCGGCACGCGCTGGATGTTCATCAGCGTCGGCTTGAACTTCATCTTGCCGCTGGCGCTCTGCGGCATCAGGTCCGTGCCGCCCGCCAGCACGGTGACCTCATTGCGCCGCAGGCAGTCGAGCGCCTGGGCCAGCGTGGTGGGGGCGAGGTATTGCTCGATGGCGTCTGACATGGTCGAGTCCTCTCCCTCACCCTCGGTCCCTCTCCCGGAGGGAGAGGGATGAAAAGCCCCTCTCCCTCCGGGAGAGGGGTTGGGGTGAGGGAAACAGCTTGTTCATCACTTCAGCATCTCCCTCAAAACCGCACCGGCTCCACAAACCGTCCGAACACCCTGACCATCTCGTTCGTGATCTCGCCCACGCTGGCGTACGCCTTCACCGCATCGACGATCGCCGGCATCAGGTTCACCCCCGAGCGGGCGTCGGCGGCAACGCGCGCGAGCGCCTTCGTCACCGCCGCGTGGTCGCGTTCGGCGCGCACGCGGTCGAACGCCGCGATCTGCGCGCGCGCGTCGTCTTCCTTGTACGGGTGGAACTCGACCACGCGCTCGTCCTCGTCGCTTTGATAGCAGTTCACTCCGACCTTGCGGAACCTGCCGGACTCGATGTCGCGCTGGCGCTGGTACGCCTGCGCCGACACGCGCGCCTGCACGATGCCCTCGGACACCAGCCGCACGATGCCGCCCTCGGCGTCGACCTCGGCCATGATGCGCTCCATCTCCGTGCGCATCCGGTTGGTCAGCGTCTCGACGAAGAACGAGCCGCCGAGCGGATCGGCGGTGTCGGTCAGCCCCATCTCCTCGATCAGAAGCTGCATCGTGCGCAGCGAAATGCGCTGCGCGTGCTCGCTCGGGATCGTGTACGCCTCGTCGAAGCAGCACAGCGCCATCGTCTGCGCGCCGGACAGCGC
>JAKORH010000027.1 GCA_029777935.1 Pseudomonadota bacterium
GATCCCGGTGCCGCGGCTCTTGCTCATCTTCTCGCCGCTGACCGTGATGAAGCCGTGCACGTACACGTTGTCGGGCACCTTGCGGCCGGAGAACTTCAGCATCGCCGGCCAGAACAGCGTGTGGAAGTACACGATGTCCTTGCCGATGAAGTGCACCTGCTCCACGTCGGGCGAGGAGACGAGCTCGTCGTAGCTGCGCGCTTCGCCGCGCGCCCTGGCCTTGCCGCTGTCGAAGTATGCCTTCAGCGACGCCAGATACCCGATCGGCGCGTCCAGCCACACGTAGAAGAACTTGTCCTTCGTGTCCGGGATCGGGATGCCGAAGTAGGGCGCATCGCGCGAGATGTCCCAGTCCGCCAGTCCCTTGCCTCCGGCGCCGATCCACTCCTGCGTCTTGGCATACACCTCGGGCTGCAGGTGCGGCTCCCCGCGGCGGTTCTTGCCGGCGGTCCATGCGCGCAGGAAGTCGACGCAGCGCGCGTCCGACAGCCGGAAGAAGTAGTGCTCGGAGGCGCGAAGTTCGGGCTTCGCGCCCGTCAGCACCGAGTACGGATCCTTCAGGTCGGTCGGCAGGTAGGTCGCGCCGCACACCTCGCAGTTGTCGCCGTACTGATCCTGCGCGCCGCACCTGGGACACGTGCCCTTGATGTAGCGGTCGGCCAGGAACATGCCCTTGACCGGATCGTAGAACTGCTCGATGGTACGGATGTCGATCAGCTCGTTGGCGCGCAGGCTGCGGTAGATCGACTGCGAGAGCTCGACGTTCTCCTTCGAGTCGGTCGTGTGCCAGTGGTCGAAGCCGATGTGGAAGCCGTCCAGGTACTGCCGGCGCGCGGCCATCATTTCGGCGATGAACTGCTGCGGCGTCTTGCCCGCCTTCTCGGCCGCGATCATGATCGCCGCGCCGTGCGCGTCCTCCGCGCAGACGAAGTGCACCGCGTGCCCGCGCAGCCGCTGGTAGCGCACCCAGATATCGGCCTGAACGTACTCCATGATGTGGCCGATGTGCGGCTTGCCGTTGGCGTACGGCAGCGCGGTCGTGACGAAGAGCTGGCGCTGCATCTCGGATTGCGGATCGCAGATTGAGGATTGCGCTTCGCGTCGGTGATGCACCTCACCGAGCGCGCAATGCCCGGCATCTTAGCAAGGGGATCGCCGCGAGCCGGTGGCTTAGACTTGCGCGCAATCCGCCATCCTCAATCCGCAATCCGCCAAACATGCTCACCGTCGACCGCGTCAACGAAGTCCTGAAGACCATCATCGATCCGAACACGGGCAAGGACCTGCTGGCCACCAAGTCGGCGCGCAACGTGCGCGTCGACGGCGGCGCGGTCGGCCTCGACGTTGAGTTGGGCTACCCGGCCGCGAGCCAGATCGAGCCGCTGCGCGCGCGCATCGTCGACGCGCTGCGCGCCGCCGGCGCCGACAGCGTGACCGCCAACGTCACGATGAAGATCGTCGCGCACACCGTGCAGCGCGGGCTGAAGGTGATGCCGAACGTGAAGAACATCATCGCGGTCGCCTCCGGCAAGGGCGGCGTCGGCAAGAGCACGGTCGCGGTCAACCTCGCGCTCGCGCTTGCCGCCGAGGGCGCCAAGGTCGGGATGCTCGACGCCGACATCTACGGCCCGAGCCAGCCGACCATGCTCGGCGTCGGCGGCCAGCCGTCGTCCACCGACGGCAACACGATGGAGCCGATGGAGAACTACGGCGTGCAGGTCATGTCGATCGGCTTCCTGGTCGACGCCGACCAGCCGATGATCTGGCGCGGCCCGATGGTCACGCAGGCGCTGCAGCAGCTTCTGATGCAGACCAACTGGAAGAGCATCGACTACCTCGTCGTCGACATGCCGCCCGGCACCGGCGACATCCAGCTCACGCTCGCGCAGCAGGTGCCGGTGACCGGCGCGGTGATCGTCACGACGCCGCAGGACATCGCGCTGATCGACGCCAAGAAGGGCCTGAAGATGTTCGAGAAGGTCGGCGTGCCGATCCTCGGCATCGTCGAGAACATGGCGATCCACGTGTGCAGCAAGTGCGGCCACGCCGAGCACATCTTCGGCGAGGGCGGCGCGGCGAAGATGGCCGGGGAGTACGGGGTCGACGTGATCGGCCAGTTGCCGCTCGACATCCGCATCCGCGAGCAGGCCGACTCCGGCTGCCCGACTGTCGTGGCCGCGCCCGACAGCGACATCGCGCAGGCCTACAAGGCGATCGCGCGCAAGGTGGCGGTGAAGATCGCCGAGAAGTCGAAGGACATGTCGCTGAAGATCCCGACGATCAAGGTGCAGCACACGTAGCGATATTCCGGACCGCGCAGCGGCCGGAATATCGCGGCGCGTTCGACCCGACGGCGGAGCCGCGGGTCAACGCGCCGCCGCCACTGGCAATTTCCGAGGTGGTTGCGTCGTCGAGTCAAACGGCGACTTGACAGCAGCCGGTCGAGTGCGCCGCCTCACTTTGGGGCTTGGCCGCAAGTACGAGAGTCGGGAACCTGTAGCTCTTGACGCTACATTCGTAGCCATGAGAGCTACACTTGCCCTCACGAAGCCGTCGGCGTCGAAATTGCCGTTCTCGGTCGCGCGCAAGGTGGCAGTCAAGATCGCCGAGGAATCAAGCGGCATATCGCGAAGATCAGGCAGCAAGTGGAGCTCGTGACGATGGGCGCGAAGCTGTTGAAGGCGTGCCCGAAGTGCGCCGTCCCGTTGACTGCGGGCTAACGTCAATGGCGCCCCGCCCGTTCAAGCGGCGCGCAGCGCCGCTTGAACGGGTCGCCGTTGACCAACGAGTTAGCCACGATTTTCACGTTCGTAATGTTTAGGCAGTCGAGGCTCGCTGAGTGCCGCAGCGCTCACGAATTGATCTCCCGATACACGGACCTGATGACGTCAAGAGCTTCGCGGTATAGCGAGAGTACGGGGGTTCCTTCACCTCTCATCGTTCCAAACTGGAAATCATCTGGCAAGCTCAGGCCTGCAGCCATGATGACGAGCGGGTAATGGTGCGTGTTCTTCTTCCGGAGCTCGTACAAGCGCTCTGTGAGCGGCGTTAAACCGGCCGTCTTCACGAAATTTGGATTGCGTTCGTTCCGGACGACGCGTACGTGCCGACGCAGAACCGTCAGACCTTCACGATCTTCGTAGACGTTCCCGTCGGCATCCATGAACCGGAAGTACGCGGTGAGAGCAGACGATTCGAAGAAGCTGTATGCGGCGTTCAAAAACGCTGAGGCCAGCCACCTGAACCGACTCCTGTCGGTTTCCAGCTGAAGTGCCTCGAAAAAGAACGTGCACTCCTTAACCTTGTCGTCCAGGTCGGCAACGGCCTCCAGGTCCCAGCGACTGAGCCAGTCCTCAAAGTCGAATGCGTCCGAGATGCTCATGCGAGACCTAATGATTGAGTTCACCCGCGGACAGAAGCGGGCGCAGACCGCTGGAGGCCGTCGGGTGCAGAGGGGTTAGACGCCACCCGCAGCAGCCTTCAGTTCGTCAAATCGAGAGCGGGCTCCCTCGAAGAACGCGTTGTCGCCGTTGTATTGCTCCACGATCCAGTCCACAAACTGCTGTGTGTATCGCGGTGAGGCGAAGTTCTGCGTATAGCAGAAGTTGATCTCCTTCTGGATGGAGTACACGCGGCGGATGCAGATCACATCGTGGCTGTTGATCGCCTTCTTTCCGGCAAGTCTGAGGTTGACCTCCCGAACCACTTCCTTCTGCCTGTACGGATGAGTCTTGTCGAGGGGCACAGCGTAGTAGGCGGGTGCGCTTGGATCACGGGTCAACTGCATAGGTAGCGACCCCGAGGGGCCGGTCGGTGCCCCTTCGGGCGGCAAGACCGCGAACCTTGACCCAGTTGGAGCTTCGACGACCTTCGCGATGCCATCAAGCCACGACCGACGGATCAATTCCAGCTCGCGCTCCAGGAAGCCGCGAAGGTCATCGGACGTACCGGGCTCACTCTTGGCCCCGTGCCGGAAGTAGACCGTGCCCAGAGCGAAGGCTGTCTTCTTCTTGCCGTCGGGGAGCTCGGTCTCGCCCACGCGGGTGAAGACTATGGGCACGTGAACAGCGGCAACACGGACCGCGCACACTTCGTTGCCCGACTTCTCGCACTCGATCAGTTCGACGCCGGCTAAGTGATGGCCCGTGTACTTGTGGAAGCGATGGCCTAGATCGGCCGGATCGACGGCGAGTAGCCCAGTTACTTCGGCGCCTGAAGGAGACCCGTCGTCATTGAGGCCGATCAAGATGTAGCCGCCACCAGAGTTGGCAAACGCGGCAATGTCCTTGATGAGCTCCAACCAGTCCCGCAGGGCAGCCGCATCAAAAGTCGACTTGAAGTCGACATCGTCGGTCTCGCTCGTTCGCGCGAGTGCTTGGGACAGCGCTTCGTCTTGCAGCATGCTCGATTGTGGTGCCTACATAATCTCGGGCGCTCGTGTCCGTATAGCAAGCTCCCGCCGTGCGCCCTATCCCGGCGGATCCATCGGCTGACGGCGGCTCGCACCGCGGTTTCCCGGCTGCTACTGCGATTATATTCAGTATTCATCCGCGCCCTATCGCGGACCCCGCCTCGCCGCCTGGCCAGGCGCTGCTCGAAGCAATGGGCCGCGAGTTTCGTACGCGCCATCCGAGCATACGAACCGAGCAGCAGTACATGCCGAGCCGCCGACTCAACGGCGGAGTCAGGGGCGTTGCCGCTGTGCGCGACCCAGTTCGCCGCCACGCGAGGACTCCGCCCCGCCAATGAGTCATCCGCCGCTCTGATCGCGATCAGGTTCCGTGGTGGCGGCGCTGGCACAATGCGCGGCGGTTTCCTGAGGAAAGGGCTGACCGATGAATGCAGAGCAGGGCACGGGCTCGTCCGGCGCGCCGCCGAGCGGGGGCGGGGGCGAATGGGACGCGACGCAGTATCACGTCGTGGTCAAGGGCGACACGCTGTCGAAGATCGCCGAGAAGTACTACGGCGATCCTTCGTTGTACCCGAAGATCTTCGAGGCCAACCGCGACATTCTGAAGAACCCGGACCTGATCCGGGTGGGTCAGAAGCTTCGCATTCCGTAATCCATCGACAAAAGAAGGGGAGAACATGTCTGGACATTTCCTGAAGGCCGCAGCAGCGCTCGTGTTCGCGCTGGTGCTCGCCGGATGCAGCAACAAGGCGCCCGCCGAGGCGGCGCTGAAGGTGGCCGACGAGGCTGTCGCGCAAGCCAAGAGCGCGGCGGGGAAGTTCGCGCCCGAGCAGATGCAGGGGCTCGAGGGCGCGCTCACCGCGGCGAAGGACAGCTTCGCGAAGGGCGACTACAAGGAGGCGATCGCGCAGGCGCAGGCCTTGCCCGGCAAGGCGAAGGAAGTCGTTGCCGCCGCCGAAGCCAAGAAGGCGGAGCTGACGGCGAAGTGGAACGACCTGAGCGGAGGGTTGCCGAAGATGGTCGAGGCGATCAAGAGCCGCGTCGACATCCTGTCGCAATCGAAGAAGCTGCCTGCCAACGTGAGCGCCGATAATTTCGCCGCCGCCAAGGGCGCGCTTGCCGAGATCACCGACGGCTGGGCCAAGGCGCAGGAAAGCTTCAAGGCCGGCGATCTGAGCGCGGCGCTGGCGAGCGCCGGCGCGCTGAAGGACAAGGCCGCCAAGGCGCTGGAACTGCTCGGCATGCAGGCACCGCCGGCGGCGAAGACCTGATCGATTCGCGAATCCGCCCGCGGCAGATCGCCCGCAGCGCGCGCGGCCGCGCGCTGCGGCGTGACGCTCGCCTGCGCGCTGCGACGCGCGCAGCGCCTGCTCTATCGAGCGCTCCGAAAATGGTTGACGTTCTTCGGCACTGATGTTTCATCCCCGCGAAAGCGGGGATCCAGTGCCGTGTATCGAAAGACGCTGGATTCCCGCTTGCGCGGGAACGACACATTCCTGCGTGGGCGTCGTCATCCAATTACTGCAACGTCAATAGAAGAAGAGCTCGAGTGCATCGAGGCAACGCTCGCTCGCCGCGCGGCCGCCGGCGATGGAGAACGGCAGCACGCCGGAGGCGAGGTGATGGCCGCTACGCGTTGCGCTGGAGCATGAAGGTTTCGTACTCGAGCCGCTCGAACACGCGGTCGAGCGCGATCAGTCCGCCGACGCACACGAGGAGCAGCGCGGCGGCGAAGCCGTAGCCGTACCACAGCGGCCCGAGGTACAGCGTCAGCGCGGTGAAGGCGAGGTTGAGCGCGAAGAATGCCGCCACCATCGCGAGCGCGATTCGGCGCCGGTCGAGATAGAAGAACACGTTGAGGATGCCGAGCAGCACCACCTGCAGCCCGGCGCCGATCACCATTACCTGCAGCAGCGGCAGGTACAGCGGCGAGATGTCGAGCGCGGCGAGTAGCGTGGCCCCGCTGCTGATGACCAGCAGCGCGGCGATGGCCTGGATCTTGATGATCTCGAACACGCCGGTGCGCGCGGTCTCGACCATGCCGTTGCGGTAGCGCTCGATCAGCCGCAGCGAGCCGCCGCCGCGCACCGCGTCGAAGAACGCGTCGTAGTAGTCGACGAAATCGGTTTCCAGCCGCAGCATGAACACCGCCATGCCGGGGATGATCGACAGGTAGGCGAGGAAGATCGGCAGGTCGTAGATCAGCGAGGCGCGCAGCGGGCCGATGACCGTCTGGCTGGTCGGCGGCCAGATCCAGAACATCAGCTTGTCGGTCCAGATCGCCGCGTTGTACAGCAGCCCGATCCACATCAGCGAGCGGAAGTGCTGGTCGCGGCGAAAGAACTCGAACGACATGAAGCGCGGCGCCGGAAACTCGCGCACCACCAGCCCCAGCATGCCGGCCAGCAGCACCGCCTGCCCGAGCACGAAGCCGCCGATCAGCCCTTCGAGGTTGAAGCGCGCCAGCAGCAGCGCCGCCAGCACCGAGATGCCGTAGCCGATCGCGTACAGCACGACGATCGCGCGGTGCTGCTTCAATCCGGACAGCATCACGGTGGCGATCCAGATGTTCGACAGAAGCACCAGCCCCGCCATCATCAGCAGCCGGTAGGCGAGCGACGTGCCCGGAAACAGCGTCAGCGCAGCCAGCACGCCGAGTGCGCCCGCGAGCCACGTCACCACCAGCAGCGTGGCGTGGAAGTTCGGCAGCACGAGGTCGTTGCGCTTCTCGAACATGCGGTCGGCGACGAAGCGCGTGAACGAAAGCTGCAACGGCCCGGTCAGGATCAGGCTCGCCGCGATCAGATAGGTGACCGAAACCTGGAACTGCGTGACCGCGAAGTTCGGAATCACGGTGGCCGCGGTCAGCAGGCCGACCAGCAGGATGCCGAGGATCGACAGTACCCACGGCCCCGAGCCGATGATGCCGGCGTAGCCGTAGCCGCTGAGCAGGCTCGTCAGCGTGCCCTTCTGCATGATGCGGCGGAGTTCGAAGCCGATGCCGGCCATCAGTGCTGTTCCTTGTCGACGCGCGCGCCCTCACTCCAACCCCTCTCCCGGAGGGAGAGGGGCTTTTCATCCCTCTCCCTCCGGGAGAGGGAACGAGGGTGAGGGCTGGCATTTTCGCGCTCGCGATCCGCGTCCCCCACCGCCATGCGATCCTCGTTCACCCCGCGGTCACCGGCCATCAGTGCTGTCCTCGGCCCCTCACCCTAACCCTCTCCCCGTGATCGGGGAGAGGGGACTCGAAGCTCCCTCGCCCGCATCAGCGGGAGAGGGCGGGGGGTGAGGGCCGGCAACCTTGCGCTCGTGACCCGTATCCGCCTGCGCCATGCAGTCTTCGTAAAGCTCGCGGTACTGGTCGAACATCATCTTCTGTGTGTAGAAGCGCTCCACGCGCGCGATGCCGGCGCGACTGGCCGAGTGCCAGCGCTTCGCGTCGGACAGAAGATCAGCGATCGCATTGCCGAGCGCCTGCGGATCGGCGATGCGCACCACCTCGCCCGCGCTTCCGAGCGCCTCGTCCTCCGGCCCCGAGCCGTGGATGAGTTGCCGGCACGAGCCGACATCGGTGCTGACGCACGGCACGCCGGCGGCGAAGCCTTCGAGGATCACCAGCGGCAGCGCCTCGCTGATGGAACTGAGCACCACCACGCCGACCTTCGGCAGTAGTTCAGTCATCTGCTGGAAGCCGAGGAACCTTACCGACTTCGCCAGTCCCAGCGACTCGACGATCAGACGGCACTCGTTCGCGTACTCCTTGTCCTCGTCCTCCGGCCCGGCGATCCACGCCTCGGCCTCGGGCAGCCTTGTCACCACGCTGCGCATGCTGCGGACGAACGTCTTCACGTCCTTGATCGGCACCACGCGTCCGATCAGGCACGCGACCGGCAGCGGGCGGCCGTCCGGTTCCCATTCGCGGATGTCGCGCAGCGGCGCGAAGCGGTCGACGTCGATGCCGTTCGGGATCGAGCGGCAACGCGCGGCGTCCGCCCCGTCGGCGATCTGGCGCGCGCGGTTGGCGTCGTACAGCGACACGATGTGGCGCGCGGCCGCGTAGGCGCTGCGGCCGAGCGCCTCGAAGAAGCGCACCCACAGGTCCTTGAAGTACGGAATGTCGCCGGTGGCCTTCTCGAACACGCCGCGGTTGTCGCGCACCCACGACGCCTGGAACAGATCGATCTTGCGTTCCTTGGTGTAGATGCCGTGCTCCGAGATCAAGAGCGGCCGCCCCTGCGCGTGCGCCAGCAGCACGCCGAGAAAGCCGGCGTAGCCGGTCGACACCGTGTGTAGCACGCGCGCGCGCGGCGCGCTCGCGGCGATGCGCTTCATCTTCCACACCGGCGAATGCATGATCCGCACGGTCCAGAAGTAGTCGACGAACGACGGATCGGTGCAGCGCGCGCGGTACATCTCGGTCACGTACCGCCACGCACGCTGGCTGTGCAGGAACGCGCGCTCCGACAATGTCCCCGTTTCGTCGAGCTGCGCGATCAGCGGCGCGAGATGCGCGTCGGCGTTACGGCGACGGCGGAACGCGTCGTGCAGGTCACGCATGCGCTCGAACGCCGCCTCATCGCCGGCGAATGGCGCCGGCTGCGAATCCTCGCCGGCGTGGTCGTGAAGGAAGTGGCGCTCCAGGTGCACGAAGTGGTCGGGCATCTGGTAGCGCGCATCGCCGTAGTCGGCGCGCCGGCTGCCGAGGAAGATGCCGCCGAACTTCAGTTCCGGAAAGCCGCGCACGATCTGGTGCACCCAGCTCGACACGCCGCCGGCGACGTACGGATACGTGCCTTCGAGCAGGAACAGCACGTCGACGGCCGGCGCGCTGCGGATCACGTCCCCGGCGATCGTGCTCATCGGCTCACTTGATCGCCGATGAACGTCAGCGGCGGAACGTCATTCCCGCGCAAGCGGGAATCCATTGTCCTTCGACGCACGGCACTGGATCCCCGCTTTCGCGGGGACGACACCGCAGTCGAGCTGTCATCCCCGCGAAAGCGGGGATCCAGTGTCTTCCGCAACAAGGAAGCTGGATTCCCCCTTGCGCGAGAACGACGATCGAGTGTTGCCAGGTCTTGTGCTTCGTGATTGCTGAACTTCATCATCAATCGAGTCCGCTCACGCCGCCCAATACTGCTGCAGCAGCGCCATCGTGCCTGCCGCCGGCTGGCGTCCCAGCTCGTACATCAGCGCCGGGATCTCGCGGTGGCGTCCTTGCAGGAAGCGCAGCTCCGCCAGGTACGGGACGAGCGCCTTGCGCGCGAGGCCGTGCTCCTGCGCCGCCTGCAACGCTTGCTCGACGCCCTCGAGCTGGCCGCGCCTCAGCCCGACGCGCGCCACCAGCAGCCACGCCGCCGCGGTCATCGCGCCGGCGCCGCGGCCTTCGACCGCGAGCAGCGCGTGGCTGCGCGCCTGGTCGAGCGCGTAGGCCGCCATGTCGCCGGTGACGAGTTCCTGGTAGACGAGCTCCCAGAAGAGCTGCGCCACGCGCGCCGCGCACGCGCGCTGCTCGACCGGGTCGGTCAGTTCCGCCAGCACCGCGCGCTCGCGCATCAGGCGCTCGCTGACCTCCTTCTCGCGCCGGTCGAGCAGCCCGTACGCGAGCAGGCGCAGGTCGTCGACCGGGTCGGACAGCATCTCGCGCAGCACGGGGCCGGTCGAAGGCGCGGGCACCGCGCCGAGCGCCATCAGCGCCTCGACGCGGCGCGCCGGATCGAGCCGTCGGTCGCGCAGCCGCGCGCGCGCGCCGCCGCTGCGCATCTGGCCCGGATCGTGCGCGCGATCGGGCGTGTACTCCGGCGCGGCCACGCGGCGGAAGAAGCTCGGCGCCAGCAGGCGCGGAAACAGCGTGCCGCCGATCGCGCCCACCAGTGTCGTGACGAGCCCGATCACCGGCACGAAGAAGTTCAGCCCGAACAGCAGCGCCCACAGATACCGGCGCGGCCGGCGCAACGTGGCCGGGAAGAGCAGGGCGACGCCGAACGCGGCGGCGGCGCTGGCGACGAAGTGCAGCCCGAGGAACGACAGCAGCCGCGCATTGCTGGGTTCACCGCCGAGCAGCGCCAGCGCAGCGAGTTCCGCGCTGACCGCGGCGAGCCACGCCTTGATCATGCGCGCTCCGCGATCATGCTCGCTCCCTGATCACGCATGTTCCCTGTGGCGCGGCGCGGGCTCGTCCTTCGCGCCGGCCCGTTCGAGCAGCGACTCGATCTGCGCCAGCGGCTCGCGCTCGTCGACCGCGGCCGGGTGCACCGCCACGCCGAGCGCGGCCAGATCGCGCGCATGCAGCTCGCGCAGCCGCGCGTTGACGCGGTCCAGATACCCGTGCGTGCCGGGGCGGTCGGTCAGCGGCAGCAGCGCGAGCAGCACGCGCCGCTCGCCGCGCGTGCCCTCCCACGCCACATCGAGCGCGCGCCGCAGGCCCTGCACGGTGGCGAGCGCCTCGCGGCCGTCGGCGTTGTCGTTCGGCGTGACGAGCGCCAGCAGCGTCGAGTTCAGCGCCGCACGCTCGTACAGCCGCGCCAGCCGCGCCAGCTCGACCGCGAACTCGGGTGGGCACTGCGGGTGCGCCGCGAGCACGGGGCGCGCGACCGTCGCCTGGTCGATGCCGTCGGCGTAGTACGACAGCGCGACCGTCATGAGCTGCAGCGTTTCCTCGTTCAGCGCCGTGAACGCCATGCGCGCGACCACCAGCGCGCCGAGCGTGCGGCCGTGCGACGACACGATCGGCGCACACACGACGTAACGGCTCGCCGCGCCCTCGCGGTCGCCGAAACCCAGGTCGATGTCGAGCATCGACCGCAGGTGCGTCAGTTGCCCGCTTTCGAGCGCCGCGACCAGCATGCCGTCGCCGGCATCGAGCGTGAACTCGCCGCCGGCGGCCGCCGCCGGCGCGGTCTGCAGGTTGTCGTCGAGGATCGGGAACAGCGCTGCCGACTCCAGCCGGCAAAGCTGCGCCAGCAGCGCCAGCAGCCATTCGGCACCGGGCAGCGGCGGCGGATCGCCCGCCGGCGCGCTCGACTGCAGCAGCAGCGCGCGCAGCGTGGTCAGCGTTTCGCGCAGCGTGTACGGGCGCGAGATCATCTCGTGCTCGAGCCGCTCGTGCGACAGCGACAGCAGGAAGTGGTTGTGCGTCAGCACCTGCAGCCGCTCGTCGACGTACGCGTTGACCGACTGCGCCTGGTTCAGGCGTGCGTTCCACACGTCGGAGAACTCGCCCGCGATCAGCGCCAGCACCAGCGCGCCCATGAAGCTCGTGCGCGGAAACGGCACCGCCATCGCGCCCCACGCGTCGAGCGCGAACCAGCCCGCCAGCGCCACGCCGAGCGCGACCACGCCCAGCAGCGCGCCGTAGCGCAGCGCGATCACGGTCGACACCAGCCACAGCCACGGAAAGCCCACGCCGGTCCAGAACGGATCGGCCGGGCGGGTCCATGCCGACAGCGCGAGCGCGATCGCCATCAGCGCCACGCTCTCGATCGCGGCGAGCCGCCAGTCCGGCTGCGGCCGCCACAGCGTCAGCGTGCGCGGCAGCAGCCGGCGTGCGGCACGGTCCGCCGCCGACAGCGGCTTGCGCGCGAGCGCCGACAACCTCATGCGCGCTTAGCGGACCGCCAGCGGCGCGGTCAGGTCGCGCGCGAGCTTCTGCGCGACGGCCGCCAGCGCTTCGCGCGAGAAGCCGCTGCGGGCCCCGGTCGCGGACCATACGACCTTGCCGGTCGCCACGTCGATCGCCTGCAGCGTCAGTCCCACCGCGGGCTCGCCATCGACGCCGACCTTGTAGCGCCACTCCGACACGGTGCCGGTCAGCGCGTAGCGCGCGCCATGGGTGCGCGCCCATGCCAGCGATTTGTCGAGCGGCTGCGACGCCGGATCGAACAGCGTCTCGGCATCGGGCTGCGGCGCGCGCTCGAGGTTCGTGATGCCGTGCGTGCGCAGCACCGCCTCGACGATCGCAGCGGCGCGGCTGCCCGCCTGCGGCGTCTCGGTGTGATTGGCGAACGGCAGCACCGCCCAGCGCGCACGCGGGTCGACATCGCCGCGCGGCGCGATGTCGAGCGTGCTGCACGCGGTGAGCGCCAGCGCGAACAGGAAACCGAGCACGCGGCCCGGCGGTAAGCGGAAATTCATCGTTGTGCCTCCCCCAATGCGTCCGGCCTGCGCGGCCGGCGGCGCGAATGATGAACGATCGGTAGCTTCATTGCAGCCTCCGTCGCCCCGGCGCAGGCCGGGGCCCAATTTGCAATCGAACAACTTGGGCCCCGGCCTGCGCCGGGGTGACGGCATCAATGCATCCATCGATACCGCACTCCGATCTGCGAATACGGATTGGCGCTGGCGCCGGTTGCCGAGCCACCTTCGATCGCCAGCGTGAGCTGATCCGTGCCGAGCACGCTGCCCGCCACGCCGAGCGACCATTCGTAGCTGGCGCCGCTGCGTGCGGCGAGCGGACCGCCGCGGTGGGCGCGCGTGCCCGCCAGTGTCAGCGAAGCGAAAGGCCTCAGCGCGCGCTGCGGCTCGTCGCGCGCGGAGTCGCCGGCGACCGCGCTCAGCGCGAAGCGCGTCGCGTCGGCGGGCAGGAAGGTCGCGTTGGTCGCGCCGGCACGGATCGAGGCGGGCAGCAGCGCGGCGAGCGTCAAATTCGCGCCGGGTTCGGCGCGCGTTCGCAGGTCGACCAGCGATGCGTGCAGCGACAGATCGGGATACGCCAGCCGCAGCCGCGTGCCGGCCTCCAGCCGCAGCAGCCGCGCGGTCCCGACCGGTGCGCCGTCGGCGCGATAGCGGTACGCGGCCGCCTCGGCCGCGACGAATTCACGCGCCGAAAGGGATGCCTGCGCGGCCAGCGACACCGCATCGCGTGTGCCGGCCACGCGCAGGTACGCACTGTCGGAGGCCGCGGCGCGCTGCGCGGCGGTCGCGGTCACGCGCAGGTCGCGCGTCGGCTCGAACTGCGCATCGAGCGTCACGCCGGTGCCGGCGCGCAGCGCGTCGCGGTGCTCGGCCTGCACGCGCACACGGCCGTCGCGGTCGGCGAGCGCCGCCAGTTCCAGCGCGGTCGCGTGCTCGGTCGGAAGATCGGCGGCGAGCAGCGCCGCGTCGGTGCTCGCGCGGGTGCGCGTCAGTTGCGCGGCGCCGAGTTGCAGGCGCGGCGCGATCGCCTGCTGCGCCTCGAGCGCGAACGTCGACTCGCGCAACGGGCGCTGCTCGAAGCGCAGCGCGCCGGCGCCGACGAAGTTCGCGCGCGGCAGCGCGCCCTCCGCGAATCGCGCGTGCAGCGTATCGCTGTCGGGCTGCGCGGCCAGAGCATCGAACGCGAGCGTCTGCGCCAGCGCGAAGCGGCCGGTGCGCTGCGCAGCCTCGACGCGGTCCGCGAGCGGCAGCCAGTCGCGTGAACCGTCCAGCAGTTCGGCCAGCCGTGCGCGATCGTCGTCGGCGAGCGCGACCGAAAGTTCGGCCCACGCGGGACGCGCCGGCGCCCGCGCGTAGCGCGCGAGCAGCCACGCGCGCGCCACATCGCCGCTGTCGGTGGCAAGCAGCGCGGACAGCACGGCGTCACGCGACGACGGATCGGTCCGGCCGGCGAGCAGCGCACGCAACCGCGCGCGCGCCGCATCGCCGGGCTCGAACACCGGCGCCAGCGCGGCGAGCCGCGCCCGTACCTCGCGCTCGCGCTCCGCGGTGGCGGGCGGCATCTCGCGCAGCAGCCGCCACGCGTGGTGGCGCAGGCGCCAGCCGCGCTCGACGTCGCCGACCTGCTCGGTCGCGTCGGCAAGGTTCAGCCACGCGAGCGCGTCCTGCGGCTGCGCTCTGACCTGCCGCTCGAGTTTTACGGTGGCATAGCCTTATTAATCTATTTGCTTTACCGTTGGGAATTTCTAAAAATAGTACCCATTGGCAACAGCCGTTACAAGGTTATTTATAAAACCGGATTGCTGTTTGGAAGCCATACATTTGATTTTGCTGATGGTAATTTTAGCAGCATAACATTGTGGGGCGGTTATCAGTTGGTGCCGGTGCTGTTTGGCGATAATCTAAGCGTTCAGATGGTTGATGGCAAGGGTATAACCTTGCAGCAGGTAAAAGTGCCGGAACCAACGGGAAACCTGATGGTGGTAAATAACAGAATAAAAGTATGATGAAAAAATATGTTGTAGAAGCCTATGATACGCGCAAGGGTTATAGGGCAACAATCAGCATACCGCTATCCAAAATCAAGGCACAAAAGCTGGCAAAAGAACTTAAATATCAAAACAGCATTGCAGCAACAAAATTTTACAATAAATTAACAAGCATTAAAATAAAACCAATAACAATGGCAACAAAAAGAAAGAAAAAAAAAGCAGCCGGTAAGCGCAAGAAAAGTGCTATCAGTAGCTGCGCAAGCACATTAGGCCGCAGAGGTGGCAAAAGAACCTATTCATTGGGTCATGGCATCTTTGCCAGTATAACCATTAAAAAGAAAAAGAAAAGTGCTGCAAAGAAAAAACGTGCTGTAAAAAAACGTAAAAAATAGGGTTAGTTTGATTAAGTAGTTTTTCATCGGTTCAGTGGAAAAGGTCATGCTATGCATGGCCTTTTTTGTTTGATATAAAAAATTAAATAACAACAGTTATTTTATCGC
>JAKORH010000235.1 GCA_029777935.1 Pseudomonadota bacterium
CGGGGACCGCGACTACATAGTCGATGCCGATGCGGCCGTAGTAGTCCGCGTACAACGCAGAGCGACGGAAGCTCGAATCGGGCAGCGAGTCGGAGATGCGGTGCGCGCCGACACCGAGGTGCGTCGCGTGGAAGCGCACCAGCGGATGGCTCTGGAAGAAGCGGTTGAAGCAGGCGACGTCCGCGTCGGTCAGCGCGCCGTCGGGCCAGGTTACGACGCTGCGCGTGCCGGCACGCAGGTCGCAGTAGCTCAACGTGACCAGATCGGCCCCGACCAGGCCCGCCAGCCCCGAGATGGCCGAGCGCGCGAAGTGCTCCATCGTCGGCGCTTCGGCGCGCTGTGCGCGCAGGAAACCGAGCGCGCGCTTCACGTCGGCTCCGGTCAACTGGCTTGCCGCGGATGCGGTCATCGACGGGCTCCCGCGCCGCGTACGCCGGACTGCGTATGGGCGCGTCCGGTTGCGGCGCGAAGACTATAGCTCGCGGCGCGCGCTCTGCACGCGGCGCCGCACTGACGAACCGAAGCGAAAGGAGGCAGGCGATGAACTCGGCGGAACTGAAGCACTTCGACCGGCCCGACGACGTGCGCGAATTCCCGCGCGGGCGGCTCGAGCTGGTCACGATCGGCGGCGCTACCGTGGGCCGCGCGATCTTCGAGCCCGGCTGGCGCTGGCTGACCTCGGTGCAGCCTCTGGCCAACACGAAGAGCTGCGAGGCGCCGCACTTCCAGTACCACGTTTCGGGCGTGCTGATGGTGAAGATGGACGACGGCACCGAACTCGAATGCCGGCCCGGCGACGTGTCGCTGCTGCCTTCCGGCCACGACGCGTGGGTGGTCGGCGACGAGCCGGCGGTGGTGGTCGACTTCCAGGGAATGGTCGACTACGCGAAGGCGCAGCACGTGCATCGGTAGGCGACGCGCCCAAGCGCACGCACGTCAAACACGGCCGCGCCGGCGCGCGCTAATCTTCGCGCATTCGAGGGGCCGACGATGCCGTGGACCGAGTTCGATTACCCCGCGTCGATGCGACACATGAGCGAGCCTACGCGCGCCAAGGCGATCGAGATTGCCAACGCCCTGCTCGACGAGGGCATGGACGAAGGCAAGGCGATCCGGATCGCGATCGCCAAGGCGAAGGAGTGGGCCATGCAGCACGGCGTGCCGCCACGCGAGGACTGATCCGCGCGTACGGCCTCGGAGCGGGGCATCCCGCGGCCGGGGCGGCGCAGCGAACCGATCGCGCGATCTTCGCTCTAACCCGGTGCCCAATCCGAGGAGCGAATATGAAGAATCCACATGCGCCGATCGATCTCGCCCGCCGCCGTGCACTGGGAACGGCCATGGCCGCGGCCTGGCTCGCCTCCGGCTGTGCGAGCACGCAGTTGAGCGGCGACCAGTCCGCCGATGCGCGCGACACCGTCGACAAGGCGCGCATCACGATCGAGGAGCTGACGCGCGACAAGAACTTCGGCGCGATGCACGAGGGGCTGAAGCGGGCGCGCGGCGTGCTGATCTTTCCGCAAATCATCCGCGGCGCGTTCTTCGTCGGCGGCTCGGGCGGCACCGGTGTGCTGCTCGCGCACGAAGGCGACAACTGGGTCGGCCCCGCCTTCTACACGATCGGCTCCGCCAGCCTCGGCGTGCAGTTCGGCGGCGAGGCGGCGCAGGTCGTGATCCTGGTGAACAGCCAGAAGGCGCTCGACGGCCTGTACACCAGCCACCTGAAGCTCGGCACCGACGCCTCGGTCGCCGCCGGCCCGATCGGGCAGGGCGGGGGACTCGCTATCACGTCCGACCTCGTCAGCTACTCGAAATCCAAGGGAGCGTTCGTCGGCATCAGCCTCGAAGGCTCCGTGCTCGACGTGCGCGAATCGCTGAACACCGCCTACTACGGGCGCAGCGTCACGCCGCTCGATATCCTCGTGCGGCACACCGCCTCCAACCCGCAGGCCGACGCGCTGCGCGCAGCGGTGCGAGCGGCGGTGCGCTAGGAACCTGTAGCTCTTGGATCAGCGGCCGCGCTTCTGGTAGGTGCCTATCAGCTCGACGTGCGCCAGCACGTGGCCGGCCATCGCCTGTTCGAACTGCGCCTTGGTCGGCCGCTGCAGGTCGGTCAGCACCGTATCGAGCGCATACAGCTTGAAGAAGTAGCGGTGCCGCCCGATCGGCGGGCACGGCCCGCCGTAGCCGGTGCGCTTCCAGTCGTTCAGCCCGGACTTCGTTCCGGCCGGCAGCGTGCGCGCCGCTTCCGCAAGCTCGCCCGCGGGCGGCAGGTCGTACAGCATCCAGTGCACCCAGGTCATCTTCGGTGCGCGCGGGTCGGGGGCGTCCGGATCGTCGACGATCAGCGCTACGCTCTTCGTGCCCGCCGGCGCACCGCGCCATGCCAGCGGCGGCGATAAGTCCTGGCCCTCGCAAGTGTAGCGCGCCGGGATTTCTGCGCCCGGCGCGAAAGCCGCGGAAGTCAGCAACATGGCGATGGCCTCCCGAAACATCGTGCGAGAAGCGTCGCTCTTCGGTCCCGGCGATGCAATCCCGAGGACGCGGCGCAGTAGTCCGCGCGCTGCCACGGGTCAATAACGCCGCCCGCGTCGCAGCCAGAATGGAAATACGGGTGGAAGGTTTCCACCCGGGCTTCAAACGGAGGAATGTATGGCCAATCTGATCGTCCGGCCGGATCCGTTCGACGTCGCGTTCCGCGATTTCTTTAAAGGCCTGCTGCGTCCCGCGCGCTGGGAAGTGGAGCCGAGCCTTGACATTCGTGTCGACGTGAAGGAAACGGACAAGGCTTACAAGGTGCGCGCCGAGATTCCCGGCGTGAAGAAAGAGGACATCGACATCTCGATCGACGGCAACCTCGTGACGTTGAAAGCCGAGGTCAAGCGCGAGAAGGAAGAGAAGGAAGAGAAGACCGTGATGTCCGAACGCTACTACGGCATGGTGTCGCGCAGCTTCACGCTCGACACCGATGTCGACGAGAAGGGCGCGACCGCCAAATACAGCGACGGCGTGCTCGAGCGCGAGCTGCCGAAGAAGGCAGGCACCGCCGCGCGGCGGTTGAAAGTCGAATAAGGCGGCCTGCTTCGCTGCGATGAACTTTGGCAGCGGCACGTGATTCCCGCGCAAGCGGGAATCCAGCGTATTTGCGGCGCAAGACACTGGATCCCCGCTTTCGCGGGGATGAGACTGGAGCAGTGCGCAGTCTTGCAGTTGCCGACATTCGTCGCCCATCGAGCAAGGCGAGCTTCTACCGCTTCAGCCACTTCCGGAGTTCCGCCAGCGGGCGCGTGTTCAGTACGTCGCCCGCCTCGAGCCAGCCGCGCCGCGCCTGGCCGACGCCATACACGAGATTGTCGAACTCGTGCACCGAGTGCGCATCGGAATTGATCGCTACCGCAACGCCTTCGTCCTTCGCCGTCCGGCAGTGCAGGTCGGTGAGGTCGAGCCGCTCGGGATGCGCGTTCAGTTCGAGCGCAACACCGCGCGCCTTGCACTTGCGCACGATCTGCAGCATGTCGACGTCGTAGGGATCGCGCTGGTCGATGAGGCGCCCGAGCGGGTGCGCGAGGATCTTCACGTGCGAGTTGTCCAGCGCAGCGAGGATGCGCGCGGTCTGCTTCGCGCGCGGCAGGTTGAATTTCGAGTGCACGGCTGCGATCACCACGTCGAGCGGCGCCAGCGCGGCATCGGGCAGATCGAGCGCGCCGTCGTCGAGGACGTCGACCTCGATGCCGGTCAGCAGCGTGATGCCCGCCAGCGCCGGATTCAGGCGCTCGATCTGATGCACCTGCTTGGCAAGCCGCACCGGATCGAGCCCGTGCGCCACCGTGAGCCGACGGCTGTGCTCGCTGATCGCGATGTAGCCGAGACCGTGCGCGCGTGCCGCCTGCGCCATCGCCTCGAGGCTCGCGGTGCCGTCGCTCCAGTTGGTGTGCACGTGCAGGTCGCCTCTGAGGTTGCCGAGCTCGATCAGCTTCGGCAACCTGCCCTTCGCCGCGGCCTCGATCTCGCCCCGGTCCTCGCGCAGCTCGGGCGCGATCCATGGCAGCTCGAGCTGGCCGTACACCTCCTCCTCGGTCGCGCCGGCCAGCGCGCGCCCGCCCTTGAACAGGCCGTACTCGTTGAGCTTCAGTCCGCGCTCGAGCGCAAGGTTGCGCAGGCGGATGTTGTGCGCCTTGGAGCCGGTGAAGTACATCAGCGCCGCGCCATAGCTATCCGGCGGCACCACGCGCAGGTCGACCTGCAGCCCTGACTTCAGCACGATCGACGCCTTGGTGTCGCCCTGCTGCAGCACCTCGCGCACGTCCGGGTAGGAGGCGAAATGCCGGCACACCGCCGCTCCGTCAGGCGCGGTGACCAGCAGATCGAGATCGCCGACCGTGTCGCGGCAGCGGCGCAGGCTGCCGGCGGCGAGCGCCTGCACGACACCTTGCCCGGCGCGCAGGAACGCGAGCAGCGCGTCCGCATACTGAGTGGCCACCGCCAGCTTGAAGCGCTTGACTTCGCCGAGCTTCTGGTGGATCGCGGCAACGATGCGTTCCTCGGTCTTGCTGCCGAAGCCCGGCAGTTCACGGATGCGGCCGTCGCGCGCCGCGCGCAGCAGTTGCGGCAGCGAGTGTACGTGCAGCTCCTCGTACAGGGCGCGCACGCGCTTGGGCCCCAGCCCGGGAAGCTGCAGCAGCTCCGTCACTCCGGCCGGCACTTCCTTGCGCAGGCGATCGAGCGCGGCCAGGCGGCCGGTGGCGGCGAACTCCTGGATCTTCGCCGACAGGTCGGGCCCGATGCCCGCCAGCTTGGGCAGCGGCTTGCCCGCGGCCAGCTGCGCGGACAGGTCGAGCTTCAGATCGCCGACGATGCGCGCCGCGTTGCGGTAGGCGCGCACGCGAAACGGATTGGCGTCCTGCAGCTCGAGCAGGTCGGCGATGCTGTCGAACGCAGCGGCGATGTCCGCGTTGGTGACCGACATCGCTGCCTTTCCGCCCGAAGCTGTGAATCTTTCTACTGCGCGTCCCGATCTCGGCCTTGCAGGCCGCGGCGTCGCGGGACGCGACGCCCCTTCGCCCTGTCCAAGTCCGCGCAGGCGGACTTGGAGCCGCAGGGCTCAGCCTGCGCTGCTCGCTGTACTACTCTGTACAGGTCCGCTGCTCGGCGCGACCTCGGGCCGCTCGCTACGAAATCTTCACACCTTCTCACTTGCGCAGCGCCGTTTCCTTGGTCTGCTCGGCCTTGATCACCCGCACGACGGAGTCGAGCTGCTCGGCCAGCGCCTCCAGCAGGTTGTCCACCGCGATGATGCCGGCCAGCGTGCCCTGCGCGTCGACCACCGGCAGCCGGCGCACGCCGCGCTCGCGCATCTTTGCCAACGCGTCGAGGATGTCGTCGCTCTCGGCGACGGTCGCCAGCGGCGTGGCCATCACGTCGCCGGCGGTCAGCGTCTTCGCGTCCAGCGCGACCGCGACGGTCTCGATCACGATGTCGCGGTCGGTGACGATGCCGACCGGCTGGTCGCGCCGGCCCTTGTCGGCGACGACGATCACGCTGCCGACGTGCTGGTTGCGCATGATCTGCGCGCACTCGGCGAGTGTGGTCCCAGGCTGCACGGTGACGACCTGTGTGGTCGCGAGGTCGCGTACGGTGACCGATTTCGCTCTCATGGGTCCTCCTAACCAATCAGGCGCGCCAGCCAGAATGCCACGCCCGCAGCCAGCCCGCCGATTGCCAGCGTCTGCACTGCCGACTGCCATTTCGGCGCACCGGTGAAATGTCCCTTGACGTAGCCGAACAGTGCCAACGCCGCCAGCGTGACCGCGATCGACCACGGCAGCGCGCGCGCAACGGTGTCGAACACCAGATACGGCGCCAGCGGGATGAAGCCGCCGACCACGTAGGCGGCCGCGATCGTCAGCGCCGACCACCTGGCGCGCCGCTGCTGCGGCTCCTCGAGACCGAGTTCGAAGCGCATCATGAAGTCACGCCACGCCGTCGGGTTGGCACGCAGTCCTTCGATCAGCGCCGCGTAGTGCTCGGCCTTCAGGCCGTAGCGCTCGAAGATGTCGGCGACTTCGCGCGCCTCGGCCTCGGGCTTCTCGACGATCTCGCGCTCCTCGCGCGAGCGCTCGGAGGCGTAGTGCTCGTTGTCGCTGCGTGCCGCCAGGTATCCGCCGAGTCCCATCGCGATCGAGCCGGCCGCCACTTCGGCCACGCCGGCGGTGATGACCAGGTCGACGCCGGCCGCCGCACCGCTGATGCCGGCCGCCAGCGCGAACGGCACCGTCAGCCCATCGGCCATGCCGATCACGATGTCGCGCACCGTATCGCTGGCCTGGAAGTGCGACTCGTGGTGCAGATGAGTGTCCATTACACATCCCATGAAGATCGTGCGCTGATGTCGGTGTGCGGCGCTGACCTGAATCAACCGTGCCCTCCGCGATGCGTTAGCCTAGGGCATGTTGTGGAAGTCCAGGCCGTTGCGCGCGGCGATCGCCGCAATCGCGGCGTTCGCCAGTTCCGGCTGCTACGTGGGCGTCGGATTCGACGGTACGATCGTCGGCACGGCGCTCGACATCCGGCAGCCGCCACAGTCGCAGACCGTGCACGTCGGCGAGCGCGCGAGCTTTGCGGTCGGGGTCGAGGGCGCGACTCCGGTCAGCTACCAGTGGCGCCGGAACGGCGCGGATATCGCGGGCGCCATCGACATCACCTACATCACGCCGCCCGTCACGCTCGCCGATGACGGTGCGCTGTTCACCGTGCGAGTGTGCAATCCGGTGGTGTGCCTGACCAGTTCGCCGGCGCTGCTCAGCGTGCTGCCGAAGTAGTCGGCGTATCGTCATGTGCAGTGATCAGAAGAGGAGGCAACGATGACTGGCGCACGAAGAAGAAACGTCGCGCTCGGCGCGCTCGCGCTCGGCGCTGCCTGCGGCGCGTCCGCGCAGACCCCGCCGGCGCAGGTCGTCAAGCCGCCGATCGCGCAGGCGTGGATCGACGTGGCGACGTTCACGGGATTCGGCATGCCGGCTGGCGGCAATCCGATGGCGGCGCTGAGCGGCATGCTCGGCGGCGGTGCCTCGGGCGGCAACGATTTCGGCCGCACGCAGTCGAGCAACGCGGGCCGCTGGGTCGACGTGACACTCGCCACGCGCGTCAATCCGAATCTCGCCGAGGCAGCTCAGGCCGTGCCTGCGGGAACGAAGCTCGCGCCGCGCCTGCAGCTCGTATCGCCCGAGCGCGCGCCGGTCGCGCCCGTGCGCGATGACGAAGTGGTCGAGCGCGATTTCGAGCGGCCCAAGGGCAAGGTCTACCTGTACTGGGGCTGCAGCGAGACCGTGCGGCCGGGGCAGCCTCGCGTGGCCGATTTCGCCACCGCCGCGCCACAGGACCTCGCCGGCGTGTTCCAGTCGCGACGCGCCACCCAGCGCGGCGCGCACAGCGCCGCCGGCCGCCCGCTGTGGCCGAGCAAGGTCGACAAGCGCATGGTGCCCGACGGCGCGTCGCTCGTCGGCGAGCACGCGTTCAGCGGGCAGGGTGTACCGGAGGGATTCAGGTTCAGCATCGGCGCGGCGCAGGACATCATGCCGGCGATCGAGCTGGCGCAAAGCGAAGGCGCGACGGCCACGCTGCTCGAATGGAAGCCGGTTCCGCACGCGCGCGCCTATTTCGTCGCCGCGACGGGTTCGCGCGGCGGCGGCAACCCCGAGATGGTGATGTGGACTTCCAGCGAAGTGCCCGACGTGGGGCAGGGCCTGCTCGACTACCAGACCAATCCCGCGGTCGACCGCTGGCTGAAAGAAAAGGTGCTGCTGGCGCCGTCGACGACGAGGTGCGCGATTCCCAAGGGCATCTTCGGCGAGGCCGGCATGCTGCGCATGATCGCGTACGGCAGCGAACTGAACGTGGTGCATCCGCCGCGCCCGAGCGATCCCGGGATCGCGTGGGAGCCGCAGTGGGCGGCCAAGGTGCGCGTCAAATCCGTCTATCAGGGCATGGTCGGCATGGACACGCCGGCGATGCAGGGCGGCGGCCCCGCGCAGCAGGAGTCCCCGCGTCAGGACGCGGACGCGGCGAAGAAGGAGGAGCCGAAGAAACCGAGTGCGCTCGATATCCTGCGCGGAGTTCTGGGACGGTAGGTCATGAGCCTCGACGACGAACGCTTCGCGCGCATGCTGCACCTGGCGAGCAAGACCACGCCCGTCAACCAGGCGTTCTCGCCACCGATCGTCAACACGTCCGTGTACGCCTTGCCCGGCGATCCGAGCGGCACATACCAGTACGCGCGCTGGGGCAACCCGACCTGGACCGCGCTCGAAGCGTCGTTGTCCGCGCTCGAGGAAGCGCAGGCGATCACGTTTCCCTCCGGCATGGCGGCGATCGCCGCCATGTTCGCCGCGCTCCTTGCGCCCGGCGACCGCGTGCTGCTGCCGAGCGACGGCTATTACACGACGCGCATCTGTGCCGACAAGTACCTGGCGCCGAACGGCGTAACGGTCGACACCTGCGCGACCGCGCAACTCGGCGCGCACAAGCTCGCGGGCTACAAGCTGGTGTTGATCGAGACGCCGTCGAATCCTGCGCTCGAGCTGGCAGACATCCGGGCGAGTGCCGAGCGCGCGCACGCGGTGGGCGCGTTGGTCGCGGTCGACAACACGACGATGACGCCCCTCGGCCAGCGGCCGCTCGACCTCGGCGCCGATCTGGTGGTCAGCGCCGATACCAAGGCGCTGAACGGCCACTCCGACGTGTTGTTCGGCCACGTGTCGTCGCGCAGCGAAGAAGTGATCGCCGGCGTGCGCGACTGGCGCCGCATCGTCGGCGCGATCCCCGGCCCGTTCGAGGCGTGGCTCGTGTACCGCGGACTGGAGACGCTCGAAGTGCGCTTTTCCCGCATGTGCGCGAACGCGCTCGTGCTGGCGCAGCGGTTGGCGGAACACCGCAAGGTCGTCGACGTGCGCTATCCAGGGCTGCCATCGCATCCGGCGCACGCGCTGGCGCAGCAGCAGATGGACACCTTCGGCGCGCTGATGGGCGTGACGCTCGCAGACAAGGCAAGCGCAGAGCGCTTCATCGACGCCTGCAGCTTCATCCGCCCGGCGACGAGTTTCGGCGGTGTGCACACCAGCGCCGAGCGTCGCGCGCGCTGGGGCGACCAGGTCGCCGAGGGCTTCATCCGCCTGTCGGTCGGCTGCGAACCGACCGAGGCGCTGTGGCGCGAGATCGAGCGCGCATTGAACGAAATCTGATCGCCCACCTGATCACGCAACTGAGCGCCCGCCCGAGCGGATAACGCTGCAGTAACGCCCGCTGGCGCAGATTCCCGACGCCGAGTCCGTGGGGGATCGGCGCTCAACCATTGCGGGGGTGGAAGATGAAAGCGAATCGGGCGATGCGCGCCGCACGGCTGCGCGCGGTGTTTACGCGTTCAGCAGTGGCGCCGGCGATCCTGCTGGCACCGTCGATCTTGCTGTCGCTGGCGAGCTGCGGCGGCACGATGCCGACGATGGGCGGCTCCAGAGGCACGGTCACAGGCGCGGCCGGCGGCGAGACGGCGCAGGGGCAGAACACGCAACTCACGCGCTGCGACGAGACGCTCGGCACGCTGGCGGTCGAGGAAGACCAGGCGGCGCCGTGGTACGCGCAACTGAGGCGCTACAACCTCGGCTCCACCGTGCCGGTGCTGCGGCTGATGATCCAGCAGTCGAACTGCTTCGTGATCGTCGAGCGCAGCGCGGGCGGCATGGCGATGATGACGCAGGAGCGCGCGCTGCAGCAGTCGGGCGAGATGCGCGGCGGCAGCAACTTCGGCAAGGGCCAGATGGTCGCCGCCGATTACGCGATGCGGCCGAGCATCCAGTTCGCGCAGAAAGGCACGGGCGGAATCGGCGGCGCGCTCGGCGGACTCGGTCTTCTCGGTGCGGCCGCGGGCGCGATCGCGGGCGGGCTGAAGTCGAACGAGGCCGCCACCACGCTGCTGCTGATCGACAACCGCTCCGGTGTGCAGATCTCGGCCTCCGAAGGCAGCGCGAAGAACTACGACTTCAACGTCGCCGGAGGGCTGTTCGGCGGCGGGCTCGGTGCCGGCGCCGGCGCGTACTCGAACACGCCCGAAGGCAAGATCATCACCGCGGCGTTTGCCGACTCGTACAACCAGATGGTCGGCGCGCTGAAGAGCTACAAGGCGCAGACCGTGCGCGGCGGGCTCGGCACCGGCGGGCGGCTCGGCGTCGATGGCGGCTCCACGCCGGCGTCGAAGGAACTCAACCAGGCGCCGGCCGCCAAACCGCCGGCGAGGAAATAGATCGCGTGTCCGCCGCGGCGCCGCCGGTCCCCCGCACGCAGCGAACCGGCGGTGCCGCGGCGAGGCCGCGTTCGCTCCGTTGGCGCGTGCGTATGATCGGTTCCAATCCGCTGGGCGGGCCGCGCGCGAATCTGCGCCTGCGGCTGCTGCTGCGGTTTGCGGAGGGGCCGATGAGCGGGGCGGCATCCGAACCGTCGGGCAATGCTGCGACCGCGATCGCATCGGCCGCTGTGCGCCTGCAGTTGCTGCAGGCGCCGCGTTTTCTGCTCTCCGGCGGATCGACACACGCGCTCGAACGCAAGGACGCGGCGCTGCTGGCGATGCTGGCGATCGAGGGTCCGACGCCGCGCACCCGCGTCGCGGGGCTGCTGTGGCCGGACATCGACGAGGAGCGTGCCCGCAACAATCTGCGCCAGCGCCTGTTTCGGCTGCGGCGCGTGGCCGCGCGCGAAGTCGTGCGTGCCGGCAACGTGCTCGCGCTGGCCGATTCGGTCGCGCACGATCTGGATGCGGTCGGTGCGCGGCTCGCCGTCGATCCCGATGCGGCCGCCGGCGAACTGCTCGGCGAACTCGATTACGGCGACTGTCCGGACCTTCTCGAATGGGTCAACGTCGCGCGCGAGCAGTGGCGGCAGGCGCGGCGCAACGCGCTGGCCGAGATCGCCGCGCAGCTCGAAGCCGAGGGGCGCATCGCACCCGCATTGCACTACGCGCAGCGGCTGGTACTCGACGACCCGTCTCTCGAGCACGCGCACCGGCGCGTGATGCGCCTGCACTACTTACGCGGCGACCGCGCGGCCGCGCTCGCGGCGTTCGAGCGTTGCCGCGAGGCGCTGCGCGAACGCGTCGGCGCGCAGCCGGGCCGGGAAACGCTGGAGCTGGAGCGACTGATCGAATCGAGCGGCGCGCTGCCGCAGCCCGTGCGCGCGGCGAAGCCGGTCGCGATCCTGCGCCCGCCGCGGCTCGTCGGCCGCGCGCGCGAGTGGCGACAGCTCGAAGAAGCGCGAGACACGCAGCGAACGGCAGTCATCCTGGGCGAACCGGGTATGGGCAAGTCGCGCCTGCTCGCCGATTTCGCCGCGGCCGGCGGCAACGCGCCGGTGGTGGCGAGTCGCCCGGGCGATGCGCGCGTGCCGTATGCGCTGCTCGCGGTGCTGCTGCGCTCGCTGGTGCGCCGTCACGGTGCGCCGGCCGACGAATGGGTCGCGGCTGAACTCGCGCACGTGCTGCCCGAGCTGGGAGCGCTGTCGACGAAGTTCGAGCCGCTGCGGCTGCGGATGGCGGCGGCGCGCGCGCTCGAACAGTGGCACGAAGCGGGGCTGCGGCTGCTGGCAGTCGACGACTTGCACTTTGCCGACGAGGCCACGCTCGAAGCGCTGCCGGCGCTGATCGGCGCCGGCGAATCGCGGATCATGTGGCTGCTCGCCGTGCGCTCGAGCGAAGTGCCGGGCGCGGCCAGGGCGTGGCTCGCTCAGCACGACGCGGGCTCGATCGCGCAGGTGACGCTGGGACCGCTCGACGAAACGGCGGTGCGAGAACTGCTCGATTCGCTCGCGCTGCCGGGCATGGACATCGGCCGCACCGTGCCGCTGCTCGTGCGGCACACCGGCGGCAACCCGCTCTTCATGCTGGAGACACTCGCTGCGCTGCTCGCGCAGGGGGCGCTGGCCGGCGCCGGCCCGCAACTGCCCGTGCCGGCGAGCGTCGGCGAACTGATCGAGCGACGCCTGCGCCAGCTCTCGCCAGCGGCGTTGAAGCTGGCGCGCGTGGCGGCACTCGCGGGGCAGGACTTCAGCGCCGCACTCGCCGCGCGGGTGCTCGGCGTGCACGCGCTCGACCTCGCCGAGCCCTGGCGCGAGCTGGAAGCCGCGCACATCCTGCGCGACAACGCGTTCGCGCACGACCTGATCCTCGAGACCACGCTGCGTTCGGTGCCGCGGCAGATCGGACAGTTGATGTGTCGCGAGATCGCGGCCTTTCTCGAAGCGGCCGGCGCACCGGCCGCGCGCGTGGCGCCGCACTGGCTCGAAGCGCAGGATTTCAGCCGTGCCGGGCGCGCCTACACGGCGGCCGCGCTCGACACGCGGCGCATGTCGCAGCGCGCGCAGGAGGTCGAGCACTGGCAGCGCGCGTGCGAATGTTTCGAGCGCGCCGGGGAACATGCCGCCGCGTTCGATGCGCGGCGTGAAAGCGTCGAATCGATGATCCTGATCGGCGGCGTGCAGCGTGCAGCCGCGGTCGTCGAGGCGCTGCTGCACGACGCGCGCACGACCGCACAGCGCGTCTCTGCGCTGACTGCGCAGGGGTACTTGCGGCTGATGGCGGCGGAACGCGAGGCCGGCGTGGCGGCCGCGCGCGAGGCGTATGAACTGGCGCGCGGGTTCGACACCTGGGCGCCGCAGTTCGATGCGGCGCGCCTGCTGGCGATCGGGCTTTCGCAGCAGGAGCGCCCGGAAGAGGCGCTGCCGCTGCTCGAACCGTTCCGCGAACCGATCGAGCGCGGCGGCACGCGCGAGCAGCGATGCAGATTCTGGTCCGACTACGCGTACGTGCTGAACTCGGCGCGGCGCCTGCGGCCGGCGGCCGAGGCGTTGGCGCAAGCGATCGGCCACGCCCGCGCGCTCGGCGATTACGGCGAGATGGCGACGCTGACGTCGAACCTCGCGCTCGTGCACGGCAACCTCGGCCACGTCGAAATCGCGCTCGAAGAAGCGCTGTCCGCGCGGCTGCTGCGTGAACAGCTCGGCGCCACCGGCGGTCCACCGGGTGCCGCGATCGACATGTACATCGGCATGTTCAGCGCGATGCTGGGACGTTATCGCACCGCGCTGGCGAGCCTCGATGCGGCGATCGAAGTCTTCGCCCGCGACCGGCAAACGCTTTGGATCGCCGTGGCCTGCAATCACAAGGCGAGCGCGCTGCTCGATCTTGGACAAGTGACGCGCGCCAGGCAGGCGCTCGATTACGAGGCTCCCGCGATGGAATCGGTGCGCGCACGCCGCTGGACGCTGGAGGCTCGCATCGCGCGCCTGCTTGGCCACGGCGGCGCCGTCGAAGCGCAGAACGCGCTGGCGGCGCTCGGCACGCGGGCCGATGCCTATATGCAGATGCTGGTGCAGCTCGATGCGTCGGTCACGCTGGCGCCCGAGCCCGCCGCGGCACTTTGCGGCGAGGTCCGGCAGCGTGCCGAGTCGCTCGCGTACGAGGGCATCGCGATGAAGGCGCGGCTGCTGGCGGCACGGTACGCGTCGCGCGCCGGACAGACGAGCCGCGGTGCAGACGAGATCAAGCGCCTGGTGACGCAGCTCGAGACAACGCGCCCGGCGGACATGTATCTCGCCGAGGCCTGGTGGATTGCCTGCGAGGTATTGAACGCGAACCGGGAATCGGAACTCGCCACCGAGGTGCTGAAGCGGGCGTTCGACTGGGTTCATCAAATCGCGCTTCCGAATGTCCCGCAGGAATTCAGCGATGGATTTCTCAATCGCAATCCGGTGAATCGCGCGATCTGCACGACCTCGGGCAGGCGTGTCGTCTGATGCGTGCAGCACCACTCGCGCGATCTGGCTCGCGACAGGAGGCTCCGATGATGAAGCAGCGCAGAAGGATGGGCGTGCGACCGTTCTCGTTGTTGCAGGGCCCGCGCGACAGCGCAGTTCTGATCCGCGTCGCAGCGCTCGTCGGCGTTGCGGCGCTCGCTGGCGCAGCGCTCGACTGCGCGGCCCAGACCCCGGCGCAGATGGAATACGAGCGCCAGCAGCGCGAATACTGGCGCCAGCAGGAGCAGCAGCGCCAGGAGCAGCAGCGCCAGCAGCAGATCATGCAGGAGAACGCGCGCCGGCAGCAGGAGGAGTCGCTGCGCGTGAACACGCCGTCGACTCAGGGCTCGTCACTTGCGCCGCAGGGTGGCGCGGCCGGTGCCGCGGCGTATCAGGGGGGCTCGCAGGCGGCGGCGATCGAGGCGGCGCGCCAGCAGTGGCTGAAGCGTCCACCGCTGCCGCCCGACCGCAATCCGCTGCTTGGCAAGTGGACGCGGCCGGCGTCGACTCGGCCCAAGTCGTCGGACCCCTTTGCCCAGTTGGGCGCGCTCGTCAAGGGCGGCTTGTGCGAGGCGCTCTTCGGCGGGGGCACCTTCGAATTCCGGGCCGACCGCCTCGTCGGGTCCGATGAGCGCACGCGCGAGCAGGAACTCGACCGCGTCGAGTACCGCGGCGATTCGAAGCACGTGGCCGTGCTTCCGAAGACCACGTTCAGGCTGATTCTGTTCGATGTCGAGAGCCCCGACCGGATTCGCTGGTCAGAGCAGGATTGCGTGCTGGTGCGCGCAGGTGCCGCGACGCCCGCTGCCGCCGCGCCGGCAGCGACGGCCGCGCCGGCGCGGGAAGCAACGGACGTGACTGCCGAGAAGACGGCGGTGCTGAATCTGGCGGCCGGATTCGGTGGCGAGGGCGGCGCATTCAGTCCGCTCGCGGGCAGCAAGTTCATCGTTCTGCGGCACAGCGTCGAAGTGGCACTGGCCAGCCGCGGCTTTCGGCCGCCCCCCGGGGTACCCGTCTACAAGGGCTGGGTCAGTGCGTGCCAGACTGGCGCGCCCGGTTGCGCGCAGGGTCTGCAGGGCGTGCAGGCTGACGCCCTCGGCGTGCTGACGACGGACGCCCGAGGTGGCGCGCACACGCCGCCGCTCCCCGCCGGAACCTACTACCTGTTCGGCAGCGCCAAGCGCGGCGCCCAGCCGGTGGTGTGGAACCACCGCGTCGAGCTGAAGCCGGGATCCAATTCGGTGCAGCTCGATCAACGCAACGCCGCTGCATTGAACTGAGAAGCCGTGAACAAATCTACTGCGCGCCCCGATCTTGCGCCTCCGGTGCTCAACGTACGACTCTGTACGCGTCCGCTCCTCGGCGCAACCTCGGGGCGCTCGCTACGATTTCTTCACGACTTCTGCGCGCGCCGCTAACGCTCGCGCAACGCCGCCGGAGCTAAACCGCACGCGGTCGGCTCGGCCACCGCGTCCTTATGATCCGTTCCGGTGTGCGCAAGCGCGCGCGCGCTGCCCTGCGCGCGCGGCTGCTGCTGCGCTTTGCGGAGCTGCCGGTGGGGAGGTCGTCGAGTGAGCATCTGTCTCCGCCGGCGCGCGCGGCGTCCTCCGCGCGCGCGCCGCGGATTCGCGTGCGGCTCACCGGCGCGCCGCAGCTCCTGCTCGGCGATGGAGCCCACGAGCTCGAACGGCGCGAAGCGGCGTTGCTGGCGGTGATTGCGATCGAGGGGCCGATACCGCGCAGCAAGGCGGCCGCGCTGCTGTGGGCCGACTCCGAACCCGACAAGCAGCGCAGCAGCCTGCGGCAGCGCCTGTTCCAGTTGCGAAGGCGCGCCGGACGCGACGTGATCCCTGCCGGCGAGGTCCTCGCGCTGGAGCCCTCGGTCGAGCACGACCTGACCGCGATCGGTCCGCGGCTCGCCGACGATCCCGACGCCGGCAGCGGCGAATTGCTGGGTGAACTCGACTACTCGGACTGCCCGCATCTGGACGAATGGGTCAGCGCCGCGCGCGAGCAGTGGCGCACGGCGCGTATTCACGCGCTGGCCGAAGTCGCGGCGCGACTCGAGGCCGAGAGCCGCGTGGCGGCCGCACTGCCGTACGCCGAGCGGCTCGTCGCCGAGGATCCGACGCTCGAGCATGCTCATCGGCGCCTGATGCGGCTGCACTATCTGCGCGGCGATCGCGCGGCCGCGCTCGGTGCATTCGAACGCTGCCGCCAGTTGCTGCGGTTGCAGCTCGCGGCCGAGCCGGGGGCCGAGACTCGGGAGCTGGCGCGCCTGATCGAGCGCAGCGGCGCGCTGCCGCAGTTGCAGGCGCGACCGGTGCCGATTGCCGTGCTGCGCCCGCCGCGGCTGGTGGGCCGCGATGCCGAATGGGCGCAACTGGCGACACTCTTGAAGTCGTGCTCGGCCGTCGTCAGCGGAGAACCGGGTATCGGCAAGTCGCGCCTGATTTCCGACTACGCGGGCGCGGCCGACGGCGCGATTGCGATCGATGCGCGTCCGGGCGATGCCCGCATTCCCTACGCAGTGCTCGCCAGGCTTGTGCGGGCACTGGCCGCTCGCCCTGGAACGCCGGCAGCGGGCTGGTGCCGGGGCGAACTCGCGCGCGTCTTTCCGGAGCTCGGAGAGCCAAATCCGGGCCGGCTCGAGCCGGGTGCGCTGCTGCGCGCTTTCGACGACGCGCTGGCGCTCTGGCGCGCGGGCGGACTGACGCTGATCGCGATCGACGATGCGCACTACGCCGACGAGGCCACGATCGCGGCATTGCCGGCGCTCGCGGCAGGAGCGAGCGCGCGCGTGCCTTGGATCATCGGCTGCCGTTCGGGCGAAGTGCCGCCGTTGCTGGCCGACTGGCTCGCGTCCGGCGATCGTGAGGCACCAGGCGAAATCCGGCTCGGATCGCTGCCGCAGGCGGCCGTCGAATCGCTGCTCGCGTCGCTCGAGATTCTTGGGCTGGACGCGCGACAGTGGGCGGCGCCGCTGTGGCGGCATACGGGCGGCAATCCGCTGTTCGTGCTCGAAACGCTGCGTGCACTGATTGCGCAGGGCAGCGTGTTGCTGCCGTCTCCGGGCGCACCGCTGCCGGCGCCGCCCAACGTCGGCGAACTGATCGGCCGGCGCCTGCGGCAACTCGGTGCGGGCGCGCTCGATCTGGCCCGGATCGCCGCGATCGCCGGCCAGGATTTCAGCGCCGAGCTTGCGGCGCACGTCGTCGGCCGTTCGGTGGTGGCGCTCGCCGACGACTGGGCCGAACTCGAGAGCGCGCACGTGATCCGGGGTCGCGCCTTCGCGCACGACCTCATCGGCGAAGCGGTGCTGCGGTCGGTGCCGCAGGCGATCGCGCAGGCGCTGCATCGGGCCGTCGCCGCCTATCTGCGATCGAATGGCGGCGTGGCAGCGAGCATCGCATCGCACTGGCGCGAAGCGCACGAATGGAATGCCGCCGCGGCCGCCTTCGAAGCAGCGGCCGACGACGCGCTGCGCAGGTCGCGGCGCGAAGACGAGCTCGCGCTGATCGAGCAGGCGATCGCGAGCGCGCTCGAGTGCGGCGATCATGCGCGCGCGTTTCGCCTGCGCGCGCGCGCGGTCGATCCGCTGCTGATCGTGCGGCCGATCGATGCCGCGCTGGCGGCTACCGATCGGCTGCTGGCCGATGCGGCGACCGAAGAGCAGCGGCTCGAGGCGCGGCTGCGTCGCGCCTACACGTTGCTGATGGCAAACCGCTACCTGGACGCGGTCGAAGTGGCGGGCAGCGCGCGCGCGTTGGCGCAGCGGCTGGGACGGTCGCGCGAAGAACTCGACGCGTTGCGCTTCGAGGCGCTCGGCCTGGCGAACAGCCGCCGCGCGTCGGAAGCCGTGCAGAGACTGCGCGAAGCCTCGCCGCGCTTCGAGCAGGGTGCCGAACCGCTGCAGCAGTACAAGTTCGCGACTGACTTCGGGCACGCATTGAGCCAGGCCGGGCGCTGGCGCGAAGCGATTGGCGCCATCACGCGCGCAGTCGAGCTGTCGGAGCACCTCGGCGATATCGCCGAAACGATCGTCAACCTCACGAATCTGGCGGGCGCGTCCGGCTATGTCGGCCGCATGGCCGATGCAGTGGTCCAGGCCGAGCGTGCGCGCGCCCTGCGCGATCGCGTCGGCGCTGCCAACGGCGCGCCGATGGCGCACAACGACATGATCCTCGGCATGCTGTACGTCGCGCTGGGCCGCTACCGCGAGGCGTTGCAGGCCTTCGAGCATGCGGATCGGCAGTTTCGCAGTGGCGGCGCGCCGATGTGGATCGCCGTCAACGAGAACCATCGCGCGCTGGCGCTGATCCAGTTGGGACAGGCCGGCCGCGCCCTCAAGCTGCTGGCGCTCGACGATACGTTGCCGCTGTCGACGCGAGCGCGGCGGCTGACCGTGCTGGCGCGCGCCGAGCAGGCGCTTGGGCGATCCGGCGCCGCCCACCTGCGCGCGGCGATCGATCTGATCGGTGACGAGGGCAGCGCGGTGCTGCGCATGGGCGCGCAGCTCGATCTGGCGCGGGAACTGGCGCCGGCCGACGGCGTCGCGCTGAGCCGCCGCCTCGTCGCCGAGGCCGAACGCGCGGATCTGCTGGCGCTGGCGCAGACCGCGCGCATCCGCGAGATCGACTGCCTGCTGCGTGCGAACGCATCGGAGGCGGCATCGCTCGCGCAGCAAGTGCTCGATCGACTCGAAGCGTGCCATCCGTCCGACGTGTACTGCGCGGAGGCGTGGTGGGCGGCGTTTCGCGCGTTCGAGGCCGCGCCCGCCTGTCGAAGTCGAGCGCGCGAGGTGCTGCAGCGGGCCGTGGCATGGATCAACGAGGTCGCCGCACACAACGTCCCCGCAGAGTTCTGCGACAGCTTCCTGAACCGCAATCCGGTCAACCGCGCGCTGCTGACGGCGTCGACGCGCGTGCGCGGCTCAATGGCCGGCGAATAACGCTTCGTAAACGGCTGCGGTCCCAATCTGTCGACCGCTTCGCAGTTCGACGCGGAAGGGGCCGAGATGAGGCTCACCACTCGTCTGGCCGCGATCCTTCTGCCGATCGTGGTCGCGGCGGCGGTGCTCCGGACAGGAGTTGAACGTCTCAAAGAGGAACGCTGATTAGCGATGAGATTCAGATGCTCGACGCCGTCGAGCACTGGCTCGACAAGCGATTGATGCCGCGACGGTGCGCACGGTCTTGTGTCTTGCTGCGGCTGAGCTTCGTCGCTAATCAGGAGAGGAGATGAACATGCCGAATCTCGTTGGAAAGCTTCTTGCGCGGACGGGCAGCCTTGCAGCCACCTTCATTGCAAGCGTGCTTATGGCGGCGTTTGGGGTAAGCCGCGCAGCGCCGCCGACCATCGCTGTGCTGCATGCCTTTCATGTGCAGTAGTCAGAACTTAATCTGACAGTCGTTGGTTTTTCGATCATGCTTCGGTGCCGGGCGCGGCGGCCGCAGGGCGTA
>JAKORH010000003.1 GCA_029777935.1 Pseudomonadota bacterium
GCCATGCAGATCATCTTCACGCCGATGATCCTGCACCTGATGGACAAGAAGCGCCGCGCGCGCTGACGATCAGGAGGAAGCACTTTCCTTGCGGTGCTGCCACCAGCCGATGACGACCGGGATCATTGAAATGGCGATGATCCCGATAATCACCGCCGACAGGTTCCTCTGAACCCAGGGCAGGTTGCCGAAGAAGTAACCGGCCAGCGTCAGCGAGACGACCCAGCCGAAGGCGCCGATCAGATTGAAGAAGGTAAAGCGCGCCCAGGTCATCGCGCCGATCCCGGCAACGAAGGGCGCAAAGGTGCGAAAGAGCGGCAGGAAACGCGAGATCACCAGCGTCTTGCCGCCGTGCGTTTCGTAGAAGAGATGCGTCTTCATCAGCGCCGCCTTGTTGAAGAAGCGCGAGTTTTCCCACTGGAAGACCTTCGGTCCGAGGTAGCGCCCGATCTGATAGTTGAGCGTGTTGCCCAGCGCGGCGGCGGCGAGGAGCACCGCGATCAGGATCATGATGTCCATCCCGCCCAGCGCCGCCAGCGCGCCGGCGACGAAGAGCAGCGAATCGCCGGGCAGGAACGGCGTGACGACGAAGCCGGTCTCGCTGAAGATGATCGCGAACAGGATCGCGTAGATCCAGACGCCGTACTGCTGCACCATCACGGCCAGATGCTTGTCGAGATGCAGCACGATGTCGATGAAGTAGGCGAGGAGTTCCATGTCGATCCCGGTGCGAGAAAAACGCGATTGTACTGGAAGCCGAAGATCCGCCAACTTGAGCGACCGGGTCGCGCGAGGGGCCTCGCCGGTATAATCCACCGATGCCCGAAAAGCCCACCATTCATCTACTGCCCGACCTCTTGATCAGCCAGATCGCCGCCGGCGAGGTCGTTGAACGCCCATCCTCCGTGCTCAAGGAGTTGCTTGAGAACGCTCTCGACGCCGGCTGTCAGGCCATCCAGATCCAGCTCGAAGAAGGCGGCGTCAAGCTGATCCGCGTCAGCGACGACGGTTGCGGCATCGCCAAGGATGAACTCGCGCTCGCGCTGACCCGCCACGCCACGTCGAAGATCGCCACGCTCGACGACCTCGAACGCGTCGCCACGCTTGGCTTTCGCGGCGAAGCGCTGGCTTCGGTCGCCTCCGTCGCGCGCCTGACGCTGACCAGCCGCCAGCAGGGCGCCGTCCACGCCTGGCGCCTGAACGCCGAACCCGGCGCCGCACCGGAACCGGCCGCGCTCGGCGCCGGCACCGTCGTCGAGATGCGCGACCTCTACTACAACACGCCGGCGCGGCGGAAATTCCTCAAGTCGGAAGCCACCGAGTTCGCGCATTGCGCCGACGCCGTCAAGCGCGTCGCCCTGGCACACCCGACGGTCGCCTTCACCCTCTCGCACAACGGGCGCGTCAGCCTGCATCTGGCGAGGACCGATGCGCGCGGCCGCGCCGGCGCCATCCTTGGCGACGACTTCCTCGCCGAATCGCGCTCGATCGATACCGGCGAGCCACGCCGCGACGCGGATGGCGGACAAGGTCACGGCCTGCGCATCTTCGGCCACTGCGCGACACCCGCACATTCGCGCGCGCGCAGCGACGCGCAGTACGTGTATGTGAATGGCCGCTTCGTGCGCGACAAGCTGCTCAGCCACGCGCTACGCGAGGCCTACCAGGACATGCTGCACGGCAGCCGTTACCCGGCCTACTGCCTCTTCGTCGAGATCGACCCGGCGCACGTCGACGTTAACGTCCATCCGGCGAAGACCGAAGTGCGCTTCCGCGACGGACGCGCCGTGCACCAGTTCGTCTTCCACGCGGTGCAGCGAACGCTCTCCAGCCCGCTGGCCGGCGCCGGCAACGAACCCGCAAGCGCCTCTCCAGCGACGGCTCCAGCCCTGTCCATTGCCGCACAGCGCCCGAACCCGGCGCCGCCAGGAACGAGCGTACAGGCATGGCCGCAACGCCAGGAGTCGCTGCGCGTCAGCGAGCCGGCGATGGCTGCCTACTTCGCCTTCGCCGAAAAGGCGCAACCCACTCCTGCCCGCGCCCCGATCCCCTTTTCCGAACCAAGGGCTCCGACAGACGGAAGCACGCCGCCGATGGGCTACGCGCTCGCCCAGCTGCACGGCGTCTATATCCTCGCGCAGAACGCGCTCGGCCTCGTGCTCGTCGACATGCACGCGGCGCACGAGCGCATCCTCTACGAAAAGCTGAAGACCGCGCTCGACAGCAAGCGCATCGCCACGCAGGCGCTTCTCATTTCGGCCGTCTTTACCGCCGACGCGCTCGAAGTCGCCGCCGTCGAGGAGCATTCGGACGCCCTGCACGACCTCGGCTTCGACCTCGCGCCGATGGGACCGACGCAGCTCGCCGTGCGCGGCGTCCCGGCGCTGCTGCAGGCCGCCGACCCCGCCACGCTCGCGCGTGCGCTGCTCGCCGAACTGCGCGAACACGGCGTGACGCAGCTGATGGCCGCGCACCGCAACGAACTGCTGGCGACGATGGCCTGCCACGGCGCCGTGCGCGCGCGGCGCATCCTTTCAATTCCCGAGATGAACGCGCTCCTGCGCCAGATGGAAGA
>JAKORH010000236.1 GCA_029777935.1 Pseudomonadota bacterium
AAAAGCAAATGCAGCCGGAAAGCGGCGCGGCCGGGCCGTCATTCCCGCGAAAGCGGGAGCGACACGACAGCCGATGTGTCATTCCCGCGGAAGCGGGAATCCAGAGACTTTGCGCGAAGGTCACTGCGTTCTCCGCTTCCGCGGGTACGACAACGCGGTGGCGGCGGGATAATGTCGCTTCGTTGACCATCCGACCCTACCGTCGTGTCGACTTCGTTGCTGGTCAAGCTGCTGCTGGTGGCCCTGTTCGTGACCTCGGCGGCGTACGTGCACCTGCGCGGGCGCGTGCGCTTCCGTTTCGCGCGGCAGTTCTTCAACCACTCGACGCTGCTCGCGCCGTACAACGCGCTGATGTATCTGTTCTCGGCGGTGCCGGCGAAGCCGGTCATCGATCCGCAGGACTTCCCGGAACTGGCGCCGCTGCAGGCCGACTGGCAGGCGATCCGCGCCGAGGCGCAGCACCTGTTCGACGAGGGCTACATCCGGACCGCGCTCGCGCACAACGACGTCGGCTTCAACTCGTTCTTCAGGCGCGGCTGGAAGCGCTTCTACCTGAAGTGGTACGGCGATCCGCTGCCGTCGGCGGCGGCGCTATGCCCGCGGACGGTGGCGCTGCTGGCGCGGATCGGCCCGGTGAAGGCGGCGATGTTCGCGCTGCTCGAGCCCGGCGCGCAACTGAATCCCCATCGCGATCCGTTCGCCGGCTCGCTGCGCTATCACCTCGGCCTGATCACGCCGAACTCGGAGGCGTGCTTCATCGACGTCGACGGCGAGAGGTTGGTGTGGCGCGACGGCGTGCCGATGATGTTCGACGAGACCTACATCCACTGGGCGCGCAACGACACCGATGTCACGCGCGTGATCCTGTTCTGCGACGTCGAGCGGCCGCTGCGCACGCGCCTGGTGCGCTGGCTCAACCGCGTGGTGAGCGCGAGCGTCGTGAAGGCGAGCGCCACGCAGAACGTGCCGACCGAGCCGGTCGGCGCGATCAACTGGATCTACGGCAACGTGGTGCACCCGGTCACGTCGCGCATCGACGCGTTCTTCAAGTGGCTGAAGCAGCGCAACCGCTGGCTCGCCAAGGGAGTCAAGGTGGCTCTGGTCGGCGCGCTGCTGTACCTGCTTTTCGTCGGCATCGGGTAGCTGCGCGCAGCCCGGCGCGTCGAGCGGGCCTAGCCGCGGCGCGAGTTCCTTGAGGATCTGCACCGGCAGCGCGCTGGTGAACTTGTACTTCGCCGCCCGCGGGCCGTGCACGTACGCGGTCAGCGTGCCGAAGTAGCGGTCGCCGACATAGAACACGAACGTGCCCGAGCGGCTGACCACGCGCGACGAGATCAGCTCCCCGCCCTTGCCGAACACCTCGAAGCGGTTGTCGCCGGTGCCGGTCTTGCCGCCGACGACCAGCGGCTTGCCGTCGGAGCCGCGGAAGGCGTCCTTCAGCCGGCGCGCGGTGCCGACCTCGACCACCTCGGCGAGCGCCTGCCTCGCCAGCCGCGCGATCTCCGGCGCCAGCACGCGCTGGCCTGCCCCGCGCGCGCGGCGCAATCGCGTCTCGTACGGCGTGCCGGCGGCGAAGTCGAGCGCCTCGATGCGCACCGTCGGCAGCTTGACGCCGTCGTTGACGAGTATCCCCATCAGCTCGGCCAGCGCGGCCGGCCGGTCGGCCGAGGCGCCGAGCGCGGTCGCGTACGAAGGCACCAGCGACGCGAACGGGTAGCCGAGCTTCTTCCACTCGCGATGGATCTCGAGGAACGCTTCCTGCTCGATCAGCGTGCGGATGCGGATGTCCTGCGCGTGCTTGAAGCGCGTCTTGAACAGCCACTTGTACACGGCCTGGCGCTCGTCGCGGCTGGCGTCGAGCGCCTGCGCCAGCGTGGCGTCCCGATGTCCGCGCAGGTACGCGGCGACCCACAGCTCGAGCGGGTGCACGCGCGCCAGGTACCCGCGATCTGCCAGATCGAAGCGCTGCGGCGAGTAACGGTCGTAGAGCTTCGCAATCGTGGCCGATGCCAGCGTCGCGCCGGGCAGCCGCTGCGCCAGGAACTGCGCGAAGCCCGCCGCGTCGGCGTCGGGTGCGAGAGTACGGAAGATCACCGCCAGCCGCACCGGAGTCGCGTGCACGCCCGCGAGCAGCGCGTCCTCGATCTCGGCGGGCGCCTTGCCCTGGTACTTGAGGTAGAAGCGCCGGATGAACTCGGAGCCCTCCTGGTCGGCGAAGCGCGCCAGGTACGCGCGCCGCTTCGGATCGGCCGCGTCCTCGAGCAGCGTCGCGCTCGAAGTGGGCATGTTGAACATCTCGTAGCGGACCACGTCGCGCATCAGCCGCACGAACACCAGGTTGATCGAGTGCTGCACCGCTTCGCGCACGGTCGCGATACGGCCGTTGTCGGCGGGATCGAAATTTTCGAAGCGCTGCACGCCGCCGCCGGTGAAGAACGCCTCGGCCGGGCTGGCCGAATAGCGGCGTGCGAGCGATGCCGCCAGCATCGCGGTCAGGCCGCGGTCCTGCGCGGTGCGCAGGTAGTCGATCGCCCAGCGCGTGATCGCGTCCTGCCTGGCTACATGCACGGCCCCGAGTTCCTTCGGCGCCAGCGGCGCCAGGCGCGCGTGCAACTGCGCGACGATCTCGAGATACGTGATCAGCGTGCGCAGCTTGGCGGTCGAGCCCAGGTCGAGCTTGGTGCCTTCGTTGATGTCGAACGGCTGGTCGAAGTTGTCGGTCTGCACGCGCACCAGGTTCGCGCCGTTGCTGCGCTCGAACAGCGTGAAGCTGTACGTGACGCCCGCCGGGTCCGAGCCCGCGAGCAGGTGCGGCTCCATCAGCCCGGCCGCCCTGGCCGCCGCGGGCCGCCGCAGCTCGCGCAGCGTTTCGGTGGCGACGCGTTGCGGCTGCGTGGCGAGCGTGCCCGCCGCCGTGAGGTCGAGGCGGTCGAGGTCGTACAGCCGCGATACGCCGAGCATCTGCGCGAGCCGCGTGCGCACCGCGTTGGCGGCCTTCAGCTCGACGAACGAGGCCACCGGCTCGCGCACGGGGGCCACGTCGATGCGCAGGTGCTGCGCCAGCGCGGCGTCGCGTAGCGCGGGCGCGATCACTCCGGCGGCGGCGGCGAGCCGCAGGTGGCTGTCGGTCAGCGCCTCGAGCTCGGTCGCGTCGGCCAGCAGGTAGTACGACGGCCGGCGCTCCGCGATCAGCAGCGACAGTGCCTGCTTGTACGCGAGCGCGCGCGCGGCGAGCGGCGCGGTGGCGTCGGAGAGCAGCCGGTTCACTTGGTCGAAGTCGCGGCCGTACCAGGCCCACAGCGCATCGCCGATGCCGTCGATCGCGCCATAGCCCGCCTTGGCCGCGAGCGGCACCGAATTCAGGTAATCGACCACGAGCTGGCGCCGCACGCCGGTCGTGTCCTCGCCGTGCAGGTACGCGCGCAGCGACGCGCTCAGCATCTGCCGCAGCTTTTCGCGCGGGCCCGCGGTGCGGCCGGCCGGCGAGTGGCGGTACTTCTCAATCTGGGTCGCGAGCGTGCTGCCGCCGGGCGCCTCGTGGTCGGTGTCGACGGTGCGCAGCGCCTGGTCGAACAGCGCGCGGCTGAAGCGGTCCCATTCGACCGCCGGATTGCGAGTAGGCGCGTGCGCGTCGAGCAGTTCGCGGTTCTCGATGAACAGCAGCGAGTCGGCCAGCAGGCGCGGCACCGCGTCGAACTCCGTGTACACGCGCTGCGGATAGCGCACACCGTACAGCGGCGCGCCGTCGCAGGCGCGCACCGTCAGGCCCGCCTGCGACTTCTCGTCGTAGGGGGCGAACAGACCCCAGTCGAGCACGCGCGCGAACCACGGCGACACGCGCGCCTGCGCATCGATCGCGTAGCCGCGGGCCTCGAGCCGCGCGACGAACTGCGGCAGCTCCGAGTAGCCGAGCCGCGCGTCGTACGGGCCGCTGTGCGGAAAGCGGATGCGATCGCTCGGTCCGGTTTCGGTGTCGTAAGTGAGCCGGCGGCCGAGCGCTGAGAAGACCTGCGCCTGCAGATACGAGGTGCGCACTTCGCTCGTCACGAGCAGGACGCCGGCGCCCAGCGCGAGCAGCAGCGACAGCACGATCTTCGCCGCGGCCGGATCGAGCACGCGCGCGAGCAGCGATCGGCGAGGGGAGGCGGGTTCACCGCGTGCAGCTTGCGGCGATGGGGACGGCATGGACGGCGATACGCGACGACTTGGAAGAACCATCCCGGAATCCACGTGACCGCCGTGGATTCCGAGACAGGTTCTGCGCATTATGGCGAGGCCGGCGCGCGCCGCGGGCGGTAAGATCCCTGACGCGCGCCGCCACGCCGCGCGTCACGCATGCCGTCGTCGCTTCCCATCGCCAAGATCGTCATCGCCGCGCTGTTCTTCGCGTCGGCGCTGTACGTGCACCTGCGCGGGCGCGTGCGGCACGGCTTCACGCGCCAGTTGACCGATCACTCGACGTTCCTGGCGCCGATCAACGCGATGCTGTACCTCTCGTCGAAGGTGCCGGCACGCCCGTTCCTCGATCCGGCCGATTTCCCCGAGCTGGCGCCGCTCGCGAAGAACTGGCAGGCGATCCGCGACGAGGCGCTCGCGCTCTACGAGGGCGGCCGCATCACGGTCGCCACCGGCTACAACGACGTCGGCTTCAACTCGTTCTTCAAGACCGGCTGGACGCGCTTCTACCTGACCTGGTACGGAGAAGAACTGCCGTCGGCGCTCGCCGCGTGCCCGCGGACGATGGCGCTGCTGGCCGCGATCCCCACGATCAAGGCGGCGATGTTCGCGGTGCTGCCGCCCGGGGCCACGCTGCCGCGCCACCGCGATCCGTACGCCGGCTCGCTGCGCTATCACCTCGGGCTGCGCACGGCCAATTCGCCCGACTGCTTCATCGAGGTCGACGGCGAGCGGCGCCACTGGCGCGACGGCGAAGTGCTGATGTTCGACGAGACCTTCATCCACTACGCGCGCAACGACACCGGCGTGCAGCGCGTCATCCTGTTCTGCGACGTCGAGCGGCCGCTGAACAACCCGCTGGCGCGCGCGTTCAACCACCTGGTGCGCAAGACGATGATGAACGCGTCGGCCAGCGCCAACGTGCCGGGCGAGCGAATCGGCGGCGTCAACCGCCTGTTCTCGCGCGTGATCGGCATTCGCCTGTGGGGCAAGCGGCTGAAGGCGCGCAGCCGCTTCTGGTACTACGCGCTGAAGTACGCGGTACTGGCGGCCCTGGTGGCCTTGTTCATCCTGGCCTGACTATCTGACCCGCATTCCCGGCCTGGCGCCGGAATGCGGCTCGAGCAGGTACAGGCCCGGTTCGGCCTTCTCGTCGGCGCCGCTGGCGGCGAGCACCATGCCCTCGCTGACGCCGAACTTCATCTTGCGCGGCGCGAGGTTGGCGACCATCACCGTCAGTCTGCCGACGAGTTCCTGCGGCTTGTACGCCGATTTGATGCCCGCGAACACGTTGCGCGGCCGGGCTTCGCCGATGTCGAGCGTCAACCGCAGCAGCTTGTCCGAGCCTTCGACGTATTCCGCCGCGACGATCTTCGCCACCCGCAGGTCCACCCTGGCGAAGTCGTCGATGTTGATTGTCCTCCCCTCTCCCCCCGGGAGAGGGGCCGGGGGTGAGGGAGCCGGGGGTGAGGGAACCGCCGGCGCTGGCGACGCGCCCGCAATCGCCGCGTAGATCGCCTCGAGCACTGCGACCGTGTTGCCGAGTACGTCGTTGTCCCAGAACCGCAGCGTGCGAATTCCGTGCATCAGCAGCGTCTGATCGCGTTCGCGGTCGCGCAGCAGCGCTTGCGGCTCCGCGTGCTGGCCGCCGTCGAGCTCGATCGCGAGCTTGAGTTCGCCCGCGTAGAAGTCGGCGATAAAGCGAGTGCCACCGAGCTCGATCGGATGCTGGCGCCGGAACTTCACCTCTGCGATCTGGCGATCGCGGAGCAGCGACCAGAGCAGAGATTCGGCGTCGGTCGCCTTCGAGCGCAACTCACGTGCGTGGGCGAGCAGCTTTGGATCGAGGGCGGGCTTTCTCGGTTTCTGAGGAGGCTGGGCCGTTGTCGCGTCGGCTCCCTCACCCCCGGCCCCTCTCCCGGGGGGAGAGGGGAGTTCCAGCGGCTCG
>JAKORH010000237.1 GCA_029777935.1 Pseudomonadota bacterium
GCATTCCGCTCGCGATCGAGCTTGCTGCCGCGCGGGTGCCGCTCCTGCCACGGAAAGGCCGCCCAGTTCGCCGCTGCGGCGCCGCGCCAGGGTCGGCTAGCAAATCCGGTTGGACGAACGGATCCCGATGGTTGTCAACCGCCGGCCATACACGCCGCGAAGCATCGTCCGGCCCGCGCGACGCACCCTGCCCTGCGCGCCGTCAGTCAACCGCTCGGCCTGCAACTTCTTCGTCCGTCAGCACGGCACCTTCGGCAAACAGCCGCTTCAGCTCGTCGGGCGCGAACGTGCGCTGCACCTCCGCCAGCGCGTCGTCGTGCGCGCGCTGCTCGTTGATCTCGCGCGCATCGCTGCTGGCGCCGATCACCGCGCGCGAGCGGCCGAGTGCGCGAGCGGCATCCTCGGCGCGGCCCAGCTTCAGCGCCAACAACGCGAAGGGATCGAGGGCCAGGTACGTCCTGCCCCGCCGCTGCAGCAGCGGCAAGCCTTCGCGCGCCACCTTCTGCGCCTCCGCAAACTCGCCTGCGCGCAGCAAGGCAGTGGCCAGGTTGATGAACGACCCCGCGCACTCGATCATGTCGGTCCGTGGCCCGTGGCGCAGCGCTGCAACGTCGTCCCGTCCGCGGCGCACGGCTTCCGGCACGTCACCTGCTGCCAGCACGATGTCGACGACGTTGCTGCGCGCGATGCGAATCTCACGTTGGTCGCCATAGCGCTCGAACGCGTGCAGCGCAGCGAGCTTGTCGGCGACCGCCGCGTCGTAGTCGCCGCGCGCGGCGCGCAAGTGAGCGCGCGGAGTCAAAAGCCGCGGCTGCAATCCGGGCGGAAGGTCGTCGCTCTGCTGCAGCTGGGATGCTTCTTCGACCGCGCGCCACGCGTCGTCGAGCCGGCCCCGCTTCACGAGGGGGAACACGAGCAACGTCAATCCGAAGTAAAGCCCGCGCCGATCGCCGAGTTCGCGGCACAGTGCTATCCCGCGTGCGAGGGCGTCGATCTCGATCGGCGACGCCTTGGGGTGCGCGCGCAGCACGTATCCGAGCAGCAAGCGTGCCGCGTGCGGCTTGGATGTCGCCGGGCCGATGCGCGACATCGCCTGCGCGCAGCGGCGCTGCCCTTCGGCGGCCGACGCGCCGAACCAGGCCCACCACGACGCCCCGGCCAGCGCGATATGCGCATCAACGTGCGCCTCGCCGTGCGCGGCCCAGTCGAGCGCCGCGCGCAGGTTGTCGACGTCGACGCCGTACCGATCGCGCAGCACGTCGCCGTGCACGAAC
>JAKORH010000028.1 GCA_029777935.1 Pseudomonadota bacterium
CAGATCGTGCTACCAGTCCATCCGCTCGGCGATCGCCTCGATGACCACGTCGCAGCCCTGCAGCAACTCGAGGTGCTCGTCGTAGTTGGCCGCCTCGATGTAGACCGCGTCGTCCTTGTTGCCGAATGGCGCGGGACTCAACTTCTTCAGGTTGTCGATCGCCTTCAGCACGATGCCGTTCTTCGGCCCTTCCGAGGTGGGGGACGGGGCCCCTCCGCCCGCCCCGGCCGGCAGGTCGAACAGCACCACCGGCACCTTGGCGTTCACGCAATGCGCTGCGATCTGCGCCCCCATCACACCGGCGCCGAGCACGGCGACCTTGCGGACGACGAAATTCTTGTTGGTCATCACTCTCTCCTGGACTGTCTCTTCAGAACATTTCCGCCGGCAATTCCATCACGTTCTTCGCGCCGGAGCGTGCCGCACGGATGTGATAGGCGGTCTCGGGCAGCAGGCGCTGGAAGTAGAAGCGCGCCACAGTGAGCTTCGCGGTATAGAACGGGTCGACCTTGTCGCCGTCCTGCTGCACGCGATCCAGCGCCACGCGCGCCATCCGCGCCCAGAAGTACGCATAGACGAGATGCCCGATCACGCGCAGGTAGCTCACCGCCGCCGCGCCCGCTTCGTCCTGGTTCTGGAACGCCTTCATGCCGAGTTCCATCGTCAGCTTCGTCACCTTGTCGCCGAGGTCCGCCAGCGGCGTGACGAACTCGCTCATCTCGGTCGACGTGCCGTTGGCCTCGATGAAGTCCTGCACCAGCTTGCCGAACTTGCGCAGCTTCGCACCGTTGTCCATCAGCACCTTGCGGCCGATCAGGTCGAGCGACTGGATGCCGTTGGTGCCCTCGTAGATCATGTTGATGCGCGCGTCGCGCACCAGTTGTTCCATGCCGTTGGCACGGATGTAGCCGTGGCCACCGAGCACCTGCTGGCACTCGGTCGCGCACTGGTAGCCGTTGTCGGTCATGAACGCCTTCACCACCGGCGTCACCAGCGCCATCATGTCGGCGCCGAACTTGCGTTGCTCCTCGTCCGGGTGGTGCAGTTGCTTGTCGGCCTGCAGCGCGACCCAGTAGGCGAACGCGCGGCCGCCTTCGGCGTACGCGCGCGCGGTCAGCAGCATTCGTCGCACGTCGGCGTGCACGATGATCGGGTCGGCCGGCTTGTCGGGGTTCTTCGCGCCGGTCAGCGAGCGCCCCTGGATGCGGTCGCGCGCGTACGCGACCGCGTTCTGGTAGGCGGCCTCGGTGATGCCGAGCCCCTGCACGCCGACCGCGAGCCGCGCGCCGTTCATCATCACGAACATCGCGTTCAGTCCCTTGTTCGGCTCGCCAACCAGCCAGCCGGTCGCACCGTCTAGGGTGATCTGGCACGTCGCGTTGCCGTGGATGCCCATCTTCTCTTCGATGCCCCCGCAATGCAGCCGGTTGCGCGCACCGACCTTGGCGTCCGCGCCCTTGCCTTGCGGCACGAACTTCGGCACCACGAACAGCGATATGCCTTTCGTCCCCGCCGGCGCGTCGGGCAGCCGCGCCAGCACCAGGTGCACGATGTTGTCCGACAGGTCGTGCTCGCCGGCGGAGATGAAGATCTTCTCGCCGGCGAGCTTGTAGCTGCCGTCGGATTGCGGCTCGGCCTTCGTGCGCAGCATGCCCAGGTCGGTGCCGCAGTGCGGCTCGGTCAGGCACATCGTGCCGGTCCATTCGCCCGACGCGAGCTTGGGCAGGTAGAGGTCCTTCTGCGCCTTCGAACCGTGCACGAGCAGGCATTCGTATGCGCCGACGGAAAGCCCCGGGTACATCGCCCACGCCTGGTTGGTCGAGTACTGCATCTCGTACAGCGCGATCTGCAGCAGGTGCGGCAGCCCCTGCCCGCCGTACTCGGGCTCGGCCGCGAGCCCCTGCCAGTGCGCGCTGCGGAACGCGTCGTAGGCCGCGCGAAAGCCCTGCGGGGCGCGCACTTCGTGTGTCTGCGGGTCGTAGCTGCAGCCTTCCGCGTCGCCGGACAGGTTGATCGGCAGCAGCACCTCGGCGCAGAACCTGCCGGCCTCTTCGAGCACCTGGTTGATGATGTCGGCGTCGACCTCGTGGTGACGCGGCATTGCCCTGTATTCGTCGACCGCGCCGAGCACTTCATGGATCACGAAACGCTGGTCGCGCGAGGGGGGGGTATAGATGGGCATGGCTGCTCCTTGCTACGTGCCGCGGCGGTCGCGGCGGGGGGAAACGGGTTTGACCGCGAGCCGGCGCGCCGGCTGGGCATCGCGCAGCAGTCGCGCCAGCGCGGCCTTTGCGCGCCTGTCGCTGTCGCCGGCGCGCAGCAGGCGCGCCGACTGGTGAAAGGCGAGCATCACGCCGTAGATCTCGAACGCGAGTTGGCGCGGATCGATGTCGTCGCGCAGGTCACCGCCTTCCTTCGCGCCTTCGATCGCGCGCACCAGTTCGTCGCGCCAGCCGCCGATGATCGCGACCATCGCGTCGTGCAGCGGCCCCGGGCGGTCGTCGTATTCGCTCGCGCCGCCGACCATCAGGCAGCCCTGCTCGACCTCGCGCGCCAGCAGCTTCAGCCAGTTGGCCAGCATCGCCTGCAGCCGCGGCAGACCGCGCGGCCTGCGCACCGCCGGCCGCAGCACGTCGTCGACGAAGCGCGCCGCGTACTCCTTCAGCACCGCGAGCTGCAGCTCCTCGCGCGCGCCGAAGTGCGCGAACACGCCGCTCTTGCTCATCTTCATGCGCTCCGCCAGCGCGCCGATCGTCAGCGCTTCCAGCCCGTCGCGGCGCGCGGTCGCCAGCGCCGCCGCCACGATCGCCGCGCGCGTGACGTCGCCCTTGCGCGCGCGCGTCGTGCGCTCGCCGGGCATCAGGTTCTGCAGGAAGGCGGCGACGGACATCGGCCGGGTCGTCTGACGATCGTTCGTGGAATTGCGAACGATCGTACTATTTCCGGCCAGCGAAGAAACCGCCGCCGAGCGGCAAATTAGAGACGCGAGTCTATTGGTGCGGTGCGATCAGGTGTGGCGCGATCAGGTGCGCCGCCGCGGCCGCACAGGCTTCTCTTGCGGACGCGCGGCGGCGAAGGTCGCGGCCAGATGATCGACGAACAGCCGCACCTTGGCCGACAGGTGCCGGCGGCTGGGATACACCGCCCAGATGTCGAGCTGCGGGCCGCGGAAGCCGGGCAGCACGCGCACGAGGCGGCCGTCGGCGAGCGCCGGCGCGACCACGTAGTCGGGCTCGAACGCGATGCCGAGTCCGGCGATCGCGGCGCCGATCGCCAGTTCGCCGCTGTTGGCATGCAGCGGCCCCTGCACCCGCACTTCGTGCCGCGCGCCGTCCGCGCCGATCAGTTGCCACACCCGTGGCGCCGGCGAATATGCGTAGGTGATCGTCGCGTGGCGCGCCAGATCGGCCGGTGCGCCCGGGGTGCCCTGCGCGGCGATATATGCGCGCGACGCGCACGGCACCAGTTCGGTCGCGCCGAGCTTGCGCGCGACCAGCAGTTCGGCGCGCACGGCGCCGACGCGCACCGCCAGATCGAATCCCTCTTCGACGAGGTCGACCGTGCGATCGGACACGCTGACGTCGAACGTCACCGCCGGATGACGCGCGACGAAGCTCGCGATCGCGGGCGCGAGCGGCGCGGCCGCGAGGTTGTGCGGGCAGGTGAGGCGGATCGTGCCGTGCGCCTGCGCGGCGGCGCGCGAAGCCAGCGCTTCGGCTTCTTCCAGATCGGCCAGCAACTGCACGCAACGCTCGTAGAACGCCTGTCCGGTCTCCGTCAGCGACAGCTTGCGCGTGGTGCGGTTCAGCAGCCGCGCATTCAGGTGCGATTCCAGATCGGCGATGAAGCGCGACAGCGACGAGGTCGACATCTCCATGCGTTCGGCCGCGCGCACGAAGCTGCCGCTCTCGACGACGCGGACGAAGGCCTGCATGGCGCCCAGGCGATCCATCGCCAAATTATGCCGAATATCGGGATAGATATTGCCTAGAAATGATCTTTATCCCGGAATGGAAGACAACTAGAGTGCGCGGCAATGGCGCATCGGCGCCGCCACTTACTCGGAAAGGAGATTCGACATGACGCATACGAGTTCGGCCGACCCGGCCGCCGCCCTGGGAACCTTCATCCTGCGCATCACGCTGGGCGTGGCGCTGATCGCGCACGCATGGCTGAAGCTCGTAGTCTTCACGCTGCCGGGCACCGCGCAGTTCTTCGGTTCGCTCGGGCTGCCGCCCTTCCTCGGTTACGTGGTGTTCGCGATGGAACTCGCCGGCGGCGCGCTGCTCGTACTCGGGGTCGGCAGCCGCTACGTGGCCGCGGCGCTGGTTCCGGTCCTGCTCGGCGCACTGTGGGCGCATGCCGGCAACGGGTGGCTCTTCACCTCGAAAGGTGGCGGCTGGGAGTATCCGGCGTTCTGGACCGGCGCCCTGATCGCGCAAGCGTTGCTCGGCGACGGCGCGTATGCACTGGGCACGAGGCTCTTTGGCCGCGGCTTCGCCCCGCGCCTGCAGCGCGCTTGATCGGTAACAGCTCAACTCCATCGGAGGTTCGCATATGAAACTGTACTTGTCCCCCGGCGCCTGCTCGCTGTCTCCGCACATCGTGCTGCGCGAAGCCAACCTGCCGTTCACCCCGGTCAAGATCAACAACAAGACCAAGGAAATCGAAGGCGGAGGCGACTACCGCAAGGTCAATCCGAAGGGCTACGTGCCGGCGCTGCAACTCGACGACGGCCAGGTGCTGACCGAAGGCCCGGCGATCGTGCAGTACCTCGCCGACAAGGCGCCGGCCAGCAGGCTTGCGCCCGCCAATGGCACGCTCGAACGCTACCGGCTGCAGGAATGGCTCAACTTCATCACGTCGGAGATCCACAAGCAGTTCTCGCCGCTGTTCGATGCGACCGCGAACGACGACATCAAGCAGCGCCAACGTGACAAGCTCTCGGGCCGTTTCGACTGGCTGAATGATCAACTGAAGGGCAAGGACTACCTGATGGGCCAGCAGTTCACGGTCGCCGATGCCTACCTGTTCACGGTGATGAACTGGTGCCAGTGGACCGGCATCGACCTCGCCCGCTGGCCCGTGCTGTCCGACTACGTGAAGCGCGTGGCCGCGCGGCCGAAAGTGCAGGAGGCGCTGAAGGCTGAAGGGCTGGCCAAGTAGCCGGCCATCCCTTCAGCTACGCTGAGGTCAACCGCTCCCTCACCCAACCCTCTCCCTCCGTGAGGGAGAGGGCCGGTCCCTCCGGGACCGCCGCAACCTGGCTCCGCACAATGACTCCCACCGTCTTCCTGTCCCACGGCTCGCCGATGCACGCGCTGCATGCCGGGCGCGCCGGCGCGGGGTGGGCACAGCTCGGGAAACGGATCGGCAAGCCGCGCGCGGTGCTGATCGCCTCGGCCCACTGGGAAAGCGAGTGGCCGATGCTGACCACGAGCGCGCGGCCGGAAACGATCCACGACTTCGGCGGCTTTCCCGATGAGCTGTACCGGCTGCGCTATCCGGCGCCGGGCGCACCCGCGGTCGCGCAGCGCGCGATCGATCTGCTGAAGGCCGCCGCCATGCCGGCCACCGCCAACGGCTGCCGCGGCCTCGACCACGGCGCCTGGGTGCCGTTACGGCACATGTATCCGGACGCCGACGTTCCGGTGACGCAGATTTCACTGCAGACACAGCTGCCGGCCGCGCATGCGCTGCGGGTCGGGCGCCTGCTCGCACCGCTCGCGCAGGAAGGCGTGCTGGTCATCGGCTCCGGCCACATGACACACAACCTGCGCGAGTGGATCGAGTTCGCGCGCCGGCACCGTCTGCAGGTGACTGCGGCGCCGGTCGCGCCGTATGTCGAGGAGTTCCGCGCCTGGGTCGACGCCGCGCTGCACGATGACGACGCGGAGCGCATCGCGCTCTGGCAGGAGGAAGCTCCGCACGCCGCACGCGCGCATCCGAGCCCCGAGCACTTCCTGCCGCTGCCGTTCGCCTTCGGCGCCGCCGGTCCACGGCCCGCGGTCGAGCGCATCGACCTCGGTGTCGACAGCGGCGCGCTGGCGATGGACGCCTGCGTGTTCACGCCGCGCGAGTGACGTCGCGTACCTCGAACAGCCGGTCTTCGGCAATCGCGATCACGCGATCGCCGGCCTCGCGCGCGATCGTCTCGCCGCCGGTGAACTCTCCGAACGCGGGCAGGATGCTCAACCCATCGCGCAGCCAGAAGCAAGGCAGCCGCACGCTCTGGTCGGCGCGCCCGTGCAGGCGGACGCACGGGTGCAGGTGGCCGGCGACGACGGTCTCGCCCGCGAGCCGCTGCGGATGATGGCAGTAGGCCAGCCCGTCGCCGCGCCACGGCTCGTTCTCGACGCGGATGCCGAGCGCCGGCGGCGGAGCGCCCGCGCGCCGGTCGTGATTGCCCTCGACCAGCACGATGTCGAGCGCGGCGTGCGCGCGGCGCCATTCGATCAGCGCTGCGATGGTCGCCGGCGCGTGCGACTCGCGCGCGTGAAACAGATCGCCGAGCAGCACGAGCCGGCGCGGCGCGAATTCCGCGATCAGTGCGCCGAGCCGCGCCAGGTTGTCCGCGGTCGTGCCGCGCGGCACCGGCACGCCGCGCGCGCGAAAGGCGGCTGCCTTGCCGAAGTGCGCGTCGGCGACGACCAGGCTGCGCGAGGAGTCGCACAACGCGGCGCGCTGCGCCAGCAGCCGCAGGTGGCCCGCGGTCTGCACGCGCATCAGCGCGGCTCGATCGTGTAGCCGCGCTGCTTCAGCAGCTCGAGCAGGCCGTTGCGGCCGAAGTAGTGCAGCGCGCCGACCGCGACCACGTAGAGCCTGCCGCTGGCTGCATAGCGCTCGATCGCGTCGACCATGCGCGGATGGCGGCCATCGATGATCTTCTCCACCACGAAGCGCTGCGCCGCGCCGGTCTCACGGTGCATCTTGTCGACCAGCCGCTGCATCTCGGCGCCGTCGCGCTTCTCCCACGCGTTCACGAGCCGCGTGACCTCGTCGCGATTGGCTCCGTTGTCGATCGCGTCCAGCGCCTCCTTCAGGTAGGCGATCTGCGTGGACTCGGGGCTCGAATCGAACAATCGCAGCTGGTCCTCGATGCTCTCGATCTCGACGATCGGCTTGCCGGTGCGGCGCGCGAAGTCGAACAGGAACGCCTCGGTTGCGTAGGCGGAACTCAAGCCGAGCCGTGCGGCCTCGATCACGACCAACGTGTTGGCGACCATCCACGGCTTCATGCGCCAGAAGATCTCGGCCGACAGGTCATCGCGCTGCGCGAGCTCCTCCAGGCGCGGCTTCAGGTCCGGCGCGCGCGCGTCGAGGCCGGGATCGCCGTCGGCGTAATACGCGAGCTTCTGCACGATCGGCGCCACGCGCGCGGCTTCCGAAACGTCGGCCTCGACCGCGATCGCTTCGGCGCGCTGCAGCTGCGCGAGCGTCCCGGCGTCGGGCGGGTTGAATTCGCGCTTGCCGACATGGATCGTGCCGAGCAGCAGCACGCGCGCGGCTCCCTTGTGCGCCTCCCACAGGAACCCGCGCCGCGCATCGGCGGCGGCCGGCGTTTGCGCCAACGCGGCCGCCAGCCACAGCGCGGCCAACGCGCCGGCGAACAGGCGTTTCAGCATGCGACCGACTCCATCGGCCGTCACGCCGCGCCGGTCAGCGCACGCGCCTCGTCCTTCGACAGCGGCATGCCGGAACTTGCCGGCAGGTGCAGCTCCTTGATGAACCGCACCACACCCGCGTCGTCCTCGTCGCGCTCGGCGTGAAAGGTGCGGCCGAGCATCAGTCGCGCCATCTCCTCGTTTTCCTTCAGCACGTAGCCGATGATCTCGGTCAGGCCGCGCTCGCGCGCGCAGCTTTCGAGCGCGTGCATCAGCGCGTGACCCAGGCCGCGGCCTTGCCATTCGTCCTCGATCACGACGCCGAATTCGCAGGTCGTGCCGTCCGGATTGCGCGTGTAGCGCGCGATGCCGCGGATTTCCTCCTCCTCGCCGCTGGAGTCGATCGCGACGAACGCCATCTCGCGGTCGTAATCGATCGTGGTGAAGCGGATCAGCCGCTCGATCGTCAGTTCGCGCAGCGGCGCGTGAAATCGCATGTACATCGAGCGCTGCGACAGGCGCGCGATGAAGCGCTTCTCGGCCTGCGCGTCCTCGGGCCGGATCGGCCGCAGCAGCACAGTCTGCCCGGTCTTCAGGCGCGTGGCGCGCACCAGGTTCTTCGGATACGGATGGATCGCGAGGTGCGAATACGTCGGATCGGGCACCAGCGGCCCGTCGCCGAGCACCACGCGCGCGTCGAGCGCCACGCAGCCCGCCTCGTCGGCCAGCAGCGGGTTGATGTCGAGTTCCTGCACGCAGGGCAGCTCGCACGCCAGCTCCGAGAGCTTCAGCAGCACGTTGACGACCGCGTCGTGATCGACCGCTGGCAGTCCGCGGAAGTCCTGCAGCATCTTCGCCACGCGCGTGCGCGAAATCAGGTCCTCGGCGAGGAAACGGTTCAGCGGCGGCAGCGCCACCGCCGAGTCGCGGAACACCTCGACCGCGATGCCGCCCATGCCGAACGAGATCACCGGCCCGAACACCGGATCGCGCGCCAGCCCGACGATCAGTTCCCGCCCGTGCGGCCGCACGATCATCTTCTGCACCATCACGCCGATGAACTCGGCGTTCGGCGCCCGTTCGGCGACCCGCGCGCGGATCGTCTCGAAGCCGTGCGCGACATCCTCGGGCGACTGCAGCGACAGCAGCACGCCGCCCACTTCGCTCTTGTGCGTGATGCCGGCCGCGAGCACCTTCAGCGCGACCGGGTAGCCGACCGCCTGCGCGTGCGCCACCGCCTCCTCGGCCGACTTGGCCACCTGCGTGGTCGCGGTGTCGATGCCGAAGGCGGAAATCAGGTCCTTCGATTCCTTTTCGTTCAGCAGCGCGCGGCCCGACACCAGCGCGCGCTCGACGATGCGGCGCGCGGCATCGACGTTAAGGTGGAACTCGTCGACGCGCGACGGCGGCACCTGCAGCCGCAGCTCGCGGTTGCGCACGTACTTCGCCAGATACCCGAAAGATTCCACCCCGCGCTCGGGGCTGATCAGCGCCGGCATCCCCGCGCCTTCGAAGACCGCGCGGCCCCTGGCAGCGTCCTCGGCGCCCAGCCAGGCGCTGACGACCGGCTTCTCGGAAGCCTGCGCCACCGGCAGCAGCGCGTTGGCCGTGTCCTCGGCGCGCAGACGGATCGTCGGGCAGAACAGCACCAGCACGCCGTCGTTGTCGGGATCGGCGAGCACGATCTGCAGTGCCTGCGCGAAGCGCTCCGCGGTCGCGTCGCCGATGATGTCGACCGGATTGCCGCGCGACCACGTCGACGGCAGCAGCTTGTCGAGCGCCTCGATCGTCTGCGGCGTGAGCCTGGCCAGCGCCACCGCGTTGTCGGCCGCGGCGTCAGCCGCCAGCACGCCCGGACCGCCGCCGTTGGTGACGATCGCAAGGCGATTGCCCGGCGCCGGCCGCGGCAGGCGGCCCGCTGCCAGCGTCTCCGCCGCTGCGTACATCTGCGTGTAGGCGGTGACCCGGATCGCACCGACGCGGCGCAGCGCCATGTCGAACACCGCGTCGTCGCCGACCAGTGCGCCGGTATGGCTCATCGCCGCCTTCGAGCCGGTCATGTGACGGCCGACCTTCAGCACGACGACCGGCTTGATGCTCGCCGCCGCGCGCACGCTCGACAGGAAAGCGCGCGCATCGTGCACGCCCTCGACGTACAGCACGATGCTCTTGGTGGCCGAGTCGAGCGCGAGGAAATCGAGGATCTCGGAGAACTCCACGTCGGAGCCGCCGCCGGTGGATACGACCGACGAGAAGCCGAATCCCGCCGTCCAGGCGTAGTCGAGCAGCGCCGCCACCACCGCGCCCGACTGCGACACCAGCGCCACCGACCCCGGCCGCGCCGGGGTGCGGGCGAAGGTCGCGTTCAACCCGATCTCCGGCCGCATCAGGCCCAGGCAATTCGGGCCGAGCATGCGGATGCCGTGCGCGCGCGCTCGCGCCAGCGCCAGTTCCTGCAGCCGCTTGCCCTCCTCGCCGATTTCGGCGAAGCCGGCCGACAGCACCAGCACCGCCGGGACGTGGCGCGCGCCTGCGTCGTCGATCAGGTCCGGCACGGTCCGCGCCGGCGTCACGATCACCGCCAGATCGGGCGCTTCCGGAAGCGCGGCCAGCGACGGATAGCACTTGTGCGGGCCGATCCGGTCGTACTTCGGATTGACCGCGTACACATTGCCCTTGAATTCGCCGCCGACGATGTTGTCGAATACGTATTTGCCAAGCGCGTCGTCGCGGCCGGTCGCACCAACCACCGCGATCGAACGCGGTACCAGCGCAGCGCGCAGATAGTGGGAAGTGAGCATCGGAATGTCGATATTTCGCTCGTTACGACGAACGTTACAGCCGCCATCCGGCCGCGCCAAGCGAAGGTCTAGAGCGACCGCTCCGGATTGACGCTTATCAATCAGAATACGGTTTGACTGCGTAGCGTCGATGACATACCGATGACCGGTGTCACGCAACCACGCAGGCTTCGCGAGCAGACGATGGAAACGGCGATCCCGCGCGAACAACTGGAAGAACTGCGCCAGCAACTGCTGCGCCTGCGCGCCGCCATCACGGCGGAAGTCGACGCGCGCCTGCACGGGCAGGACGAGGATCGGCGCGACGAAGCGGCGCTGCCCCAGCGCGCGGCCGAAACCGACGATGACGGCGCGGCCGAAACCGCCCGGCTGGCGGATCTGGCGCACCTGTCGCGGCATGCGGGGCAACTGGAACAGATCGACGCGGCGCTGGCGCGCATTTCCGACGGCAGCTACGGCATCTGCATCGACTGCGGCGAGGCGATCAGCTTCGGCCGCCTGCGCGCTTACCCGGCGGCGCTGCGTTGCGCGGCCTGCCAGGAGCGTTTCGAGCGCAGGCCGGGCGTGCGGGTCTGAGCTTCCGCACCGTCGTACCCGCGGCGACAATCGCGCCGTGAATACCGGCGCGATCTACCTGGCGTGCATCCTGATCTGGGGCACGACGTGGTACGGCATCAAGTTCCAGCTCGCCGCGCTCGCGCCCGAACCCGCGGTCGCGCTGCGCTTCCTGTGCGCAAGCGCGCTGCTGCTGCTGTTCTGTCGCGGACGCGGCATCGGTCTGCGCTACGGCGCGAAGCTGCACGCGCTGTTCGCGCTGCAGGGCCTGGCGGGATTCTGCGTCAGCTACGTGCTGATCTACTTCGCGGAGCGCTACATCGTGTCGGGGCTGGTCGCCATCGGCTACGCGGCCTCGCCGCTCTTCAACATGCTTCTGGCGCGCGCGTGCTTCGGCGCGCCGCTGTCGCGCCGCATCGCCGCCGGCGGCCTGCTCGGGCTGGCCGGTATCGCGCTGATCTTCGCGCACGAGTTCGCTCGCGTGCGGGTCGACGAGTCGCTCGCGCTCGGTGCCGTGCTGACGCTGGCTGCGGTGCTGCTGTCGAGCGTGGCCGCGATGGCCGTGACGCGCTATCAGCGCCTCGGCGTTCAGGGCTGGGCGCCGCTGGCGTGGGCCATGGCGTACGGCGGTGCGGGCACCGGGCTGTTCGCGCTTGCGGCCGGGCGTTCGCTCACGATCGCCTGGAGCTGGCCGTTCGCGGCCTCGTTCGTCTATCTCGTCGTCGGCGGCTCGATCCTCGCCTTCGGAGCGTTCTACACGCTCGTCTACCGCATCGGCGCGGCGCGCGCCGGTTACGTCGGGGTGATGACGCCGATCGTGGCGCTGATCGTGTCGTCGCTGTTCGAGGGTTTCACCTGGAGCGCGGCGACGTTGATCGGAATCGCGCTGGCCGCCGCCGGCAATGCGCTGGCACTGCAGCCCCGTGGATTCCGCTTCGCGATGGCCCGCACTCGCGCGTTGCAATCGAGCAACGACCGACGTTCGACCTGACCTCTGCCGCCAATCCCATCCGCAGCGAGCCCACAGTGCGGATACCGGTTGGATGGATTTGCCGGCAATGGACATGGAGGTCGTATGAAGAGACTCATCATCGCGTCGCTCCTCGCAGGAGCGGGGGCATTTTCGTCCGTGGCGCTCGCGCAGGGCTACGTCGGCGTCGGTGTCGGTCAGTCCGACTTCAAGGTCGACTGCGGAGGAACGTCCAATTGCGATACCAAGGACACCGGCGGCAAGGTGTTCGGCGGCTGGATGTTCACGCCGAACCTCGGTGTCGAAGCGGCGTACTTCGATCTCGGCAAGGCCAAGGCGAGCGGGGCCGGCGACCCCGACCTGGGCAACTTCAGCATCAGCGGCAAGGCGGATGGCTTCGCGCTGTATGGCATCGCAATGGCGCCGTTCGACAACTTCAACGTGTTCGCCAAGCTGGGCTTCAGTTCGATCAGGGCGAAGGTCGACGTGACGTCGTCGCTGCAAGGCTCCGCCAGCAATTCGAACACCAGCACCGAGTTCGCCTGGGGTTTGGGCGCCGGCTACGATTTCACGAAGAACATCGGCGCGCGGCTCGAGTTCGAGCGCTTCCGCGCCAAGTTCGTGGACCAGAAGGACAACGTCGACTTCGTCTCTGTCAGCGTGCTGTATCGCTTCTGACCGAGGCTGCGCCTGACGCAGAAGGCTGCGGCGCATGCGCGTCCGTGGATCTTGCGCGGACGCGCTTCCGTACAATCGATTGCATGAAGGTCAACGGGGTCGCCTACCGCTCGATCTGGCCGGTCGGGCGCGGAAGCGCGCTGGCGGCGGTCGCGATCGTCGATCAGGCGCGGCTCCCGTTCGAATTCATCACCGCCGAACTCACCCGCTGCGACGAGATCGCCGACGCCATCTCGACGATGCGCGTGCGCGGCGCGCCGCTGATCGGAGTCGCCGCTGCCTACGGGATCGCGCTCGCGATGCAGGCCGATCCGTCCGACGGCGCGCTCGAGGCCGCGTACCGCCGCCTGCTGGCGACGCGACCGACCGCGGTCAACCTGCGGTGGGCGCTGGACCGCGTGCGCGCGCTGCTCGCGCCCGCATCCGAGATCGACCGCGCGCAACTCGCGTGGCACGAGGCCGACCGCATCGCTGACGAAGACGTCGAGTTGAACCGCGCGCTCGGCGCGCATGGCGCGCGCCTGATCGCCGATGTGCACGCGCGCACCCGGCGCACAGTCGAGATCCTGACCCACTGCAATGCCGGCTGGATCGCCACGGTCGACTACGGCACCGCGCTTTCCGCGATCTATCAGGCGTTCGACGCCGACGTGCCGGTTCACGTGTGGGTCGACGAGACGCGCCCGCGCAACCAGGGCCTGCTGACCGCGTGGGAACTGGCCGCACACGGCGTGCCGCACACGCTGATCGCCGACAACGCCGGCGGGCACCTGATGCAGCGCGGCCGCGTCGACCTCGTGCTGGTCGGCGCCGATCGCGTCAGCGCGCGCGGCGACGTGTGCAACAAGATCGGCACCTACCTGAAGGCCGTGGCGGCGCGGGACTGCGGCGTGCCGTTCTACGCGGCGGTGCCGTCGCCGACGATTGACTGGAAGATCGGCAACGCACTGGAGGAGATTCCGATCGAGGATCGGCCCGGCGCCGAAGTGCGGCGCGTGCGCGGGCGCGCCGGCACCGGCGCAGCGGAAGTCGAACTGGCCGGCGCCGGGACATCGGTGGCCAATCCGGCCTTCGATGTGACACCGGAGCGGCTGGTGACCGGCCTCATCACCGAGCGCGGCATCGCGGAACCGGGCCGGTTGGCACAGCTCTTCGCGGCCGCGCAGGCGGCGCGATGACCGAGCTGGAAGACAGCCGCACGCTGCGCGAGGCGCTGGTTGAGACCGCGTGCGCGATGAACGCGGCGGGCATCAACGTCAACAAGTCGGGCAACGTATCGGTGCGCTGCCGGCGCGGGCCGGCGCAGGGCTTCCTGATCACGCCGACCGGCATTCCGTACCCGCAGCTCGCGCCGGACGAACTCGTGTTCGTTCGCCTGCAGGACGCACGCCGCGCCGGCCGGCGCGAACCGAGCAGCGAATGGCGCTTTCACTGCGACATCTATCGCACGCGCGACGAGTTCGGCGCGATCGTGCACACGCATTCGCGCGCCGCGACCGCGCTGGCGGTGCACGGCCGGGCCATTCCCGCCTTCCACTACATGGTCGCGACCGCCGGCGGCAACGACATCCGCTGCGCGCGTTACGCCACCTTCGGCACACAGCAGTTGTCGGACAATGCGCTCGCCGCGCTCGCGGACCGCAAGGCGTGCCTGCTCGCGCACCACGGCGTGATCGCCTGCGGCGATTCGCTGCCGGATGCACTGCGGCTGGCGATCGAGGTCGAGAACCTGGCGCACACCTATCTGCTCGCCAGTGCGCTCGGCGAACCGCCGCGGTTGTCGGACGAGGAGATGGCACGCGTCGCGGCGCGCTTCGAGACCTACGGCCAGCCGCGCTGAAGCAACGCGCGTCGGTACGGCACCGTCAGTCCCGCACCGTCAGTACCGCACCATCAGCACCAGCGAATCCGAGTAGGCGCCGAGGCGGACCGTGGTCTGGCCGGCAGGAATGCGTCCGAACACCGGCAACTGCAGCTCGGCGCTGCGTCCAGGCGGCAACGACAGCACGTCGCCGCGACCCGTGGTCGAGTCGGGCCACACGGTCGTGTAGGTGGCGTCCGTGTACAGGTTGTACAGCAGCGGCACGCTCGATCCGCCCATCGTCATCCGGCGCTGCGCGACGCTGCCGCTGCCCCCCGCGGAGATCGACACCCGCACCGCGATCTGGTTCGGCGGGTTGTTGCGCGTGTTCACGCAGTCGACAACCGCGTTGCCGAGCAGCCGCGCCACCCCGCCCGGCAAGTTCGGCGAATAGTTGCCGAACGCCAGCGTGCTCGGGCTCATCTGCGCCGAGCAGGTGATGCCCTGCTGCGCGAGCGCGGACGCGCCCGGCAGCAGCAGCGCGAGCGTCAGGGCGAGATGCCGGCGCATGGGTAGGGACCGAGCTGCTGGTACACGCTGCCGCGCGCGGCGGCGAGCTCGAATTCGATGCTACAGGACTGCCCGTGCAGTTCGACGGTCGCGCGCTTGCGGCCCGGCCGGCCGCTGACGAAGAACTCGCCGCGCTGCGCCACGCTGGTGGCCTGCGCATCCGGTTCGATCCGCACGCTTGCGCCGGCCGGCACTGGCGCGCCGCCTGCGGCGCGCAGACGCACGACGGCGGAAGCCACGCGCCTGACATCGGGCTCGACGATCACTCCGCTGCGATAGGGCGCGACCACGATCTGCCGATCCTTGCCGATGCGCGCATCCACCGGCAGATCGTCGGCATCGATGCGGATCTCGCTCGGCTGGTACGCATTCAGCCGCGGCAGCATCAGGCGTCCGCGCGCGTCGGTGCGGCCGGCGACCTGGTTGTTCAGCAGGATCGGCACATTGTCGAAGTCGTCGAGCTGGACCAGCGCGAAGCTGTCGCTGATCGCGCGCGCCGCGAACGGCGTCGAGCCGATCAGCGCCAGGCTGCCGGTGCCGCCGGCGCGCCACGCGGTTCCGAACTGCGGATCGCGCGTCCATTCGCCGGTCAGCGTGGCCACGCGCGTCTGCACGCTCGCCGCCGCGTCCAGCCGCCCGCCGCCGCGCTCGTCGCTGGCGCTGAGGCGATAGCCCCAGCCCTCGTCGATCGGCAGCGCCTGCAGCACGCCGACCGTGCGGCGCGGCTCCGCACCGCCCTCGACGCTCGCATTGGCGCTGGTGCGCGGCCCGAGCGCATAGGTGAGAAAGGCGCCGACGCTCGATGTGGCCCGTCCGCCGACGTCCACCCGATTGAAGACGAGGTAGGCCGACCACCCCGAGCCGAGCGCGACGAACGCGGATGCGTTCGCGCTGCGCGTGCGCGTGCCATCGGGGCGGCGCGAATCGATCAGCAGCGCGCCGACGCTCCAGCGCTCGGTGAGCCGCCGCGACGCATTGAAGGTCACCAGCCGCTGCGGCGTCGGCACGGCGTCGGTGTCGCCGGCGAAGCGAAATCCGCGCTGCGCCTGTTCCCACCGCAGGCCGATGCCGTTGTCGAGATCCTGGTAACGGTAGCCGAGCGCGCCGAAGGCGCGCGCGCGATCGGCCGTATCGATGGCCAGCGCCGCTTCGACTTCGCCCCAGCGACCGCCGACATCGAGCGCCGCGCCGAACACGCGCGCTGCGCTCGACTGCGCCTCGAAGCGCGCCTCGACCGTCACGTTCGACGTCAGGCCGCGGCGCCAAAGTCCGCTGGCGTAATCGTCGCCGTATTGCGGCTGGCCGCCGACATCGCTCGTGCGCAGGCGGCCGGCCGCCAGCGCGAATTCCGACAGCCCCGGGCGCAGCAGCCCGCTGGCCGCGTAGAACGACGAGGTGACGACCTGCTCACGGCCGAGCGCATCGCGCACCACGATGCGCGCCTCGCCGGCGCCGAGCACGATCGGAACGTTGTTCAGCGTGAACGGGCCCGGCGGCACGTCGGTCGTCGACCGCAACTGGTTGTCGACGAACACGTCGACCGTCGACGGCACGTTGGCCGCGCCGATGAAGGCGGGCAGCGGCTGCGGCACGAAGCCGGGGCGCAAGTCGAAGTTCGAACGCAGCGACACGCCGCCGAAGCGCAGCGCGCGCCCGGTGGCGCCGGGGCGGCTGATCGCGTCGCCCGCTTCGAACGTGACCGCGTTCTGCGGCCAGTCGTGGCGGAAGGTCGTCTCGACCCGCTCGTAGCTGCGTGGCGCCGCGTCGTCGCGCCACAGGTTGCGCTCGACGAAACGGTGCGTCAGTACGCCGGCGGGGCTGAACGCGCCGAGTTCGAACGCGCCGTCGAGCGCGCTGCGCCCGCCGGCGCCGGTGGCGAGCAGGTCGTAGTTGAAGAAGCCGCCGTTGGCCGCCGGCGTCACCGGATAGACGAGGCCGGCCGCGTCGACGCTGCTCGCCGCGAACGCGCCGGCCGGCGCGCGCAACTCGATCTGCAGCGCGCTGCGGTCGAGCCGCACGAGTTCGACGCCGAGACGCGCGAGCGCGAAGTAGCGCTGCGACTGGTAAGTCGCATCGGCGCCGGCGGGCACGCGCAGCCGCCATTCGCGCGCGTCCTTCTCGCCGATCAGCACGCGGCCGTCGGCTTCGAGCAGCAGCAGCGTGCCCTTGTCCTCGCCGTTGAGCTTCGCGTCGACGACCAGCGGCGACTGCGCCAGCGCCGCGGCCGACGCGAAGAGCAGAAGCAGCAGCAAGCAGACGCGTGCGATCCGCGCCGGCCCGTTCATTGGGCAGGCCGGACCACCGCTGAAGATTCTTCGGCGTCGCTCAGCTTCAGCAGCACGCGATCCACCGGCGCGTCGAGCGGCCACGACTTGCGGTCGCCCGCCAGCACGTACACGCCCGCCTTCAGCTCGCGCCCGTCGGGCGTGCGCAGCGCAGTGATCGACGTGTGCGCCTGGCCGATGTTGTCGACGTCGAGGAAGTAGCGCGCGCCGTCGCGCCGCAGGCTCCACACCAGCTCGGGCTGCGCGCGCGGCGGCGTCACGAACACCGGCAGGCTGATGCGCAGCACGGTGGCGACGGTGTTCGGCGGCGGGTCGCCGAGCGGAGTTTCCTGCAGGATCAACCGGTACGACATCTCGCGCAGCGGATCGGCCGGCGCCTGCATCAGCACGCGCACGATCTGGCGCTGGCCGGGTTCGAGCGTGAAGATCGGCGGCGTGACGACGAAGTCCTCGGTCGCTTCCAGCTCGTCGTCGCCGCCGGTGTCGGACTTCCAGCGATAGCGCTCTGCCTGCAATTGCGAGCTCGCCAGCCCGGTGTTGTGCACCTCGATCGAGGCGGCGCGCCGGCCGGCCGTGATGTCGACGCGCACCGGCGTGATCGTGAACGCGCCCGCGTGCGCCAGCGATCCGAACAAGAGCGCGCTCGCCAGCGCTAGCAGGCGCAACAGCATCGAAGTCTCAGAAGTCGTGAAGAAATCGTAGCGAGCGCCCCGAGGTTGCGCCGAGGAGCGGACGCGTACAGAGTCGTACGTTGAGCACCGGAGGCGCAAGATCGGGGCGCGCAGTAGATCTATTCACGGCTTCTCAGAAGGTCAGGGTGACCTGAATGGTATCCAAGTACGCGCCGGCCGGTGCAACCTGGGCTGCCGGCAGCCGCGCGTAGACCGGAATCGACTGCGGCGCGCCGTTGCTGATGCCGATCACCAGCTCGAAGAGCGAACTGCCGAAGCGCTGCGTGCGGGCCGCGTCGCTGTACAGCTCATAGTTCAGGTACGCGGCCGGCCCGGCGGTCCTGAGCATCCGGCGCTGAGTGCCGTTGACATTGTTGCCGTTGTTCAGTTGCACGAAGTACAGGTTGTTGCCGGCGCAGGTGACGACGATATTGCCCGCTGCGTCGATCGCCGGCGCCGCCCCCGTGCCCAGGTACGATCCGAAGGCGATCGGATTCGCAGTGACGCCGCATCCGCTCGTCACCGTGGCCGACACTGCGAACGTCGCCGTCGACTGGACCGCGTGTGCCGCGGCGCCGACGACGAGCAACGCCAGTGCGACGCCCGTGCGCCACATCGCCTTTGGCACGGGCGGATTTGCCGCCCGTGCGTGTATTCAACTGACGATTTCAGCCGGCGATCAGTACGTGACCGTCACGGTCACCGTGTCGCTGAACGCACCTTGCGAAGTCGGGGTCTGTCCCGAAGGAATGCGGCCGTACACGTTGATGTTCTGGTTCGCGCCGCTGCCGGTACCGGCCGCGGCGAATGCGGCCGTGCGAGCCGCGTCCGAATACAGGCTGTAGGTCAGCGAAGCGGCGGCAGGTCCCGTCATCGTCCGGCCGGTCGCGGTCCCGACGCCCACGGTGTACGGCTGGCCGTTCGCGCAGTTGACCGTAATCGTCGACTGGTTGTCGATGTTGCTCGCCGAGTTGACCGGATAGGTTCCGAAGGCGAGGTTGCTGGCGGATACCGTGCAGGCGCCGGTCACGTTGGCGGTCACGGTGAACGTCGTCGTCGCCGTCGCGCCGAAGGCGCTCGAAACCGCGGTCGCCAGTGTCGCCGCCGCGAGAATTCTTCCTAAAGTTTTCACTTCTTCCTCCGATATCACGTATTGAGCGGAATCGATCTTGGTTTTGCTGCGGATGCGCTTGCAGTATGCGCAGCGCTACCGCATTGCCGCTACTCGTCCAAAATGCCTAGAAACGAATCAGAACGACCGTTGGCCCGCCGCTGGAGGCGCCATTCGTCGGAACGGCACGCGCATCGTTGCTCGGCGGCGAGCGGATGGCGGCGACAGCGGACGAATGCAGGGCGCGCACCGACAGCGGCCGGCAGCCGGGCTGCGCAGCGGGCTGCGATGCATCATCGACCGCGCACTCGGCGAGCACGGTCGCGCTGACGACCAGCGTCGCGGTCGCGCGTCGGTCGCCGCCGGTAGCGGCGCCACACAACAGCGCCGCACAGCCGACAGCCAGCAAGCGGATCGAGGCCATCTCTGCCTTTCGGCAGAGCGGCGAATGGCTTTAACCCGGATGTTTCGCTGCCCCGTGGCGATACTCGCCTGGGCTCGCCCCCGTCCATTTGCGAAACGCGCGATGAAACGCGCTGTGCTCGGCGAACCCGAGCGCGTGCGCGACTTCCTCGATGCTCGATTCGGAATTGCAGAGGTAATTGACGGCCAGATCCCGGCGCAGATCATCCTTGATGGCCTGATAGGTAAAGCCTTCCTGCTCCAGACGCCGCCGCAGGGTGGAAGGGGTGGTGTGCATCGAGGCCGCCAGGACTTCGAAGTCCGGCCATTCGGCAGGCGGCATGCGGCACAGTCGCCCGCGCACCCTTGCCGTCGGCCCGTTCTGGTTCCGATACTTGACCAGGAAATTGGCCGGCGCTTCGCGGAGAAACTCCAGCGCCGCCTTCCTGTCGCGAACCAGCGGCAAGGCAAGATGGGAAGCGTCGATGACCAGGCTGCTCGCCCGCTGTTCGAAGCGCACCGATTCACCGAAGATCAGGCGGTATTCCGCGACATGGTCGGGCGCGATCTGGCAGAACGAGGCGGCCAGGATCGGCAAGCGACGCCCGACCAGCCAGCAGGCCAGGCCGTGGAGGATCACGAACAAGGTGCCGTGGGCAAAAAGTCGTGCGGGTCGTGCTCGATCGACGAGGGTCAATACCGCTCGACCGCCGGCGACGTTCAAATTGCCCGACACATCGTCCAGCACCAGCGAAAAGAAACGCAGCGCCCGCTCGAGCGCGTGGCGAAGGTCTCTGCAATCGAGCACCGCGTGGCAGAGGATGGCGAAGCTTCCGGGGCGCATCGGATGCGCGTCCATGCCGAAGAACTCGTCACCGAGCTCCGCGGCGAGGACGTGCCACAGAGCCCCGTATTGCTGAGGCGAGACCCGGGCGAGCGGCATCCCGATGAGGTCCGCAGAGAAGCCGGCGCGAGCCGTCAAGGCCGCCACGTCCAGTCCGCGGCGACGGGCCTCGACCAGGGCCTCGGCGACAAAGCAGATCGAAATCGTGCCCTTCTTCATTCGTCTTGCAGGCGCGCCGCGGGGTGGCAAAAACCGCCACTCATTTTGACCGATCTTGACGTAGGAGCGCGGCCATCGACTACCTAGACTCCGCAAAAAAACCGTGAATGCGTAGCCACGATTTCACTGGAGGAGTCCATGCTCGCCACCGCCACCGAACGCGCCGAGTATCAGGATCTTGTCTCGAACTTCCGTCTGGAGAACCTGGCCAAAGAGTTTTCCGGCGACTTCGAGCGCGGCATCAACGCCGCGATCGAATGTTGCGACCGCTACGCGCAACCCGGTCGCGTGGCGCTCAATTGGGAGGCGCAGGACGGACGTAGCGCCACCTACACGTTCGAACAACTGCGCGATCTCTCGTCCCGCTTTGCCAACTTTCTGGTCAGCCAGGGGATCAAGCCGGGCGATCGTGTCGCGGGTCTGCTGCCGCGCATTCCCGAACTGCTGGTGGTGATTCTCGGCACGTGGCGGGCCGGCGCCGTTTATCAGCCTCTCTTCACGGCGTTCGGGCCCAAGGCCATCGAGTACCGCGTGGGCTCCAGCGAGGCGAATCTGATCGTCACCGACGCCACCAATCGCCGCAAGCTGGATGACGTCAAGAACTGTCCGCCGGTCGTCACGGTCGGCAGCCAGTCCGCAAGCGCCGGCGACTTCGACTTTCAAGGCGAACTCGCCCGCCAGAGCAATGCCTTCGAACCCGTGCTGCGCACCGGCGACGATCCCTGCATGCTCCTCTTCACCTCCGGGACCACCGGGCTCGCCAAGGGTGTTCCCGTGCCCCACAAGGCGCTGATGGCGATCCACATGTACATGCGCTATGCGGTCGGTCTGCGCCCCGGCGACAACTTCTGGAATATTGCCGATCCCGGCTGGGCCTATGGACTGTACTTCGCTGCCATCGGGCCCTTGCTGCTCGGTCAGGCGACGACCTTCTACGACGGTCCCTTCACGGTGGACAGCACCTGCCGTGTGATCGAGAAGTACGGCATCGACAATCTGGCGGGCGCGCCGACGGCCTTTCGCCTGCTGATCGGGGCCGGCGCTGAGGCGGCGCAACGCCTGCGCGGCCGGCTGCGCGTCGTCAGCAGCGCCGGTGAACCGCTCAACCCGGAAGTCATCCGCTGGTTCCGCGGCAACCTGGACTGCCCGATCAACGATCACTACGGGCAGACCGAAATCGGCATGGTCCTGTGCAACTTCCATGGGCTGACCCACGAGGTACGTCCGGGCAGTGCCGGCCTGCCGGTCCCCGGCTACCGTCTGGTCGTCGTCGACGAGGCCGGCAACGAGTTGCCTCCCGGCACGCAGGGCACGCTCGCCGTCGATCGCGAGAACTCGCCGCTGCACTATTTCCCCGGCTACTGGCGCCAGGAGACCGCGGCCTTCGTCGGCAAGTATTACCTCACCGGAGACACGGTGGAAATGGCGCCCGACGGCATCATCGCCTTCGTCGGCCGCGGCGACGACATCATCACTTCGTCCGGCTACCGCATCGGGCCCTTCGACGTCGAAAGCTGCCTCATCGAACACCCGGCCGTCGCCGAGACCGCCGTGATCGGCAAGCCCGACCCCGAGCGCACCGAGATCGTCAAGGCTTTCGTGATTCTGCGAGCGGGCCATGAACCCTCCGATGCACTGGCCGAGGAATTGCAACTGATGGTCAAGCGCCGCCTGGCTGCGCACGCCTACCCGCGCGAGATTCGTTTCGTGACCGAGTTGCCGAAGACCCCCAGCGGCAAGATCCAGCGCTTTCTTCTGCGGCAGCAGGAAGCGGCCGGCAACAAGTGAGGAGTCCGTCATCGTGATGATCCAGAACCACAATTTCCTGGTCACCGGCGGTGCCTCCGGCCTTGGCGCGGCGACGGCCCGCATGCTCGTGGCCGCCGGCGGCAAAGTCGTCATCGCCGATCTGAACGAGGCATCGGGCAAGGCCCTGGCCGCCGAGTTGGGAGCCAAGGCGCGCTTCGTCGCCACCGACGTGGCCGACGAGGGCAGCGCCCAGGCCGCCGTCAAGCTGGCTCGCGACACCTTCGGCGCGCTGCATGGCCTCGTCAATTGCGCCGGCATCGCACCGGCGGAAAAGGTGCTCGGCAAGGAGGGGCCGCATCGCCTTGCGAGCTTCGCCAAAGCCATCCAGGTGAACCTCGCGGGCGCCTTCAACATGCTGCGGCTGGCGGCGCAGGCCATGTCGGCTAACGAGCCGAACGCGCACGGCGAGCGCGGCGTGATCGTGAATACCGCGTCGGTCGCGGCCTTCGACGGCCAGATCGGCCAGGCCGCCTACAGCGCCTCGAAGGGCGGCATCGTCGCCATGACCTTGCCGATCGCGCGCGAGCTCAGCCGCTTCGGCATCCGCGTCATGACCATCGCCCCCGGCATCATGGAAACGCCGATGCTGCTCGGCATGCCGCAGGAGGTGCAGAACTCTCTCGGCCGCATGGTCCCCTTCCCCTCGCGCATGGGCAAGCCCGAGGAATTCGCCGGCCTGGTTCGCCACATCATCGATAACCCCTACCTCAACGGCGAGGTCATCCGCCTCGACGGCGCCATCCGCATGGGCGCCAAGTGAGGCAGCGATGATCTTCACGCAAGAGCAGGAGATGATCCGCGACACGCTGCGCCAGTTTGCCGGCGAGCGCCTCGCGCCCTTTGCCGCCGAGTGGGACAAGCAGCACCGCTTCCCGCAGCAGGCGCTGAAGGAGCTGGGCGAGCTGGGCGTGCTCGGCATGGTGGTGCCCGAGCGCTGGAACGGCGCCGGGCTCGACTACGTTTCGCTGGCGCTCGCGATCGAGGAGATCGCCGCGGGCGACGGCGCCACCTCCAGCATCGTCAGCGTGCAGAACTCGCTGGCCTGCGGCATCACGATGAATTACGGCAGCGAGGCGCAGAAGGACAAGTACTTGAAGCGCCTGGCCAGCGGCGAATGGCTCGGGTGCTTCTGCCTCACCGAGCCGCACGTGGGCTCCGACGCCTCGGCCATCCGCACCACGGCCACGCGCGACGGCGATGTCTGGGTGCTGAGCGGCGTCAAGCAGTTCATCACCACCGGCAAGAACGCGCAGTTGGCGATCGTCTTCGCCGTCACCGACAGGCAGGCCGGCAAGAAGGGCATCTCGGCCTTCCTGGTGCCGACCGACGCGCCGGGCTACGTGGTGGCGCGCATCGAAGACAAGATGGGCCAACACGCCTCCGACACCGCGCAGATCCTGCTCGAGAACTGCCGCATCCCGGCCGATAATCTGCTGGGCAGGGAAGGCGAGGGCTACAAGATCGCGCTCTCAAACCTCGAGGCCGGGCGCATCGGCATCGCCGCGCAATCGGTCGGCATGGCCCGCGCCGCGCTCGAAGCGGCGCTGAAGTACGCCCGCGAGCGCGAGGCGTTCGGGGTTCCCATCGTCGAGCACCAGGCAGTGGCCTTTCGCCTGGCCAACATGGCCACACAGATCGAGGCCGCGCGTCAACTCGTGCTGCATGCCGCCACCTTGAAGGACGCCGGCCGGCCGTGCCTGAAGGAGGCGTCGATGGCCAAGCTCTTCGCCTCCGAAATGGCCGAGCGCGTGTGCTCCGACGCCATCCAGATCCACGGCGGCTACGGCTATGTCAGCGACTTCCCGGTCGAGCGCATCTACCGCGACGTGCGCGTCAGCCAGATCTACGAAGGGGCTTCCGACATCCAGCGCATCGTCATCGCGCGGGCGCTTGTTGCAAACTAGGCGCTCGATGGTTCAGCGCGCGCACGCGTCTGCCAGCCACGCGACGAGCCGCTCGAAGGCGGCGTCGAAGTTGGCTTGCGCCGCTGCGCTGAGCGGCGCGCCGAGCGCGAATTCGTAGCCGCGGATCGCGAGCACATGCGCACGCGGCGCCGTCGCGCGCAGCTTAGCGAGGCATTCGAGCACCGCCGCCGGCGACAGCGCGTGACTGCTGATGCTGGCGTCGGCCTTTGCATGCACGGGCGCGAACGTGAACGGCGCAGCGCCCGCCGCGGTCGCGTCGACGAACACCGCGTCGCGGCGTCCGAGCAGATCCAGCGCGTGCTCGACCTGAAGCTGGAAGTCGGTCAGCACCTCGACCTCGGGCAGTCCGAGCGCCGCCAGCCGCTGCGCAAGCTGCGGTCCGAGCGCATCGTCGCCGCGGCTCGGATTGCCGACTGCGATCACGAGCAGCGGCTTGACCGCGGCAGGCGCATCGAGCGTCAGCATGCCGCGCCTCGGATCAGCCGGTCGACCACGCTGCCATCCGGATCGACCAGTTCCACCGCCAGCGGCATCCTGCCGAGCGCGTGCGTCGCGCACGACAGGCAGGGGTCGAAGGCGCGGATCGCGACCTCGATGTGGTTCAGCAGCCCCTCGGTCAGCTTGCGACCGTCCAGGTACCGCTTGGCCACCTGCCGGATCGCCTCGTTCATCGCCTGGTTGTTGTGCGTGGTGGAGACGATCAGGTTGGCGCGTACGACGAGGTCCTCGTCGTTGACGCGATAGTGGTGAATCAGCGTGCCGCGCGGCGCTTCGATCACGCCGACGCCGCGCTCGGCGCGCTCGCCCTTTGCCATCAGATCGGTGCCGATGAGGTCGTCGTCGTGCAGCAGTTCCTTGATGCACTCGGCGGCGAACAGCATCTCGATCATGCGCGCCCAGTGGTACGCGAGCGTGGCGTGCACCGGCTGGCTGCCGCCGAAATCGATGAACTCGCGCCGCGCCACGTCCGCGAACGGCGTGGCCATGTAATCGCAGTTCTGCACCCGCGCCAGCGGGCCGACCTTGTACCAGCCGCGCTCGGGGCCGAGCGCGCGCAGGTACGGAAACTTCATGTACGACCACGGCCGCGCTTCTTCGGTGATCGCGTCCCAGTAGCGGTGCGTGTCGAAGTGGTCGAACAGGATCGCGCCGTTCGCGTCGCGTGCGCGCAGCGCGCCGTCGTACAGATCCAGCGAACCATCGGCCGCGACCAGGCTCAGCATGTTCGAGCGGAACGCGCCGAAGCTGTTGTACAGGCTCGCGTTCGCCAGATGCAGCTTGCGCGCCAGCTCGACCGCGTCGCGCGACCACGCGATCACCTGGTAGATCTCCGCCTGCAGCGCGTCGCGCTCCGCGATCGTCAACGACTTGTTGACGCCGCCCGGCACGGCTCCCGTGCCGTGGATGCGCTTGCCGGCGGTGACGCGGATCACCTCCTGCCCGAACTTGCGCAACAGCACGCCCTTCTTCGCGATGTCCGGGTACGCGGCAGCGACACCGACGATGTTGCGCTTCTCCACTTCCGATTCGAAGCCGAACAGCAGATCCGGCGCCGACAGATGGAAGAAGTGCAGCGCGTGCGACTGCAGGATCTGGCCGTAGTGCATCAGCCGGCGGATCTTCTCCGCGGTCGGCGTCAGCTTCGCTCCGACCACCGTGTCGAGCGCCTTCGATGCCGCCAGGTGATGGCTGACCGGGCAGATGCCGCACAGCCGCTGCACCATCACCGGCACTTCCCAGTACGGCCGGCCCTGGATGAACTTCTCGAAGCCGCGGAACTCGACGATGTGCAGCCGCACCTGGTGCACATGGCCGTCGGCGTCGAGCAGCAGCGTGACCTTGCCGTGTCCTTCGACGCGCGACACCGGATCGATCGCGACGCGCCGCAGGTTCTCCGGGTTGGCGGCGGTTTCGAGTTCAAAGGTCATGGGGTGTATCGATCAACGCGAGGTGCGCCGTCACCCCGGCGCAGGCCGGGGCCCAAGTTCCACCGCCGCAAATTAGGCCCCGGCCTGCGCCGGGGTGACGGCAGCTTCGACTCAGTCATAGCGCAACAACGCATGCCCGAGCTGCGGCGTGCGGCCTGACAGCAGGTCGTTGAGGAATTTCCAGATCGCGTCGGCAGACGGCGGGCAACCGGGCAGGAAGTAGTCGATCTGCGCCACCTCGTGCAGCGGGTGCACCTTGTCGAGCGGCAGCGGCAGCTCGGGATCGTTCGGGATGCCGCCGCGGGCCAGCCCCGGCTCGGTCACGTACACCTCCTGCAGGCACTGGCCGAGGTCGAGGTGGTTGCGCTGCGCCGGCAGTCCGCCGTTGATCGCGCAGGCGCCGATCGCGACCAGGATGCGGCAGTTCTTCCTGAACTCGCGCAGCACGTGCACGTTTTCCGCGTTGCAGATACCGCCCTCGATGAAGCCGATGTCGCACTTGCCGCAGTGCTTGATGTCGGTCAGCGGCGAGCGGTCGAATTCGACGCGCTCGATGAGCGCGAACAGCCGCTCGTCGATGTCGAGGAACGACATGTGGCAGCCGAAGCAGCCGGCGAGCGAAGTGGTGGCGACGCGGAACCTGCGCCCCATCATTCGGCCCCGTTCGGTTTGCGGTCGAGCGGCCGCGGCGCATCGGCGAGCGCCTGCGCGCTGATCGGCTGCGCATCGAACCTGCGCCGGCCGATCGGCACTGCGAAGCCGATGCGCTTGCGCAGGATGACGCCGACCGGGCAGACGTCGATCGCCTTGTCGGTCACCGCGATGTTCGTGTCGGCCAGGCGCCCCGACTCGCTGTTGACGATCAGGTGCTTGGTGATGCCGCGCCCCGACAGCGCGAACATGCCCTTGCCGTCGACCTCGCTCGAGGCGCGCACGCACAGCTCGCACAGGATGCAGCGGTTGAACTCGAGCAGGATGTCGGGGTGCGACGCGTCGACGGGGCGGTCCGGATAGAAGTGGTCGAACTGCGCGCTCACCATGCCGAGGTCGTAGGCGATCGCCTGCAGCCGGCAGTTGCCGCTCTTCTCGCACGACGGGCAGAAGTGATTGCCTTCGACGAACAGCATCTGCACCAGCACGCGCCGCCGCGCGTTGACTTCGTCGGTGTCGCTCTCGACGTGCATGCCTTCCTGCGGCTGCGTGGTGCATGAAGTGATCCAGCGCCCGTCGGCTTTCACCGTGCACAGCTTGCAGCTTCCGTGCGGCTTGAACTCGGGGTGGTAGCACAGGTGCGGCACGTAGCGGCCCGCCGCGAGCGCGGCCTGCACGATCGTCTGCCCCGGCGCGAACGGGACTTCGTCGCTGTCGAGCAGGAAGGTCGCCGCGGCCGTGTTCATTCGAGATCCGTCAGGTGCGCGCCGGCGTCGTCGCGGCCGGTCATTGCGCGCGCGCGGGCCAGCGCGCCGTCGAGGTCGAACGCCGGCTCGTAATCCATCGACACCAGTCGCTGCTCGTACGCCGGGCGGAAGCGCTTCAGCGTGTCGAGGATCGGGTTGCACGCCGTGTGGCCCAGACCGCAATGGCTCGCCGCCTGCAGCACCGCGTTCAATTCGCCGATCTGGGCGAGGTCGCGCGGCGAGCCCTTGCCGGCGGCGAGCTTGTCCATCAGGTCGCGCAGCAGCGAGGTGCCGACGCGGCACGGCGTGCAGAAGCCGCAGCTCTCGTGGGCGAAGAAGTGCGCGAAGTTGCGCGCCACTTCGAACATGTCGCGCGACTCGTCGAACACCATCATCGCGCCCGCGGTCGGCAGATCCTCGAACGCCAGCCGGCGGCCGAACTCGCCGGCGTCGATGCAGGTGCCCGACGGGCCGCTGACCTGCACCGCCTGCGTCATCTCTGCGCCGCATTCGTCGAGGACCTGTCGCACCGTGACACCGAACGGATACTCGTAGATGCCCGGCCGCGCGCAGTCGCCCGACACCGACAGGATCTTGGTGCCGGTCGAGCGTGGCGTGCCGAAGCGCCTGTACCAGTCGCCGCCGTTGGCCGCGATCAGCGCCGCCGCGCAGAGGGTCTCGACGTTGTTGACGATCGTCGGGAACTTCAGGAAGCCGCTCGTGACCGGGTACGGCGGCCGGTTGCGCGGGATGCCGCGCTTGCCTTCGAGCGATTCGATCAGCGCCGACTCCTCGCCGCACACGTACGCACCCGCGCCGAGGTGAATCTCGAGGTCGAACTCGAAATCGGGCTTGCCGCAGATGCCGCTGCCCAGCACGCCCTGCGCGCGCCGGCGCGCCAGCACTTCGTTCAACGGCGCCAGCAGATGGCGGTATTCGCCGCGCAGATAGATGAAACCCCTGGTCGCACCGACCACGTACGCGGCGACCGTCATGCCTTCGATCACGAGATCGGCATGGCGCGCCAGCAATACGCGGTCCTTGAACGTGCCGGGCTCGCCCTCGTCGGCGTTGCACACGATGTACCGCTGCGACGCACGCGCGTCGCGGCACGCCTCCCACTTCAATCCGACCGTGAAGCCGGCGCCGCCGCGGCCGCGCAGCCTGGAGCGCTTGATCTCCTCGAGCGTCTCGACCGGTCCCTGCGCGGACACTTCGAGGCTTTCGCGCCACGAGCGCTGGCTCAACGCAGCCTCGGGGGCGCGCGCGCCGCGCGCGATCGCCGCGCGGATCGCCTCGCCCGGTGCCAGCGTGCTCGACAGGATCAGGTCGCGGCGGCGCACGTTGTCCTCGATCGCAAACAGCTCCGCCGGCCAGTCGTCGAGCGGCACCTGCTCGCGGATAAGCTGCGCGATGCGGTCGATGCGCTCGGTCGTCAGCCGCGCGATCGCACGGCCGTTGACGAGCAGCCCCGGCGCCTGGTCGCCCATGCCGGTGCACGAGGTCGTGTCGACCGACACCAGGTGGTCCTCCGACACCTTGCCGCGCTCGACCCACAACTGCGTGCACAGCCGCTCGAGCAGCGGCACGCTGCCCGCCATGCGGTCGATGATGTTGTCGGAGAAGCGGACGCGGTAGCGCCCCGCCCGCTTCAAGTGCAGGAAGCTGTAGAAGCCGGCCACGCCCTCGACGCGCGCGCGCGGCAACTTCACGCGCTGCGCGATGCGTGTGATCGCCTCGGGCGGAATCCAGCCTTCCGGTTCCTGCGCCTCGCGCAGGATCTGCACGAGGTTAGTGCGCGCGGCACCGTAGCGATCGACGATCGCATCGACACGCTCGAGGGCATTGGAGACTGCGGCCATGCAGCCCAATACTCGCGCGGCAGCCTTGGTCGCGAATGACCGAGATCAACCAGGCGGCCGCCGCGCGCCGAGGTGTTGCTCTATCCCAGCTTCGCCAGCACGCGCGCCAGCCTTTCGATCCGCGCTTCCTGCTTCTCGCGCTGGTTGGCAGAGAACTGCGGGTGCTTGATCGCGCAGGCCATCAGTTCGTAGAACGCGCGGTCGAGCGCCTTGCGCGCGGCGGTGAGCTGCTGCGCGATCTCCTCGCAGTCGGCGTTGTCCTCGACCATGCCCTGCACGCCGCGGATCTGGCCTTCGACCCGCTTCAGGCGCAGCACGAGATCGCGGCGCGACTCGTCGGCGTTCTTCAGTTCGGTCATGGTCGTATCACGTGCAGGCGACGCGCGACTCGGGCACGCCCAGCTTCTTCAGCATCCAGCCCAGCGGACATGCATTGGTGAATCCGTACTGGAACAGGTTGAAGCCGACGAAGGCGGTGAACGCCAGCCACCATCTGGATACGAAGATCGGGCTGCCTTCGATGCCGAGAGCGAGCGACAGCAGGATGAAGCTGCCGGCGAAGATGCGGATCAGTCGTTCGACCGTCATGGGTCAGGCTCCTTGCGGGTGGGGTTGAACCGGGGTTTCGGACGCGCCGGCGCGCGCGGCTTCCTGCCGCCACGTCGCCGCGTAATACAGCACCGGGATCACGATCAGCGTCAGCAGCGTCGACACGAAGATGCCGAACAGCAGCGAGATCGCCAGTCCGTTGAAGATCGGGTCGTCGAGGATGAAGAGAGCCCCGAGCATCGCCGCCACCGCGGTCAGCACGATCGGCTTGGCGCGCACGCTGGCGGCGTCGATCGTCGCCTGCTGCAGGTCGCCGCATTCGCCGAGCCGCTGGTGGATGAAGTCGACCAGCAGGATCGAGTTGCGCACGATGATGCCGGCGAGCGCGATCATGCCGATCATCGAGGTCGCGGTGAACTGCGCGCCGAGCAGCGCATGCCCCGGCAGCACGCCGATGATCGTCAGCGGAATCGGCGCCATGATGACGAGCGGCGTCAGGTACGAGCGGAACTGCGCGACCACCAGCAGGTAGATCAGGATCAGTCCGACGCCGTACGCGATGCCCATGTCGCGAAAGGTCTCGTACGTGATCTGCCACTCGCCGTCCCACTTGAGGCCGAACTCGCGGAAGCGGTCCGACGGCTGGGCGATCCAGTGCTCCTTCAGTGCCATGCCGCCCGGCACGGCGATCTTCGCGATCCCTTCGCGCAGCGCGAACATGCCGTACAGCGGCGAATCCGCCTTGCCCGGGCCACCGGCGACGTCGCCTACCACGTACACGACCGGCTGCAGGTCCTTCCGGTAGAACACGTGCTCGGCCGGCAGCGTGACCGGCCGCACCAGCTCGGCCAACGCTACCTCGTACGGCTGGCCGCGCGCATCCTGCCCGCGCAGCCTGAGCTTCAGCACATCGTCCAACCGCCCCATCTTCTCGGGCGCCAGCGCGACCCGCACCGGCACCGCGTACTTGCTGTGCCCGTCGTGCAGCGGCGTGATGTCCTCGCCGGCGAGCGCGAGCTGCGCGGTGCGCGCGACGTCCGCGACCGGAATGCCGTACAGCGCCGCCTTGGCCGCGTCCACGCGCAGCACGATGCGCGGGGCCGGGTCGAGCGTGGTGTCGTCGATGGCGACGATGTCGGGCGTGTGCTCGAACACCTGCCGCACCTCCTTGGCAAGCCGGATCTGCGCGTCGTAGTCGGGGCCGTAGATCTCGGCCACGATGGGGCTCAACACCGGCGGGCCCGGCGGAACTTCGACCACCTTGATGTCGGCGCCGTTGCGCCTGGCGATCGCCTGCAATGCGGGCAGCACGCCCTGCGCGATGTCGTGGCTCTTGCGGTCGCGCCGGTGCTTGTCGACGAGGTTGACCTGCAGGTCGCCCACTTCGCCGCCGGAACGCAGGTAGTACTGGCGCACCAGCCCGTTGAAGTCGATCGGCGCCGCCAGCCCTGCGTAGGCCTGGATGCTCGTGACCTCGGGCACCTTGGCCAGTTCGGCCGCGAGTTCACGCAGCACGCCGGCGGTGCGCTCGACCGCGGTGCCGGTCGGCATGTCGACCACGACCTGGAACTCGCTCTTGTTGTCGAACGGCAGCATCTTCATCACGACGAGCTTCAGCGGCACCAGCGCCACCGACAGCAGGATCGCGATGCCGATGCCGAGCCATAGCTTGCGGCGGTTGCCGCGGCCGGCGTCGCCGCGCAGGAACGGCGTCATCGCGCGGGTGAAGAACGCGGCGAGCTTCTGCGACAGCTTGTCGGCCGACGCCGGCGCGGCGTGTCCGACGATGTGTTTGTGCAGCAGCCGCAGTGCCAGCCATGGCGTGACCACGAACGCGATCGCCAGCGACAGCAACATGCCCATCGATGAGTTGATCGGGATCGGCGCCATGTACGGGCCCATCAGCCCGGTGACGAACGCCATCGGCAGCAATGCGGCGATCACGGTCAGCGTGGCAAGGATCGTCGGCCCGCCGACCTCGTCGACCGCGCGCGGGATCATCTCGGTCGGCGGCGCGTGGTCGAAGGCGGAACGGCGGTGAATATTCTCAACGACGACGATCGCGTCGTCGACCAGGATGCCGATCGAGAAGATCAGCGCGAACAGCGACACGCGGTTCAGCGTGAAGCCCCACGCCCACGATGCGAAGAGCGTCGCGGCCAGCGTCAGCACGACTGCGGTGCCGACCACGATCGCTTCCCTGCGGCCGAGCGTGGCCCATACCAGCGCGACCACCGACAGCGTCGCGAACACGAGCTTCTGGATCAGCTTGTTGGCCTTGTCGCGCGCGGTGTCGCCGTAGTTGCGCGTCACGGTGACCTGCGTGTCGCTCGGGATGACCGTACCCTTCAGTTCCTGCACGCGCGCGATCAGCGCGTCGGCCACGGTGGCGGCGTTTTCGCCCGCCTTCTTCGACACCCAGATCGTGACCGCCGGAGACTCGACGTAGTTGCCGTCGACCTTCTCGCCATGCCACACCAGGCGCGCCGGCGTGTCGGCACCCGCGGTCACGCGCGCGACGTCTCTCAGATACACCGGGTAGCGCGCGGTCGCGTCGCCGGACACGCCGACCACGAGCTGCGCCACGTCGCGCGCCGATTCGAAGAATTCTCCGGTGCGTACGTCAATCGTGCGGTTGCCGCTGACGAGCGATCCCGCCGGCGCCGACGCATTGGTCGCGCGCAGCGCACGCTCGATGTCGGTCACGGTCACGCGTTGCGCGGCCATCCGCTCGGGGTCGAGCGTCACGCGCACGACCTCGTCGGGCCCGCCGACGGTGGCGACCTCGCGCGTGCCCGCCACGCGCTTCAGTTCAATCTCGACCGCGTGCGCGACCCGCTGCAGGCTCTCGGCCGTCGCCTCCGTCCGCGCGCTGTGCAGCGTCAGCGTGACGATCGGCACGTCGTCGATGCCCTTGGGTTTGACGATCGGATCGGCCACGCCGAGATGGCGCGGCAGCCAGTCGGAATTGGCGCGCAACGTGTCCTGCAGGCGCACCAGCGCGGCGATGCGGTCCTCGCCGACCTTGAACTGGATGGTCAGGATCGCCATGCCCGGCCGCGTAACCGAGAACACGTGGTCGATACCGGTGATCTGCGAGATCACCTGCTCGGCCGGCACGGTGACCAGGTTGTATACGTCCTGGCTCGCCGCGCCGGGGAACGGGATCAGCACGTTGGCCATCGTGACGTTGATCTGCGGCTCCTCCTCCTTCGGCGTGACCAGCACGGCGAAGATGCCGGCGAGCAGCGCCACCAGTGCCAGCAGCGGCGTGATCTGCGAGGTCAGGAACGCACGCGCGATGCGCCCGGAGATGCCGAGCTTCGCGCTCGATTCAGTCGTGTTCATCGCGCGGCCAGCAGCGGATTCAGTTGCACTCGCTCGCCGGCTGCCAGCCCCGCCAGCACCTCGAGCGCACCGCCGTCGACCGGATCGCCGACGCGGACCTGCCGCAGTTGCGGCTTGCCGTCGGCGGCGAGCACGCTGACGAGCGTCAGCTCGCCTCTGCGGATCAGCGCCTCGGCCGGCATCACGAGCTTCATCGCACTGCCGACCGGCAGCAGGATCTTGGCCGCGGTGCCTGGCACCACGCCGACGGGCAACTGCGCGGGCAGATCGGCGCGCACCTGCGTGGACAGCAGGCGCGGATCGGCCGCCGGCAGCACCGTGAGCTTGGCGGCGGCGACGGTGTGGCCGAGCGTCGGCAACTGCACGGTCGCGCGATCGGCGCGCGCCACGCGCGCCATCACGAACTGCGGCACCGCGCCCACCGCGCGCAACGCGGCCGGATCGAACACGTCGAGCATCGGCTTGCCGGGCGCGGCCAGCTCGCCCAGTTCCATCAACCGGCGCGAAACCACGCCGTCGATCGGCGAGCGCACCTCGGCGAAGCTGCGCGCAGTCAGCGCCTGGCTCGAGCCGGCGCGCGCCGCCTCGAGCGCCGCTTGCGCGGTCTTCAGATCGGCGTCGGCCTTGTCGAGCGCGGCCTGGCTGACGAAGTTGTTCTTGACCAGGCTCGCGGTGCGGTCGTAGTTCAGCTTCGCCTGCGCCAGCGCCGCCTCGGCCTGCGCGACGCTGGCGCGCGCGGCGCCGACCTGCGCGTCGGTCTCGCGCGTGTCGATGCGCGCCAGCAGTTGGCCGCGCTTGACGCGGTCGCCGGCATCGACGAAGAACTGCGTGACGGTGCCGGCGATCTGCGCCGACACTGTCGCCTGCCGCACGGCCTCGATCACTGCGTCGGCGGCATACACGTCGGCGACCGTGCGCAACTGCACCTCGGCAGTGGCTGGCGTCGCAGCGGTGACAGGCGTCGCGGCGGGGGCCAGCGCGTCGTTCCGCGCCGGCGCGCCCTTGTTCTGCGCATACAGCACGCCGCCCGCCGCGAGTGCGATTGCACCCGCGGCGGCGGCGATCAGGGTCCTGCGTTGCATGGTGGGCATCCGGCGGGCGAGAGGTTTCTTCGAGGCCGAATGATACCCTGGGGGGTATACACGAGGCGCGCCGGTGACGCCCTCTGTGATGCGCCTCACGTATCGGGCGCCGGCGCGATTCGATTACAGCGCCGCCATCACCCGCTGCAGCCGTGCCTTGACCTCGGCTGCCACCGGCGCGACCTCGGCGCGGTCGACGAGCTTCAGCACCGCTTCCGGGTCCATGAACTCGACCAGCACCTGACCCTTGTCGTTCTGCCGCACCACCACGTTGCACGGAAGCAGCAGGCCGATCTGCGGCTCGGCCGTCAGCGCCTGGTGCGCGAACGGCGGATTGCAGGCGCCGAGGATCCGGTACGGCAGCCCGTCGATACCGAGCTTCTTCTTCAGCGTCGCCTGCACGTCGATCTCGGTCAGGATGCCGAAGCCTTCCTTCGCCAGTTCCTGCGTGACCTTCTGGATCGCCGCGTCGAAGCCAAGCGCGACCGTCTTGCCGAAGCCGTATTTCACTTGAGTTGCCATGTCCTACACCTTTTCCTTCAGTTTGGTGATGCCGAGCGCACCCATCACGAACTTCTCGTAGTAGGGCTCCGAAGTGCCCCGCTTGAGTTTCCGGATGAAGTACTTCTCGAACGCGATCTTCGCGAGGTGCACCCACTTGCCCTCGCTGAACCAGTTGACGTTGCGCGGCGGGATCTGCGGCAGCGCCACGAACGCGATGCCGGTGTCGCCCATGTCGGCCAGGCACACCGCGTTCCACGTCGCCTTGTGCGACGGCTCCTTGCCGTCCATCTGCTCGCGGATGTTGTGCGCGGCCGCGGTGACCATCGACTCGATCATGAAGCCGGTCTTGGGCGCCCCCGTCGGCACCGGTGTGGCTTCCACCGGCGGGATCGCCACGGCGACGCCGACGCCGTAGATGTTCTTGTGAGTCGGGTTGCGCTGGTGTTCGTCGATCAGGATGAAGCCGCGCGGATTGGTCAGTCCCTCGACGCCGAACACCGCATCGACACCCTTGAAGGCCGGCAGCATCATCGAGTAGGCGAACGGCAGCACGTGTTCGCGCTTGACCTTGCCTTCGTCGTCGTGCTCGGTCACGTACATCTTGCCCGGTTCGACCTTGGTGACCTTGGCGTTGCAGATCCACTTGATGTGCTTTTCGCGCAGCGCGGATTCGAGCATCGACTTCGAGTCGCCGACGCCGCCCAGCCCCAGGTGGCCGATGTACGGCTCGCTCGTCACGAACGTCATCGGCACCTTGTCGCGGATCTTCCGGCGCCGCAGGTCCGTTTCCATGATGAACGCGAACTCGTAGGCGGGCCCGAAACACGAGGCGCCCTGCACCGCGCCGACCACGATCGGCCCCGGCGCCTTGACGAATGCGTCCCATGCCGAGGCGCCTTTCTCCGCGTGGTCGACCGTGCAGATCGACTGCGTGTGCCCGTTCGGCCCCAGCCCTTCGATCTCGTCGAACGCGAGCTTCGGGCCCGTTGCGATCACGAGGTAGTCGTACGCGAGGCTCGCGCCGTCGTTCAGTTCGACGCGGTTCTCCTTCGGATGCACGCGCTTGACGCCGCGGCCGTCGTAGGCGATGTCCTTTTTCGCCAGGTACTGTGCGACCTCGAACTCGATGTCACTGCGCTTGCGCCAGTGCACCGCGACCCATGGATTCGACGGCACGAAGCTGTAACGGTCGCCATAGCCGACGACCGTGACGCGATCTTCCGCACGCAGCAGTTCCTTCACTTCGTACGCCATCGGCAGGCCGCCAAGGCCCGCGCCCATTACCACCACGTGTGCCATGAATTCTCCACCTGGATTCCGCGGGGCGTGCACCTGCTTCGCACCGCGACCGGATCAAGCTACAGCGGATACGGGGCGGGGTATGTGACCGGGGTCACTATTCCATCTTCGCGCCCGCGATCGCGGCATCGCGCGGCGACGAATCCTTCGCCAGCCGCGCGAGTTCCCGCGCCGCCGCTCGCAAACGCCGCGCTCGCAGCTTCGCCATCGCGGCGCGCTGCCGTCGCGCGGCCCGCGCCGGCAACGTCGCGAGCAGATCGCGCGCGACCGCCAGATCGTTAAGCGCACCGAGCGTGTCCTGCAGCGATGCCAAGTGCGCGCCGAGCGCGTCCGCGTACTCGCGCTGCAGCGCGCCGGCCAGCACGTCAATCGCGTACCGCAAACGCTTGGCGCGCACGCGCACGCGATGCTGGCGCGCCGGCGCGAGCCGCTCGAAACGGTCCGCATCGCGCAGCACGCGCTCGAGCGCCCGACCGATCGCCGGCGGCGCGAACTCGCGCAGCGCGATCGACGGCGGCGCCGGGGTTTCGGCCCACCGGGAAAGCTGCAGCGCCAGCCGCGCGAAGCGCGCACCCGCGAGCACCGTACGCGCCCGCCGCAGCGCCTGCGCGCGGCGGCGCACCGCCGCAGCGCGCAGTTCGTCCGCGTGCCTTTCGGCCGAGTGCATTTCGCGCGGATTCGGCGCGAGCGCGGGCAGCGTCTGCAGCACGAACACGTCCCAGTCGCGCGCGGCGCCCAGCGCGCGCCCGAGCCAGCGCAGCTCGGCATCGAGCCGCGGCGGAAGGTCTGCTTCGTCGCGCAACAGCCGGATCGCCGAGCGCATGCGCCGCACCGCGACGCGAGCCTGGTGGATGAATTCCGGATCGTCGCCGCTGGATGTGCGGTGTGCGCCGTGCGCGTTGGCAAGGAGGATCGCGGTGCCGGTGCCGATGACCGCGCGCAGCGCCTCCGCGGTCGTGCGGCAACTCTTCAACGCGCCCGCGAACGCCTTCGCGTTGGCCTTCACCGGCTGCGCTCCGCGCCCCTGCGCCAGCGCCACGCCGCGCGCGGCCTTCGAGTCGGCGTACGGCACCAGCGCCAGCGCCTTACTCGACCTGCCCGTGCCGACGAGTTCGAGCGCGAGCTGCCACAGCGCGGCCGCGTCGCCCGCCTTCAGCTCGAGTTCGAGTTCGCAAATCGGCGTCGAGCGTTCGCCGGCGACGATCTCGCCGCGGTCGAGCGCGATCTCGATCGCGCGATCGGCGGTAAACCACAGCGCGCGTTCGAAGCGGGTGCGGACCTGCGGCGCGATCTCGAGATCCGGCTGCACGCGCAGCAGCGTCGCCAGCGGCGTAGCGGCGAAGCGCGCGACGTCGAGGCGGCCGCCCGGCGCCGGCGTCTCCCATTCGCCGCGGCGCGCCAGCGCGGTCTGCGCGCCGAGCGTCTTCAGCGTCTGCAGCCAGCGTCGGCCGGCGCGGCGCACGCGCAGCGCGATGCCCTGCGCGGCGAGCGCGAAGCCCGCGCTGTCGTAGTAGACGGTCTCGAGCCGTTCGATCCGCGGCCGGCCGAAGCGCCGCAGCCGCTGCCGCAATCGCGCCACGTCGGCGGCGGTAACAGTGAGCTTCAGTTCGGTTTCGCGCGGCGCGTTCACCGCGGCAGTCTAGTGGCGCGATCGGTTCCCGTCCGTTCACCGCGACCGCGCCAGCCGCCAGAACGCCAGCGCCGGCACGACAATCCACTGCGCCAGCGGTGCCAGCCCGGTGCCGAGCCACGGCAGCCGCGGCATCGCGGCGGCGTATTCCCACGCACCGCGCACCGAGACGTTCACCCATTCGCTGTAGACGGTGTACATCACGCCGATGGCGACCGTGAGCAGCGACACGCACAGGAAGCGCTGCCGCGGCCAGCCGTGGCCGCCGGCGAGCATCACCGCCAGCATCAGCGCGCCGCCGCCGATCAGCAGGTCGCCGCCGGTGCAGTGCGCGACCGCGAACGCGATCTCGCGCGGCGAGCCGCGGTACCAGAGGGTGTATAGCGGCAACTGCGCGAGTTCCCACAGCAGGTTGCCGATCAGCAGCAGCGCCAGATACCGCCGCGCCATGGGCCACGGGCGCACCGGGCCGCCCCAAGCGCGAGTCCCCGAGCGCGCGGCGCGAGGGTGGTCCATTCAGCGCAGGGCGGAGGCGGCGGCCGCGTGCGTCATGGCGAGCGCCGCGCGGCGATGCGCACGCGCACATCGATCGCGTCGCGCACGAGTAGCCCGCCGTTCAGCGCGGAGAACGGCGTGATGCCGAAATCGGACTGCCGGATCCGGAACGCCGCGATCACGCCGAGCGCGTCGCCGTCGTGGAACACCGCGGCGGGAAAGCGCACGTCGCGCGTGACGCCGCGCAGAGTGACGCGCACAGTCACGATCGGATTCCACTGCGGGCCGGCGAACTCGATCGCGTCGATGCGAATGATCGGATGCGCGGCGGCGTCGAGCACCGCGGGGCCCAGCATGTTGTCGCGCGTACCGCTCCTTGCCTGCGGCGACACTTCGGGGGCGAACTCCTCGCCCTCCTCCGCGCGCGCCTGCGGCGGATCGACCGCGAAGGAATCGACGAGGATCTCGAGGCGAAAGCCGCTCGCCGCATCGCCCGCGGCCGCCAGCAGTTCGCCGCGCACGCGTCCGACGATCACGTGATCGTGGCCGAAACGCGCCAGCGGCCCGTCGCGGTATACGAGAAGGCGCACCTCGGATGATTGCGGTTCGACCGCGTAGCGCGCAACCGCGGCCGGCAGCGCTGGTGCGGCGACGGGTGCGGGCAGCACCGCGGTCTGCGCCGCTGTCTGCGCCGCTGTCTGCGCCGCCGGCGGCGGCAGCGTCTGGCAGCCCGACAGCAACAGCGGGAATAAGAACGCGGCGGCGCGTGTCCTGTCTATCGTAGTCGACATCTCAGCACGGACCACGCTCACGTGTCCCGGTTCCCGAACTCGATCGATGCGTACGGCGCGGTGGCGCAGGCGCTGCACTGGCTGGTGGCCGTGCTGGTGCTGGCGCAGATTGCGCTTGGCGTGTACGCCGCGCATCTTCCCGTCAGCCTCGCGCGGCTGCAATGGCTGTCGCGCCACAAGTCGCTCGGATTGGCGATCCTCGTGCTGGTGCTCGCGCGGCTCGCGTGGCGCGCGCGGCAGGCGCCGCCTGTGCTGCCCGCGTGGCTGCCGCGCTGGGAGCGGCGCGCGGCCCTCGCCGCGCATCGCGCGCTGTACGTGCTGCTGCTGCTGACGCCGCTGGCGGGCTGGCTGTACGCGTCGGCGGCGGGACTGTCGGCGAACTGGTTCGGCATGTTCGTGGTGCCGGACCTGATCGACCGCAACCGCGAACTCGCGCCGCTGCTCAGGACAGTACACATTGCTTGTGCCGCGGCGTTCGCGCTGCTGATCGCGCTGCACGTCGCGGCAGCGCTGCGCCACGCGCTCGTGCTGCGCGACGGCGTGATGCACCGGATGCTGCCGTGGCGGCCGCAGCGCAGCCGATGATGCGCGGCCTGTTCGTGCTCGCGCTCTTGCTCGCATTCGTGCTGCCGGTCGCGGCAGCGGCCGAGTGCTACCGCGTCGATCCCGCGGCGAGCCGCGTGCGCTTCGAGGCGCAGCAGACCGGCGCGCCGTTTCGCGGCGTGTTCCGCCGTTTCGGGGGCGAGATCTGCGTCGAGCAGGGCAAGGTCACGAGCGTCGACGTGTGGCTGGAGCCGGCCTCCGTCGACACGGGCTTGCCGGAAATCGACGCCGCGCTGAAGGACAAGGACTTCTTCGACACCGCGGCGTATCCGCGCATCGCGTTCACCGGAGCGGCGAGCGATCCCGCCCCCGGCCGGCAGGTCGCTCGCGGCACGCTGCAGGTCAAGGGCACGCGGCGCACGATCGACGTGCCGTTCGCGCTCGATGCGGCGCAAGCGCGGCGCGCGATTACGGGATCATTCACGCTGAACCGCCTCGACTACGGCATCGGCACCGGAGAATGGGCCGACACGCGCTGGCTGGGTGCGCAGGTGCACGTCGAGTTCAGCGCTTCGCTGGCGCCGCAGTAGTCACGCCGGCCTGATCACGCCGACCGCAGCCGCAGCGCATTGCCGACCACGCTGACCGACGAGAAGCTCATCGCTGCTGCGGCGATCAGCGGCGACAGCAGCAGCCCGAAGAACGGATACAGCACGCCCGCCGCGATCGGCACGCCGAGCGCGTTGTAGACCAGCGCGAAGCCGAGGTTCTGCTTCATGTTCGACACGGTCGCCTGCGACAGCTCGCGCGCCCGCGCGATGCCGCGCAGGTCGCCCTTGACCAGCGTGACGTGGCTGGCGGCCATCGCCACGTCCGTACCGGTGCCCATCGCGATGCCGACGTCGGCGGCAGCGAGCGCAGGCGCGTCGTTGATGCCGTCGCCCGCCATCGCAACGCGCCGGCCGTCGCGCTTGAACTTCGTGACCAGTTCGGCCTTGTCCTGCGGCCGTACTTCGCCGTAGACCTCGCCGATGCCGAGCTGCGCCGCCACCGCGCGCGCGGTCGCGAGCCCGTCGCCGGTGGCCATCACGACGTGGATGCCCGCGCGCGCGAGCACCCGCAGCGCGTCGGGCGTCGACTCCTTGATCGGATCGGCCACCGCGATCAACCCCGCGAGCCGGCCGCCAACGACGACGAACACCACGCTCGCCGCCTGCGCGCGCAGCGCCTCGGCCTGCGGCAAGAGCGGCGTCACGTCGACGCCGAGTTCGCGCATCAGCACCGCGTTGCCGACCGCGACCGCTGCGCCGTCGATGCGCCCGCGCACGCCGATGCCGGTCGACGATTCGAAGTCCTGCGCACTGGCAAGCACCAGGCCGCGCCGGCGCGCTTCGGCGACGATCGCCTCGGCCAAAGGATGCTCGGAGCCCGCGTCGAGGCTGGCGGCCGCGCGCAGCACCTCGTCCTCCTCGAAGCCGGGCGCCGGGATCGCCGACCGGAACGCCGGCTTGCCGACCGTCAGCGTGCCGGTCTTGTCGACGATCAGCGTGTCGATTCTTCGCAGGTGCTCGATCGCTTCCGCGTCCTTGAACAGCACGCCCGAGGTCGCCGCGCGGCCGGTGGCGACCATCACCGACATCGGCGTGGCGAGCCCCAGCGCACACGGGCACGCGATGATCAGCACGGCGATCGCATTGATCGTGCCGTACACCCACGACGGCTCGGGGCCGAACACGCCCCAGGCGAAGAACGTGGCGAGCGCGATCGCGCCGACCGCGAGCACGAACCAGTACGACACCGCATCGGCCATCCGCTGCAACGGTGCGCGCGAGCGCTGCGCGGTGGCGACCATCTGCACGATCTGCGACAACACCGTTTCGGCGCCGACCTTCTCGGCGCGCATGATGAGGCTGCCAGTGCCGTTGATGGTGGCGCCGATCACGCGCTCGCCAAGCTGCTTTTCGACCGGGATCGGCTCGCCGGTCAGCATCGGCTCGTCGATCGACGAGCGGCCTTCGAGCACCACGCCGTCGACTGGCACCTTCTCGCCCGGCCGCACGCGCAGCCGGTCGCCGACGTGTACGTGCGCCAGCGGGATGTCCTCCTCGCTGCCGTCGTCGCACAGCCGGCGCGCGGTCGTCGGCGCCAGCCCCAGCAGCGCCCTGATCGCCGCGCTCGTTGCCGAGCGGGCACGCAGTTCCAGGACCTGACCGAGCAGCGTCAGCGAAACGATCACCGCCGCCGCCTCGAAGTACACGCCGATGCGGCCGTGTACGGCAAACGAAACCGGAAAGATTTGCGGCGCGATCGTCGCCACCGCGCTGTACAGGTACGCGATGCCCACGCCGGTGCCGATCAGCGTCCACATGTTCGGGCTGCGATTCCGGATCGACTGCTGCCAGCGCACGAAGAACGGCCATGCTGCCCACCACACCACCGGCGCGGCGAGCACCAGCTCGATCCAGCTCTGCGTGGCCGGTTCGAACCACTGCAGCCGATGGCCGAACATCGCCAGCACGGTGACGATCGTGGTCAGCAGCAGCGTCCACCGGAAGCGGCGCGTGAAGTCGACCAGTTCCGGATTCGGCCCTTCCTCGAGCGACGGCAGCTCCGGCTCGAGCGCCATGCCGCAGATCGGGCAGTTGCCGGGCTGCGGCTGGCGAATCTGCGGATGCATCGGGCACGTGTACATGGTGCCGGGTGCAGCCGGCACGGCCTGTGCAGCGCCGTCGTCGTGGTGATGCGTAGGATCGCCGTGCAAATGCGCGTGGTGCGAGTGCGCATGCTCATGGCCGTGCGCGCGGCCGGCACGGTCGGCGTGCCGGTCCCGCTCCAGTTCGGTGCCCTCGGTTCGCTTCAGCATCGCGCTCCCTTTCATTGATGTAGGCATCCTAGACTCCGTACCCGAGTACGGAGTCAAGCCCGGGAATCCCGCGATGAACGAAATGACCATGACCATCGGCGCTCTGGCGGCGGCCGACGACGTCAACGTCGAGACGGTGCGCTATTACCAGCGCCGCGGCCTGCTGCCGCTGCCCGCCAAGGGCGCGCGCGGCGCAGGCACCGTGCGCCGGTATGGTGCGGCCGACGCTGCGCGGCTCGTCTTCATCCGCCGCGCGCAGCAACTCGGCTTCGCGCTGGACGAGATCGGCGAACTGCTGCAGCTTCAGGACGGCACCGACCGCCGATCGATCCGCCGCATCGCCTCGCGACGGCTCGCGCAGATCCGCGGCCGCGTGGACGATCTGCAGCGAATGCAGAAGACGCTCGAGCACCTGATCCACGCGTGCGAGCATTCGGCGCGGCGCCCGACCTGCCCGATCATCGATTCGATCGCGACCGGCGTCCGCTAGGTTTCGCGCGCGTCAGGCCGCGAGATCGCGCTTCTTCTGCGTAGCGGGCACCTCTCGCCGGTCACCACGCGTGGCGCTTCAACTGCTCGCGCTGCTGCGGCGTCAGCAGGGCCTCGGCCTTGTCGCGCGCGTCGAGCGTGTTTTCGATCATCTTCAGCCGCAGATCGGACATGTCCTTGTAGGCCGCGAGGATCGCGGCGCGATCGCGCTTGCCTGCGCTCCACGCATCGCGCAGCCTGGCCATGTCGTCCTGCATCTTGCCCATCACGTCCCAGTTCTTGCGGCGCAGATCGTCTTCGACCTTGAGCACCTGCTGGCGCTGGCTGTCGGTCAGGTCGAGGCGCGCAATGAGACCGAGACCGGGACCCATCATCCCCATGCCCATGCCGCCCATCATGGGCATGCCGCCCATCATTCCCGGCCCCATGCCCATTCCGCCGTACCGTCCCATCATTCCCGGATCCATGCCCCACCCGCCGCGGCCGCCCATTCCCCAGCCCCAGTCGTCGCCATCGCGATGGTGCCAGCCGGGCCCGTTGCCGGGATAACCGGGGCCGTGGCCACCCATCATTCCCGACCCCATTCCCGGGCCCATCGCCGGCGGCGGCGCCTGCGTCTGCGTCTGCTGCGCGAAGGCTGTTGCGCCGATACCCAATGCGGTCGCTGCGACGATCGCGGTTCGTTTCCAGTTCATGTGCTTCTCCTTCGACCGATCGATGCGAGAGCTTTGAACGGCCAATGATGGCCAAGGTTCAACGTTCCTTGTCCCAACTTCGGGCCGTTTGCGCGGCGTCAACTCCGGGCATCTGCCCGGGTGTCCTGTCCACGAACGACTCGGAACCATCGATCCGCTGGCGCACCTGCGGCCGCGTGGCGACGCGCGCAGGGTGCGCGTCGGTCACGCCTTCACGGACCGGCCAGGGTCCGCGCCGGTAACCAACTCTCGAACCTGCGGACGCAGCGCCGACGATTTCGCGGCATCGACTGGGTGCACAAGACTTCAGTACAACGCCGCCGCAGGGAACGCGCAGATGCTCTACGACCCCGCCCGTCACGAACCGCTGCGCGCCGACGCATGGGACGAGTCGCGCGCACGGGACATGATCGCGCGCATCGTGCGCGATGCGGAAGCGAGCTTCTCCGCGCAGTCGCATTGGCCGATCCATCCGAAGGATGCCGACGGCGGCGACACCGGGCCACTGTATCCGCTCTACTTCGGCGCCTGCGGCGTCGCGTGGGCGTTGCATTACCTGCAGGCGGTCGGCGCGGCGCGGCTCGAGCGTTCCCATGCCGATTACGTCGATGCGCTGCTGCCGCTGAATCGGGCCTGGCTGCGTGCGAGCGGAGGCACGGGCGCGAACCTCGCCTCCTATCTGATGGGCGACACCGGCTTCCTGCTGCTCAGTCACTGGCTGGCCCCGACGGAACAGAAGGCGACCCGACTGGAACAACTGATCGCCGGCAACCTCGGCCATCCGACGCGCGAACTGATGTGGGGCGCACCGGGCACGCTGCTCGCGGCTCTCTTCCTGCACGAGCGCACGGGCGAGGCGCGCTGGGCCGAGCTTCATCGCGCCACCGCGCGCAAGCTGTGGTCGCAACTGCAGTGGTCGCCCGAATATCAGTCTCGTTACTGGACCCAGGACATGTACGGCCGCATCAGCACGTATCTCGGCGGCGTGCACGGGTTCGTTGCGACCGCCGCTGCGCTGATCCGTGGCCGGCACCTGTTGGCGGAAGAATGGGCTGAATGGGAGCAGTGCATCGCGCAGACCATCGAGCGCACCGCGATGCGCGAGGGTCGAGGCGCCAACTGGCCCGCAGTGCTCTACATGCCCGCCAGCCGGGCGCCGATCCTGCTGATGCAGTTCTGCCACGGCGCACCCGGCTTCGTCGTCTGCCTCGCCGATTTTCCGGGCACCGCACTCGACGAGCTGCTGCTCGCCGCGGGCGAGACGATCTGGGACGCGGGCCCGCTGGCGAAGGGCTCGAACCTATGCCACGGCACTGGCGGCAACGGTTATGCCTTTCTCGGGCTGTATCGCCGCACGCGCGATCCGCTTTGGCTCGAGCGGGCGCGCGCGTTCGCGATGCACGCGATGGCGCAGACCGAAGCGGACGCCGCACGCTACGGGCAGATGCGATATTCGCTGTGGACGGGAGATCCGGGGCTGGCGATATACCTGTGGGACTGCATCGGCGGCGCAGGTGCGTTTCCGACGCTGGACGTGTTCTTCGCGAACGAAGCGAGGCACGGTCCGGTGCGGTGAAGGCGTCGCCTCCGATCACGCCGCCTGTGCGCGGCAGGACTACCCGGCTTGCGCTAGCGCAAACGCCCGCGGCGGGCGCACCGCTAACCTGCGCGCGTTGACGGTGTGTAACGAGTATCGTAACCGCACACCGGAACCCGAATGAAGTTCAGCCGCTCCTTCCGCCTGCGCACGATCCTGGTCGTGCTGTGCGCTCTGCTGCTCGCGCAATGGTCGCTGGCGGCGCACGCGTGCCCGACGATCTGGTCGGCCGGACACGCGCATGCCGCGGCAGCCGCGGCGAGCCACTGCGATGGCGCCGACGAAAGCGATGCGCCGTCCACGCTCTGCTACAAGCACTGCGGCGCCGACGAGCAGGCCTCGGGCGCAGCCGCGGTCGCCTTCGCGGCGCCGCCGCCGGCACTGGTCATCGCACGCGCTGCCGACGCGGTGCGGGTCGAAACGCCCGCGTCGCGCCTCGGGCTGGCGCACGCGACCGCTCCGCCGTTCACGATCCTGTACTGCGTTTCCCTGACCTGACCTCGATCGCCGCGGGCGGCGAGCCCGCGTGACGTCGATCGTTCACAGGTTCGCGACCGCGCCGCGGTCGCACAGGAGAAGCGCATGACTACCCGTATTTCACGCCGCACGGCGCTGCAGACGCTGGCGCTGCTCACCGCAGCACCCTTGCTCGCCCGGGCCGAGTCCGCGCCAATGGTCGAGGTCTACAAGAGTTCGACCTGCGGCTGCTGCAAGGACTGGATCCGGCATCTGGAAGCCGACGGCTTCAAGGTGAAAGCCAACGACGTACCCGACACGCGCAACTACCGCGCGCGCTTCGGCCTGCCGGACAAGTACGGCTCGTGCCACACCGCGCTGGTGGGCGGCTACGTGGTCGAAGGCCATGTGCCCGCGCGCGAGATCAGGCGGCTGCTGCGAGAGCGGCCGACGGCACTCGGGCTCGCCGTGCCGGGAATGCCGATCGGCTCGCCTGGCATGGACGGCCCCGATTACAGCGGCCAGAAGGACAAGTACGACGTGCTGCTGGTCGACAGCCGCGGCGGCGCGCGCGTCTGGGCGAGCTACCGCTGAAGGTGCGATCGATGGCAAACGCATCGAGGTGGGGTGGCATCGCCGCGAACGCGAGGATCCAGTGCCGCGGAACTGAACCGCAACGCCTCCAGCGCCGGGGTGTCATCCCCGCGAAAGCGGGGATCCAGTGCCCTCTCAGCAATCCTTCTCTGTACTTCGCCCGGGGTGTCATCCCCGCGAAAGCGGGGATCCAGTGCCTTTCGGCGGAGAGTCGCTGGGTTCCCGCGGGAGCCTGCCCCCGAGTGCTTGAATCGGGGGCGGGAACGACGCCGAGGTCAAGATCGGTCGTACTGAAATCGCGCATCGCACTCTTCGCCGTCACCGCCGCGGTCGCGTGCAGCGCCGCTTTCGCGCAGGACGCGCCGGCCGACTTGGGCGCCACGCTGCAGGGCCTGCTCGACTACGCGGCCGCGCACCAGCCCGAATTGCGCTCGATGCGTTATGAGGCCGACGCGGCCGCGCAACGCGTGTTGCCGGCCGGGAGCCTCTCCGATCCGATGCTGACCGTCGAGCTGCGCGACATCGACAACGGCGGCGCGTCGAGTCCGAACCTGCTGCCTGGCCGCGTCGGCAACACGCGCTACCAGGTGCGGCAGACGTTCCCGTCGTGGGGCAAGCGCGACGCGAAGCGCGACGCCGCGCAGGCGCTGGCCGACGAAGCCGCGTATCGCACCGACGCGACCTGGACGGAAATCGCGCTGCGAATCAAGTCGGCCTACGCGCGCTACCAGCAGACGACCGAGAGCCTGGTCCAGTCGCGCGAGCTGCTCGAGCTGGTCAACCGGCTCGAATCGGTCGCGCAGGTGCGTTACGCGGGCGGGCTGGCCCCGCAACAGGATGCGCTGCGCGCGCAGGTCGAGCGCACGTCGATGACGAGCGACATCGCGCTGCTCGAAGCCGACCTCGCCGCCACGCGCGCGCGCATCAACGGCCTGCTGGCGCGCGCCTCCGATGCGCCGCTCGCGAAACCGCGCGGCGACGCGGCGCTGCCGCCGCTGGCGCGCGTGAATCTCGCGGCGCTGCGCGACCGCGTGCTGGCGCGCAATCCGCAGTTGAAGGCGGAAGACGCGCGTATCCGCGCCGCCGAGAAGAACAAGGACGCGGTGTTCGCCAACCGCTACCCGGAGTTCACGTTCGGCATCGCGCCGATCCAGATGCGCAACCGCATCTCCGAATGGGAGCTGATGTTCGAAGTCAACATCCCGCTGCAGCAGTCGAGCCGCCGCGCGGACGAGCGCGAGGCGCTGTCGATGCTGGGAGCCGCGCAGGCGCGGCGCGAGGCGCAGTTGAACGACCTGCTGGCGCAACTCGGAGAAAGCGTGGCCGGCTTCGAAGCAGCCCACCGCGTCGAGACGCTGACGCGCACGAGCCTGTTGCCGCAGGCGGAAGTGACGTGGCAGGCCGCGCTCGCCGGCTACGAGACCGGCAAGGTCGATTTCACCACCGTGCTTGAGGCGCAGCGGCAGATCCGCCAGGCGCGGCTGACATTGATCCGCACGCGCGCCGAGGCACGGATGAGGCAGGCCGAGATCGAGCGGGTGCTGGGGGAAGAGCTATGAGGATTGCGGATTGCGGATTGCGGATTGCGCGGGGACGGGCGACGGGAGTGGCGCTGGCGGTCGTGGTCAGCGCGGCGGTCGCGGCGGCAGCGGGCTACTGGTTCGGAGCGCGCGGTGCGCATTCGACGGCGACACAGACTGCGGCGGCGCCGGCGGACAAGGGCGGCAGGAAGATCCTTTACTACCGCAATCCGATGGGGCTGCCGGACACGTCGCCGACGCCGAAGAAGGACTCGATGGGGATGGACTACATCCCCGTGTACGAGGGCGAGGACCAGGACGCCGGCTCGGGAATCAGGATCGGCACGGAGAAAGTGCAGCGGCTCGGCGTGCGCACCGAGAAGGTCGGCAAACGCGCGCTCGACGCGGTGGTGCGCGCGACCGGGCGGGTGGAGATCGACGAGCGGCGATTGAACACGATCACCGCGAAGTTCGAGGGCTACATCGAGCGGCTGCACGTGAACGCGACCGGGCAGTTCGTCGCCAGAGGCACCCCGCTCTTCGAGGCATACAGCCCGGAGCTGCTCGCCGCGCAGCGCGAATACGCGGTCGCGGCGCAGGGTCTGGCGCACGTGAAGGACGCCGACGCGCAGACGCAGGCCGGCATGAAGCGGCTGGCGGATTCGGCGCTGGCGCGGCTACGCAACTGGGACGTGACCGACGAGGACATCGCGCGCCTGGCCTCCGGCGGCGAGCCGAAACGTGCGCTGACGTTCCGCGCGCCCGCGGGCGGCGTGGTGATCGAGCGCAAGGCCACGCAGGGCATGCGCTTCATGCCGGGCGAGATGCTGTACCAGCTCGCCGACCTGTCGAGCGTGTGGGTGATCGCCGACGTGTTCGAGCTGGATCTGGCGCGCGTGCGCGTCGGCCAGCCGGTGCAGGTGCGCTTCGATGCGTATCCGGGCGAGGCGTTCAAGGGCCGCGTGACCTACGTCTATCCGACGCTGAAAGAGCAGACGCGCACCGCGCAGGTCCGCATCGAACTTCCCAACCCCGGCGGAAGATTGAAGCCCGCGATGTACGCACAGGTCGAATTGCCGACCGCGGCAGCCGCGGTGCTCGCGGTGCCGAATTCGGCGGTGATCGACAGCGGGCGCCGCCGCGTGGTGCTGGTCGACCTCGGCAACGGCCGCTTCGAGCCGCGCGAGGTCAAGCTCGGCGCGCGCGGCGACGAGTACGTCGCGATCCTCGACGGCGTGAAGGAGGGCGAAAGCGTGGTCGTCGCCGCCAACTTCCTGATCGACGCCGAGAGCAACCTGAAAGCCGCGCTCGGCTCGCTCGGCCCGGTCGGCGCGCCCACACCGGCCGCAGGCAAGGTCGCGCACAGCGCGACCGGAACGCTGATCGACGTCGATGCGGCGAGCGGCGCGCTGCTGATCGCGCACGAGCCGGTGGCAAGCCTCGGCTGGCCGAAGATGCAGATGGAGTTCATGCCGGCCAACGACGCGATCGCCAAGGCCGTGAAGCCCGGCTCGCCGATTTCGTTCGAGTTCGTCGAGCGCAAGCCGGGCGAATGGGTGGTGACGAAGATCGAGGTGAGGCGATGAGGACGCGCTGCGCTCGTACTTGCCCTCACCCCCACCCCTCTCCCGGAGGGAGAGGGGCTTTGCATCCCTCTCCCTCCGGGAGAGGGACCGAGGGTGAGGGCCTGTCCTTGCGGGTCGACTCATGCTTGAACGCCTGATCGCCTGGTCCGCGCGCAATCCGTTCCTGATCGCGCTCGCCACGCTGGCGGTCGTGTTCGCCGGCGTGATCGCGATCGTGCGCACGCCGCTCGATGCGCTGCCGGATCTGTCCGACGTGCAGGTGATCGTCTACACCGAATACCCCGGACAGGCGCCGCAGGTGGTCGAGGATCAGGTCACGTATCCGCTGTCGACCGCCATGCTGTCGGTGCCGAAGTCGAAGGTCGTTCGCGGCTTCTCGTTCTTCGGCGTGTCGTTCGTCTACGTGATCTTCGAGGACGGCACCGACATCTACTGGGCGCGCTCGCGCGTGCTCGAGTACCTGAATTTCGCCGCCTCGCGGCTGCCGCCCGGCGTATCGGCGCAGATCGGGCCGGACGCGACCGGCGTGGGCTGGGTCTACCAGTACGTGGTGCAGGCGAAGAACCGCACGCTGGCGGAACTGCGCACGCTGCAGGACTGGTACCTGCGCTACCAGCTCACCAAGGCGCAGGGCGTGGCCGAGGTCGCGTCGGTCGGCGGCTTCGTGCAGCAGTACCAGGTGATCGTCGATCCGGTGAAGCTGCGCGCCTACAACATCCCGCTGATGGCGGTCGCGCAGGTGATCCGCGACTCGAACCGCGACGTCGGCGGGCGCGTGGTGGAACTGGCCGAAACCGAGTACATGGTGCGCGGCCGCGGCTACCTGCGCAGCGCGGCCGACATCGAGGCTCTCGTCGTGCGCGCGGACAAGGGCACCGCCGTGCGCGTGCGCGACGTCGCGCGCGTCGAGCTCGGTCCCGACGAGCGGCGCGGACTGACGGAGTTGAACGGCGAAGGCGAAGTGGTGTCCGGCATCGCGGTGGCGCGCTTCGGCGAGAACGCGCTCTCCGTGATCGACAGCGTCAAGCAGCGGATCGACGAACTGAAGGCCGGGCTGCCCGGCGGCGTGACGATCCACGCCGTCTACGACCGCTCGGAGCTGATCAAGCGCGCGATCGGCACGCTCAAATCGACTCTGCTCGAGGAGTCGGTGATCGTGGCGCTGGTGTGCGTGCTGTTCCTGCTGCACGTCAGGAGCGCGCTGGTGGCGATCATCATGCTGCCCGTCGGCGTGCTGATCGCCTTCATCTGCATGCGGTGGCTCGGCATCAACTCCAACATCATGAGCCTGGGCGGGATCGCGATCGCGATCGGCGCGATGGTCGATGCGGCGATCGTGATGATCGAGAACGCGCACAAGCACCTCGAACGGCTGCCGAGCGGCGCCAGTGACCCAAGTGCGCGAACGCTCGCGATCATCGAGGCCGGCAAGGAAGTCGGGCCGGCGCTGTTCTTCTCGCTCCTGATCATCACCGTGAGCTTCCTGCCGGTGTTCACGCTCGTGGCGCAGGAAGGACGCCTGTTCGCGCCGCTCGCGTACACCAAGACCTTCGCGATGGCAGGCGCGGCGCTGCTGTCGGTCACGCTGGTGCCGCTGCTGATGATCTGGCTGATCCGCGGCCGCATCCTGCCCGAGTCGAGGAACCCCGTGAACCGCGTGCTGATCGCGCTGTACCGGCCCGTCATCGCGTGGGTGCTGCGAAACAAGCTGCTGACGATCGCGCTTTCGCTCGTCGTCGGCGTCGCCTCGATCTGGCCGGCGACGAAGCTCGGCACCGAGTTCATGCCGACGCTGAACGAGGGGACGCTCTTCTACATGCCGACCTCGCTGCCCGGCATGTCGGTCACGAAGGCCGGCGAACTGGTACAGACGCAGAACAAGATCATCAGGAGCTTTCCGGAGGTCGAATCGGTGATCGGCAAGGCCGGTCGCGCCGCGACCGCGACCGACCCGGCGCCGCTGGAGATGTTCGAGACAGTGATCAACCTGAAGCCCGAGTCGCAGTGGCGTCCGGGCATGAACATCGACAAGCTGATCGCCGAGATGGACCGCGCGCTGCAGTTCCCGGGAGTCGCCAACTCCTGGACGATGCCGATTCGCGCGCGCATCGACATGCTGTCCACCGGCATCCGCACCCCGATCGGCATCAAGGTGTTCGGCTCGAACCTGGCGGAAATGGAGCGCGTGGCGCGCGAGATCGAGACGGTGGTGCGCAACGTTCCGGGCACCACCAGCGCGTACGCGGAGCGGCTGACCGGCGGCTACTACCTCGACGTGGTGCCCGACCGCGCGCAGCTCGCGCGCTATGGCCTTTCGATCGGCGCGCTGCAGGACGTGGTCGCCACCGCGCTCGGCGGCGAGATGGTCACGACCACCGTCGAGGGGCGCAACCGGTTCGGCGTGATCGTCCGCTATCCGCGCGACGCGCGCGCCGATCCGCAGCGGATCGAGCGCGAGGTGCTGGTGCCGATCATGAGCGAGTCGGGACAGCCGCCGGCGATGGTCCCGCTCGGGCAGCTCGCGCGCGTCGAGCTAGTGCAGGGGCCGCCGCAGATCCGCACCGAGAACGCGTTGTTGAGCGCGTACATCTACGTCGACATCCGCGGCCGCGACATCGGCGGGTATGTACGCGACGCGCAGCAGGCGGTGCGCGAGAACGTCAACCTGCTGCCCGGCATGTACATCACCTGGAGCGGCCAGTTCGAGTATCTCGCGCGCGCGCTCGAGAAGCTGAAGATCGTCGTGCCGCTGACGATCGGCATCATCTTCGTGCTGCTGTACCTGAACTTCCGCCGCGTCACCGACACGCTGATCGTGATGCTGTCGGTGCCGTTCGCGCTGATCGGCGGCATCTGGCTGCTGTGGTGGCTCGGCTACAACCTGAGTGTCGCGGTGGCGGTCGGCTTCATCGCGCTGGCGGGCGTGGCCGCCGAGACCGGCGTGGTGATGCTGATCTACCTCGACAGCGCGTGGCGCGAGATCCGCGAGCAGCGCGAGTACGAGCGCAAGGACGCGACCGTCGCTGACCTGTATGCCGCCGTGATGGAAGGTGCGGTCGAACGCGTGCGGCCGAAGATGATGACGGTGGTCGCAATCATGGGCGGCCTCTTGCCGATCATGTGGTCGACCGGCACCGGATCGGAAGTGATGCGCCGGATCGCCGCGCCGATGGTCGGCGGCATGGTGTCGTCGACCGTGCTGACGCTCGCGGTCATCCCCGCGATCTATGCGCTCGTTATGCAGTGGAAGCTGAGGACCGTGACGCGTGATTCGTGATCCGTGGTCCGTCGCTTGCACAATCCGCAATCCTCAATCCGAAATCCCAAACGAGAGGCCTCGATGAAAACACTTCACCTCCTTCTTGCCGCCGCGCTCGTTGCGCCGGCAATGCCCGCGCTGGCGCAACACAGCGGTCACGGGACGGCCACGACTGCGCCCGCAACCGCGACCAAATCGGCCGAACTGACCGACGGCGAAGTGCGCCGCATCGACAATGCGCGCGGCACGGTGCTGCTCAAGCACGGCGAGATCAGGAACATCGGCATGGGCGCGATGACGATGAGCTTCAAGTTCAAGGACCCGAAGATGGCCGAGGGTCTGGCGGTCGGAGACAAGGTGAAATTCGCCGCCGAGCAGAAGGGTGAGGACCTGATCGTCACTTCGATCAAGAAGGTCAACTGAAACGCGCGCAGCGGTACGAGGTCGCGACCAACGGCGGCCGAGCCTATCTGATCGGCGACGCCTCGGTCTGCAGAGGGGCAATCGACAGCGGCGCACCGGTGTATGGGTTGAAGCGGAAGTTGCCCGGAAAGGTCTCCTTTGTTGCTGGATCGACCTTTCGCGGCAGCAGACTGGCGAGCGGCGTCCTGTACGTGAACTCGCGGCCATCGACAACGACTGTGAAGGAGCCTTCAGTATCGGCCTCTGCAATGCGCTTCCCGTCGGCTGATGCGATCGGGAAGAACATGATGTTCATGTTCTCGCCCATGCGTCCCAGCGCATTCGCCAGCGTCGGACGTAACATGGCAGCCAGGTTCTGAAGGTTTGGATCGAGGGCCGCGGGCTCGAGCGGTGCGTACTCGCGCCCAGACGCGTCGAGAACTCGCGTCGCGCTGCGAATGGAAGTCTCGGCGCGAAAGATCAAAGCCCCGAGCGGCCCGAAGGTCCCATCGACGACGGCGATCATCAGGGCTGAATTGACGAGCTTGAGGATCTCCTTCGCCTTCTCGGGCGGGGCGCCGGCGCTCTCCAGCGAGCCGCGCCAGTATTCCGTGGGAATCCACCACGCCATCGTCAGCCGACGGGACTCGGAGTTGATCTGTTGAGTGTCCCTCAGCAGAGCCATCAGGTCGATGCGCGATTGCGCTTCCGCCATCTCGCAAACGCAAACTGCGAAGACGACCGCCGAAACCGCCCAACCACGCGCAATCGAGTTCAGCATCTGCCGCCTCTGTGGCCGACTCTCGGAAGTAGATCGATGCGACTGAACACCACGTTTGCATTATTGCCCGAGACATCCATCTCGATAGCACGTTCGGGCAGTCAGTTCGCATCGAAATCCGCGCGGCGGCCGGCGAACAGCCACAGCGCGACGGCAGCGCATACGACGGTCGCCGCGCCGAAGCTGGCCGCGTAGCTGCCGCTGGCGCGCTGTGCCCAGCCGAACAGCGCGGGGCAAACCACGACGCCGACGAAGGTGAAGAACAGGCAGCCGCCGGTGGCGAGCCCCGCCTGCCCGGCCGGCGCCACGCGCGCGACCTCCGCCAGGTACACGCCGTTCCAGCCGATCGCGGTGGCGCCGAGCGCGGCCAGCACGACGAGCATCGCCGCGAACGGCCACGCGGACGTGAAGAGCGCCACCGCTCCGGAGAACGCCGCCATCAACGCGCCCAGCAGCGCCAGCGTCAGGTGCGGCGTGAGCCAGCGGTCGGCGAGCGCGCCCCACGCGATGCGCGCCGCCACGCCGCACACGCTGGCGGTGGTCAGCGCGAGTCCCGCGGCCACCAGCGACACGCCGAGTTCATCGGCGAGGTAGGCGACGATGAAGCCGGTGGTGCACATCTGCATGCCGGAATACACGAACGACACCGCCGCCACCGTGCGCAGCCGCGGCGTGGTCGCCACCAGCCGCAGGCCCGCCAGCAACTGCGCGAACGACACGCGCGCGCGCCGGTCGCGATCGGCATCGAGATCCGAACGCAGCGGCTGTGCGGCGAGCGCCACCGCCGCGCACAGCGCGGCGACGATCGCAAGCGCCACGCGCCAGCCGAACGCGACCGCGAGCGGCGGCACGATGATCCCTGCGAGCGCCATGCCGGCCGGCACGCCGGTCTGCTTGATCGAGAGCGTCAGCGCCATGTTGCGCGGCGAGGCCGTGCGCGCCAGCACGTGGCTGGAGGCCGGCGTGATCGGCCCGTAGCCGAGACCGAGCAGCACGGCGGCGAGCGCCACCAGCGGCAGCGAAGCCGCGAGCGCCAGCACGAGCGCGACCGCGCACAAAACGAGCCCCCACTGCGACAGCCGGATCGCGCCGGCCCGCAGCACCAGCCCGCCGCCGACGAGCGCCGCGACCGAGGCGCCGAGATACAGCGCCGACAGGTAGCTGCCGACCATCGAAGTCGGCACGGCGAGATCGCGCGCCACGACGGGCGCGATCGAGGGCAGCGCCAGCGCCGCCAGCGCGACCGCGATCTGGATCGCGGTCGTGATCGCGAGCGCGGCGGTCGCGCGCGTCATCGCGCTGCTGCCGGCCGCGTGCTCATGCGCATCGTGCCGAAGTGATTCCGTCCCCGCGCCCGGCGGTTTCGTCGCGTATCGCTTGCGGGCGCCATGCAGCGGCGTACATTGAGCGGCATCGTGACGATCGCCTTGACCCGCGGGAGGACGCGATGACACGTACGGGACTGCTGGTGGCTTTCGCGCTGCTCGCCTCTGGTTGCTCGACCCTGCCCATGCCGGCCGCGAACGACGACGTCGACAACGCGCAGGTCTCTGCGGTCGAGCGTGCCGCGCTCCATTCGGGCGTTTCGGTGTACTGGGTCAACTATCCGCGCCGGAAGACGCAGCAGTAAAGCGCGCATCATCCGCCCTCGGCCAGTTGCTTCAGGTTGGCGAGGCCGGCCTCGAAGTCCTTGCCGACCAGCCGGTCCATGAACAGTCCGAACCAGCGGTTGACCGGGCCGGCGCCCATCTCGCCCTCGTTCGTCCAGCGTACCCGCACGCCGCCGCCGACCGGCGAGATCGTCAGCGCGCCGGTCGACGTCATGCCGAAATCGGGAAAGGCAAGCCGGTAGCCGATCCGCTCGCCGGGCACCGCCTCGGTGAATTCCATCGCGCCGTTGCCCTCGGTTGCGCTTTGCCATGACCAGCGAGCGCCGGCACCGGAGTTCGGGCCGCCGTATTCGATCTTCATCGCCGGGTCGCGGCGGTTCCAGACTGTCCAGCGCTTCCACTCGGCCGGGGCGGCGAGCAGGGAATAAACGCGGGGCGCCGGGGCGTTGATGTCGACGGAGCGTTCGACGCGGAAATGCGATGGCAGGGCGAGACTGACCGCCGCAAGCACCGCGACGACGATGACCAGACCGGCGATGATGCGAACGAGCCATTTCACTTCACCGCCTCCGCCCGTTTGCTGAAGGAGCGACAGTATGCCGATACATCGATTGCACCGCCTGGCGGCCCGCGCGTTGGTGCTGGCCGCACTGCTCGCGCTGGCCGGTTGCGCCACGCCCGACAAGGTCGCACCCGGAACGCCGGAAGCCGACGTGATCGCGCGCTTCGGCCGGCCCGCCGAGGTCTATCCGCTGCCGTCGCCGCCGGACGCGAAGCGACTGGCGTATCCGATCGGGCGCCTGAATCAGGAAACGTGGATGGTCGATGTGGACGCCAAGGGCCGCGTGCTGCGCGTGCAGCAGGTGATCTCGGCGCGCCACTTCGGCGAGGTGCGCGTCGACAAGGACGACACGACGACGGTCCGGCGCGAGTTCGGCCCGCCGTGGATGACGCGCAGGTACGCGCTGTCCGGGCTGACGGCATGGATGTACCCGTACCTCGAAGACCACTGGTGGAACTCGGAGATGTCGATCTATTTCGACTCGTCGGGCATCGTCAGGAAACTGGAGTCCGGTCCCGACCCGCGCTTCGTGGGCGGCGGCGATCGCAGCCCCATGTGACGCGGGTGATGGCGATTCGTACCGGAAAAATCCCGATGGCCAGCGCGTCGATTCGCTCGCAACATTTTGTTCGCCATGCGGACGCTGCAGGACCGCCTCGACCAGATCGCGCGCGAGCGAGCGGTGCTCGCGCTGCTGCAGGATCTCGCGGCGCGCGGGCTGCGCGAGGGCGACCCCGTCCGTCACGTGGACACCGGCGAGGTCGGCCCGTTGAACATCGCGCGCGACGGGGGCGAGCCGCGCACGGTGGTGGTTCTGCGCTCCGGCGCCAGCGCGGCGTTCGATCGCTGTTGGCGACGTGACGAATAAGCCTTTGCGGCCAGCCGGTTAGGCCGCCCGGCTCATGCAAAGCGCGAACCATCGTGGCAAACTTGCCACATGTTCGCCTTGGAGTCCTGGCCTCGAATCCTGATCGTCGACTCCCACGGCCAGCCGGTCCGTTGGGCGGTCCTGGCGCGCGCAGCGCGCTACCGTGCTGCCGGCAAGGTGATCACCGATCTGGGCGAGAACCTGTTCTCGATGACGGGCGGATTGCAGGAGTCGTCCGGGCAGCGCTCGGAGTTCGTCACCAGTTCGATCGTGATGATCCGCGGGCGGCACCGCATTCCGCTCGGCTATGCGCACGTCGGACTGACCAAGCACCGCCTGTTCGCACGCGATCGCCAGATCTGCGGCTACTGCGGCGGGCAATTTGCCGAGGGCGACCTGACGGTCGAACACATCTTGCCTGTGTCGCGCGGCGGCCAGCACGACTGGACCAACGTCGTGACCGCCTGCCGCTCGTGCAACACGCGCAAGGGCAACCGCACGCCGGAAGAAGCGCACATGCCGCTGCTGTATGTGCCCTACCGCGTGTGCCGCAACGAAGGCTTCATCCTCAGCAACCGGCGCATTCTCGCCGACCAGATGGCGTTCCTCCAGGCCACGCTGCCGCGTCATTCCCGCTGGGCCGTCAACTGAACCTCAGTTTCTGAGCCAGTCGATCAGCGGCGCGGCCGCATGCACCGGCTCGGCGCGCGCGTACTCGTCATGCTTGAACGCGATCTGCACCGCGACCGGCTGCAGCACGCAGCGATCGCCGTCCTCTTCCACCGCCCAGCAGGTCGCGCCTGAGACACCGTCGAGCGGCGGCGTATGCACTTCGACGCCGTCGATGCGCGCCGCGACGCGGCGATAGGCGAGCCGCAGATCGCCTCCCGCGCCGATCGTCTGGCCGCGCGTGAACAGCACCAGCGGCCGCGCGTACATCACCTGTGCGTGGCGCCGCATCTGCGCGTACGGATAGCCGGCCACCGCCAGCGTGCGCGCCGAGGTCGGTGCGCGATCGACGCGCAGCGGCGCAACGCGCCAGCGCGCGAGCAGCGGCGCCGCCGCGCGCGGCGCCAGAGCGATGCACGCCAGATCGCGCGCCGGATGCTCGAGCACGCGCGGCTGCGCGGACCGCAGCCAGAAGATCGCCTCGGGCGCGAGCGGCACGCCGAGATCGCCGACTGCCACGCCGTGCTCCAGCGCGTGCTTGCAGGTCAGCAGCAGCAGCAGCCCGTCGATCGCGAACAGCGCGGCGGTGGCCAGCGGTTCTGGCCGGCCATCAAGGAGTCGCATCAGCGGCAGCACGCGCCGGGTCAGCGCCTGCGCGATCGCAAAGGCACGCGCAGGTGCGATGCCGGTGCCCAGATCGAGCGGGACGGTGTCGATCGACTGCCAGACCATGATCAAGAGGCTATCGAGATTCCTGTCGGTAGGAAATCATCCCGTCGACGCGGTGTTGGTCAATCCACTCTTGCCAGCGATCAAGCACCGCGCGCACCCCTCTGCGAGCATCAGCGCGGCGGTCGACGAGATTGCCCCTCACCCCCACCCCTCTCCCGGAGGGAGAGGGGATTGCATCCCTCTCCTCCCGGGAGAGGGACCGAGGGTGAGGGGAATCGGTGCCGCATCGACTTCCATCAATCCAGTTCGGGACCAAGACGATGAAGAACATCGTGATCCTCGGCGCCGGCACCGCCGG